>CAZJOS010000139.1:0-6614 GCA_964547655.1 uncultured Christensenellaceae bacterium
GTGCTGTGCAAAGACGACGGCACCACGCAGAACGTGAAGATAACCAAGCTGTTCGAGTTTTCAGGGCTCAAGCGCAAGGAGACCGAGAGCGCAAGGATGGGCGACATAATCGCCATAGCGGGCATACCCGGGGTCAATATAGGCGAAACGGTGTGCGACGCTGAGAATATAGAGCCGCTGCCTTTTGTAAAGATAGACGAGCCCACGGTGTCCATGAACTTCATGGTAAACAACAGCCCGTTCGCGGGGTCTGAAGGCAAATGGGTAACGTCGAGGAACCTGCGCGAGAGGCTTTTCCGCGAGCTCGAGACCAACGTAAGCCTGCGCGTGGAAGAGACGGATACGACGGATTCGTTCAAGATATCGGGCAGGGGTGAATTGCACCTCTCGATACTCATAGAGACCATGAGGCGCGAGGGGTACGAGTTCGCCGTCTCGAGGCCCAAAGTGATACTGAAAGAAGAGCATGGTAAGGTGCAGGAGCCGTACGAGCTTTTGATGATAGACGTGCCGGGAGATTATACGGGCGTTGTGATGGAAAAGCTGAGCGTAAGGAAAGCCGAGATAGTGGATATGAAGGCTGAGGGCGGCACCACGAGGCTCGAGTTCAACATACCCGCGAGAGGGCTCATAGGCTATGCCGGCGAGTTCATGACCGACACCAAGGGCAACGGGGTGATGAACCATATATTCAGCGGCTACC
Source organism: uncultured Christensenellaceae bacterium (assembly GCA_964547655.1). GTDB lineage: Bacteria > Bacillota > Clostridia > Christensenellales > SZUA-584 > DTFZ01. The sequence goes on from CAZJOS010000139.1 coordinate 704, forward strand.
GCGACTGGGCGGGCGAAATACCCGAGCGCCAGAGGGGCTCGCTTGTAGCGCACGAGAGGGGAGAGACTACGACATACGGCCTTTTTAATGCGCAGGAGCGCGGCAGGCTGTTCATAGGCCCCGGAATAAACGTGTACGAGGGCATGATTGTGGGCGAAAACGCGCGGATCGAGGACATAGTCATCAACGTCTGCAAGAAAAAGCAGATGACCAACATGCGCGCTTCCGGCTCCGACGAGGCGCTGAAGCTTACGCCGCCGTCGGTATTGTCGCTCGAGCAGTCGCTCGAGTTCATAGCGGAAGACGAGCTTGTGGAGGTAACGCCCAAGAGCATACGCCTCAGGAAATTTCTTCTCGATAAGGGCGACAGGGCGAAGGCGAACAAATAGAGATAAGACTATTAAGGTGGGATGAGTCCTGCCTTTTTGTATTTCCGGCGGATTGAAGTGTTTAGAAGTATATGCTAAGATTAACCGGAAGGATTAGAATAATGGAAATTGAATAAAGGGGAGACCATGACGGAGAGAGAAAAAATGAGTTTCGTTTTGGCGCCGGCTGAAGCTGCAAAGCACATGCCGTAAAAAAGTTGTTTTGAAAGGGGTCAATATGAACGATCTGACCGGGTTCATAAAAGAAGAGCTTCTTTGCCATGGAGCCGATCTGGTCGGTGTCGGCGACCTTACGGAGTTTTCTCCCGAAAAGCGGTGGAATATGCCGGTCGGTATCGCGGTGGCGGTTAAGTACCCGAAACACGTGATCAGGGGTATTGCCGATATGCCCACAAGAGAGTATTACGACCTGTATAACGAACTGAACGCAAAACTCGAAAGATTGACATCGCTTGGATCACAGGTTCTTTTAAGTTTAGGGTATAAAGCGATAGCAAACAAACCCACATATATGCAGGAATCGGAAACATTCTACAAAGATATTATTCCCCATAAGACCGTCGCCACAAGGGCGGGCCTCGGGTGGATAGGTAAATGCGCTCTGCTCGTTACCAGGGAATACGGTTCCGCCGTCAGGATAGCGCCTGTATTCACGGATGCGCCGCTTAAAACATCAAAGCCGGTCAACGCATCTGAATGCGCAGACTGCTCGGCCTGTATGACTGCTTGCCCGGCAGGCGCGGTTTCAGGCAAGACCTGGTCTCCCAATCTTCCCAGAGACGAGTTCTTTAAGGCTGATTTTTGCAGAAAAACTGCCCGTGAACGTTCTAACAAAGGGTTCGGCATCAAGATTACACTGTGCGGCAGGTGTATTGCGGTGTGTCCGCATACATTAAGATATATAAACCAAAATTGAAATAAAAAGAAACGAAGCTTTAACGCCGGTCCGGTCAATATTGACGGCGATATGGCGATTGCAGAAATGAAAACTTAGCAAGGTGGAATAAAGTGAGCTATCATATACGTATCGGCATTATAGGTGATTATAATGAAAACAAGCCCTACCATATTGCTATAAACGAAGCGATAAGGCACTGCGGCGAGCGTTTATCATTGAAGGCCGAAGCAGTATGGCTGCCTACCGAAGGCCTTGAAGGAGATATCGGCGGGCTATCGGAATATGACGCGCTCTGGGGAGCGCCGGGGAGCCCGTATAAAAGCTTTGCGGGCGCGATAAACGGCATAAGGTTCGCACGGGAGCAGGGTGTCCCGTTTTTGGGCACCTGCGGAGGATGCCAGCACGCCGTGCTGGAATACGCGATAAACGTTCTGGGGATAAGGGGCGCCGGGCATGAAGAGCTCGATCCTAAGGCGCCTGAGATGGTAGTGACCGCGCTCGTCTGCTCTATAAAGGGCAAGTCGGGCAGGGTCTTACTCAAAGAGGGGTCTTTTGTGCGGGAAGCTTACGGTACGGAAGCTATCGAAGAGTTTTTCAGCTGCAGCTATGGGCTCAGCCCCAAGTTCAGGGACGCATTTGAGAAAAGCGGTTTTACCGCGTCCGGCACGGACGAAAGCGGCGACGTACGGGCGCTTGAACTTAAAAGCAATCGATTCTACGTAGCGACGCTCTTTCAGCCGCAGGTAATTTCGACCCCTGAAGACCCGCATAAACTGATACTTAGGTATCTGGTTGAAGCGAAGAGATTTCACAATATGAAAGAGTGATCTGCCGGATCAATTGCCGCCGCTGCCGAAGCATTTGCTGCACGGCTCTTTCCCTTCCATTATTGCCTGCTCGAGCGATATCATTATTTTAGACGACTTAAGGTAAGGGCAGTTTTCCCTGTGATATTTCTTGCCGCTTTTAGTGACGTATACGATATTCTCTTTCGCGTAGCATTCGACAAGGTTGGCGGGCACGGGCATATCGCCGTGTAAGACGATGCCGCCGCCGTATTTATCGGCTTCGGAAGCACAGGCGCAAAACGTTAGGGTTATAGATAATAAAGCAAATACAATTACTTTTCTCATAATATTACCTGCAAATTGTGACATTATTATACACATAGCGGCAGATTTTATCAACGGATTTATTATAAAACGCTGGAATGTTAACCAAACAAACATTATAATCTGATTAGAGGAATATTATCGGTAATGGAGGTTTTCCATGAAAGATATATTAGAGATGTTTGAGTTTTACACGAAAATGAGCGAGGCGGACAAAAAGCTCCTGCGGGAAACCGCAATAAAGAAAGAACTAGGCAAGGGCCAGATAATGGTGGGCGACAACAACCGCTGCAACGGAGTGCCGCTGATCACGAAAGGCAGCCTGCGATTGTTCCGCATTTCCGACAAAGGGCGGGAAGTTACGCTGTACCGTATAAGCGGGGGCGAGGTATGCATACTTGCGGCGGTGTGCGCCATGGGCGACGTAGAGTACGATTTTTCTATCGAGGCCGAGAAAGACAGCACTATATATATGATCTCGCCGGATGTTTTCAGGGATTTATTCAGCAGGAGCGAAGCGTTTAAAAAATACGTTTTTAACGCGCTTGCGCAAAAGCTCATTATGTCTATGGAAACAATAGAGATGCTTATATTCATAAGCATAGAAGATAGGATACTGGAATATTTGAAGCAGAACGCGGGCGATAAAGGCGAGATAAAGACAACGCACGAGAAGATGGCTATCGACCTCGGTTCTTCAAGGGAAGTCATAACTCGGCAGCTTAAGAAGATGGCTGAGAAAAACATTATAAGATTGGAGCGCGGAAAAATTATTTTAAAATAATCTGGGTAAATGGAACAATATCACAGATAAAAAAACCGCCGTATCTTATTCTTAAATAAGTAAAGGGGAAATAAAGTATACTACAACCCTGAGGAGGATAATAAGATATGGCGAAACAGGTCACAGCAGAAAACTTTAAAGATATAATGAACACCGACAAACCGGTATTGCTCGATTTCTGGGCAACGTGGTGCGCGCCCTGCATGATGGTAGGGCCTTCGATAGAAAACCTTTCGAAAAAATATGAAGGCTCAGCCGTTATAGGAAAGGTGAACATAGACGAACAGCGCTCTCTTGCCGAACAGTTCGGCATAATGAGCATCCCTACAGTTTATGTAATAAAAAACGGCAAAGTAGTAGGCAGCGCCGTGGGCGTGAGGCCGCAGAAGTATTATGAAGAAATACTCGATAAGGCTATTAAGGGATAAAGCATGTATACCCAATAAACAGATCATTTGCGTGGTCTGTTTTTTTATAAACTATTTGTTAAATAACAGCAATATATATTGACACAACACAGACTCTGGAATAATCTTATAAAAAATGCTGAAGGGTGGGAATTATGGGAGAGGATATATCTGAAAAGGTAGCCACCTATTTTAAAAAAGAGGATATAGAGGTATATGGAATCAATGCCTCTTCCCTGATGGATGGCGTCCCGCCCGGGTACAGGCCGAATGATTACATGAACGATGCTAAAAGCATGATCAGTTTTGCTCTGCCAGTACCATATGGAGTTTATTCTTGTTTACAATTCAACAGCGAATTTGTATGGAGAACGCAAAATCTCATGTACCGCCAGCTTGATACTCATTCTCTTAACATTTCTATTTTATTGGAGAAAAGCGGATATACTGCTCTGCCGGTGCACGGTTGTCTCCCGGCGAGATACAATTCGAAAAAAGAATTCGCCGGGCATTTAAATCAACTCGATATCGGCCGCTTGACGGGAATCGGATTCATAGGAAAAAACGGCCTCTTGCTGAATTCTTTGTACGGACCGCGAATGATGTTGGGAGCTGTTTTGACCAACGCTGATATTACTCCTGTCCGCGAGCCCGATATTCCTGAGAGTGATTGCCCTGAAGGGTGCGACATATGCAGCAGCGTATGTCCCGTCAGTGCGATAGACTCCCGGGAACGCAGGGTCAATATCATGAAATGCCTTTATTATACTTCAAAAACGAGGTTTCTTCCCAAGATCCGCTTTTTTACGCTGAGATCAATCAAGCCTGAATCATCTGTGCGATTATTTAATCAGACGTGTTTTGACGACCATACTTTCCACATCTGTTCGCGATGCGTAAGCGAATGTCCGTATGGTCAGCCACATATCCCGGGTATCAGGTAATGCGATCAATACTATTTGCGGTATTGCTTATTGTATGGTCCGTTTAAAATTGCTGATATACAGGAACACCTCAAAGAAACGATTTGAGGTGTTTCGCCCCGGATTTTTAGCGTGTTTTTTATCAGCAGTCTCTGCAGTCTATTACACACTCGCCGTCAAGCCGGTATACCGATTTACCGCAGCGAGAATTGAGCGGCGTCAATTCAAAACTCTTTCTGTCGGGATATATCGATATGTCTTTCATATCGGCAGCCCCTTCGTCGGAATAGCAGATTATATCGTTTAAGTCAAAGCAATCGCAGGCGCTGGTTTCAACGGGGTCGCCGGCTGCATGCGAGTTTTTCAAGGGCACTGAAGCGAAAACCTTCATGCTTCCTATTATGTTGGTCTTTACGGGCTTTATAGCCGGGATATCGGCGTTAGCCGCGTTGTCGACGCAAAAGGCGCCCTTTTCGTGGACGAGGTATGCCGCCCGCTTGACCACCGAAACGTTTATCTTACACGTACCTTCTGGCCTGTAACCGTCCGACACCACGAGATAAAGGCAAAACGTCTTCTTAAGCGGAGTAAGCCAGCAGACTTCAGGGGGCAGGGGAGCTAATATTTTATCCGAGCAAAACACGTCTTCTCCCGATATGTACGCAATGCGGACGCCGCCGCAGCTAAAGCCCTTGTCGAATATCATGCGGAATTCGGTTTCGGAAGCTTCTTCAAGGCTGCTTACGCGCTCTTCGATGATTATTCCCGACAGCCCCAGATCGCCCGTAAGCTCATATGTGGTATTTTGCGCCGCTGCGGGCGCCCATGGGCCGTTACCTTTTCTTTTTTCGCAGGATGACAGGTTCAATTCTTGCGATTTGTCGTTTGGGGATACTTCCAGCAGCCAGCTTGTGAGCGGCGAAGCGGCGGTCCCGTCGCCTTTGACTCCTACTATAATAGTAGTTTTGCCCCTCGAGCGGCAGCAGCCTTTAAGAGTAAATCGATAACCTTCGAGTTGTAAACAGCTTGCATCATCCATAATATGTTTTACCTCCCTGGCTATTCAGTGCCCTTCATCGCCAAAGCGATGAACGATAGAAACGAGATTCCTTTAAGTGCTGAAAACATAATGGCGAATGTTTCCACTATTCCTTCCGTAAATAATGTATGCGCCTGAATTATTTCGTGTGCGGCAACGATTCGGAGCTGTAAAAACGGTGTTGCAAAACCGCCGGGTTATGCTATAATATTTAATACTTTGCGGGTGTAACTCAATGGCAGAGTTCTAGCTTCCCAAGCTAGATACGAGGGTTCGATTCCCTTCACCCGCTCCAAAACAAACGGCCCCCTCGCGGGGCCGTTTGTTTTGGAATTGTAATGGAGGAATCGAACGGGAGC
>CAZJOS010000140.1:0-4477 GCA_964547655.1 uncultured Christensenellaceae bacterium
GAATGATAAACCGTAAGAGGTTTTGTTTTCACTGCGCATATGGTGTAGAATATTAATGGCATTGCTGCCCTGATATGCAAGCGCGGCAGAAAAGCAACTGCTTGTTGTTTAATATAGCGGTGAGGGATAAATTAAAAATGGTAAAGCCAGAGAGGTTAAAAAGAGGAGACAGGATCGCAGCTGTCAGCCTGTCGTGGGGAGGGCTGGGCGATGAAGCGTTTATCCATAAGTACCATATTGCTAAAGAAAGAATGGAAAATGAATAACGATAAAGTATTGGACAAAGGGCCTTTCTACCACGGCACGAAAGCGGAATTGAAGCCGGGAGACTTGCTGGAACCCGGTTACAGCTCTAATTTCGGTGAGCGAAAGAAGGCAAATTTCGTGTATCTGACCGCGACACTTGATGCGGCAGTGTGGGGAGCTGAACTGGCTGCGGGAGAGGGAAAAGGCCGAATCTATAGCGTAGAGCCAACCGGCGCGTTTGAGGACGACCCAAATCTTACGGATAAGAAATTTCCGGGAAACCCGACGAGATCCTACCGCACCCGGCAGCCGCTTAAAGTAACAGGCGAGGTAACGGGCTGGGAAGGGCACTCTCCGGAAGTGCTACAAAATATGAGGGATCGTCTTGACGAACTAAAAAGGCAAGGCATCGAGGCGATCAACGACTGATACTTTGGGCAATAAGGGGGGTACGTTATGAAGATCTCGAAAAAAGACGCGCTTCAGTGGTTTGAGTTTTTTTCGATGCTGCCCGAAGAAGAGGAGCTTACCGCAAAACAGCAGGAGATAGTTTACTCGACATTCGCGCAGATAGAAGCCGCTGTAGATCAAAGAAACGAAAAACTGATGTCGGAAATAAGCGGCCTTAAAACGCTGGGGGGAAGGACTTATTATGTTGGGAACGAAAGCAAGTTCCCAAAGGGGTGCCGCTCCTGCCTTTTGGGGAACGGCCTCTGCGCGGTAAGGAAAACGAACAAGTGCAACTTAGGTTGCAGCTTCTGCTACGACTACGGAGAACTGGAGGATATCGAGCCGGTCGGCGAAGGCATGTGGGAGATAGGGGGCACTAAATTCTATGAGAAAGATATCGATCTGCTCCTGTCCGTCTATGAGAAGCCAACCGGCATTTCCTACGTTTATCTTGAGCCTTTCATGGAGATCGAAAAATACTATGCGGTAATAAAAAAATTCAAGAGCGCGGGGGTATATCAGCATTTATATACAAACGGGACACTGGCCATGGAAGAAACACTAAAAGCTTTAGGCGAAGCCGGCCTTAACGAGATACGCTTCAACCTCGGCGCTTCAGATTGTTCGGATAAAGTCATAAAGAATATCGGCACAGCGAAAAAGCATATTGAAAGCGTGGGAATCGAAACGCCTATGACGCCGGAATTTTATGAAGCGTTTTTCAGAAAAAAGCAGGCGATCCTGAATACAGGGCTCGACTTTATCAACTGCGCCGAATTGCATTTGAACGAAAACAACATAGGCAATTACTTCGGGGAAAACATGTATATCTGCAGGCACGGCTATATATCTCCTGTTTGGAGCAGGGACCTTACGCTGAAATTTATGAAAACAGCCGGTGAAGAGAAGTGGGACATGGCGGTCCACGATTGCTCCAACTATACTAAATTCGCCCGGGGGCTGAATCTGCACAGCAAAGCGGGGATGTGGTTCGGGTCAAGCAATTACGCATGCGAATTTTCGAAAATCCCTTACGAAGTATTTTTGCCGATACTGCGCGATGAAAATTTCAAATTCTTAAGCGAAGAAGAATTACCGGAAGGTTATAAGCCGTTGAAGATTATATACTAATTTTCCTGAAGAGGTAGATATGGAATGGAAATATGAGGAAGAGCGCGTATATGGAACGGATGAGGAAGGCGCGCTGCTGGCGGAAGCAACGTTTAAGCAAGTGGGCAGCGACATCGTTAATATTGATCATACTTACGTTATTCCCGCTTTAAGGGGCAGGGGGCTGGCTGCGGAAATGATGGCAGCTCTCGCTAAACATCTCAGAGAGAAAGGGCTTAAGGCCGCTGCAAGCTGCTGGTATGCTGACCTGTGGCTGAAAAGGAACAGGGAATCGTATCGGGATATAATCGCCGGCAATACGGACAGCCTGGGTATAGCCTACAGTATAAACGCAAAGCATTGAGTGTTTTTAATATACCGTTTAAAAGTGCTGTATGATAGACGTATTTCTTCTATATGGATAACGCCATAAAGATATTCAAGAATTCTATTGCCGGGACAGACCTTAAAACAAAGACTTAAAAGTACGAAGATCAATAGTTTTAATTATCATATCGCCGCAGCGTTTTTTTCCGCTGTTTTGGCGTATTTCACCGCTTGCTTCCTGCCTTCCCGTATGATAAAATCACGGAGTTATTCTGTTGAAAGATGAGCATTATGAAAACTTATTCGGGCGGAATAAAAAACCGCTTTATAGATACTTTTATAGGCGACAGAAGGTTTTACCGTACGGTATTGACGCTTGTTTTACCGGTGATAGCGCAAAAAACGATAACGACCCTTGTCAACCTGCTGGATAACGTGATGGTCGGCCAGGTTGGCACGGCGCAGATGTCAGGAGTAGCCATAGCCAATCAGCTGATATTCGTATTCAACCTGGCTGTTTTCGGGGCAGTCTCCGGGGCTGGGATCTACGGAGCGCAGTTCGCCGGCGCGAAGGACTGGGAAGGGCTGCGCCAGACTTTCCGGTTCAAGCTTTTCATCGCGTTCGGCATCACGGCTGTTGCCGCATGCGTTATGGCTCTCTTCGCAGAACCGATAATTTCATTATTCCTTAAGGGTGAAGGCGCCGCTGCCGACGCTGAAGCGATGCTGTCTTACGGCAAACAATATCTCTCTGTGATGCTCTGGGGATTGCTTCCTTTTGCGCTCACTCAATGCTACAGCGGCACGCTTCGTGAAACGGGCAAGACTTTTCTGCCCATGGCGGCAAGCATCTCGGCTTTGCTTATAAACCTTGTCTTTAATTACCTTCTGATATACGGCAAGCTCGGTTTTCCCGAGCTTGGAGTAATGGGCGCGGCCATAGCCACCGTGATAAGCCGCTTTGTCGAATTGGGCATCGTGGTTATTTGGACGCACACCCGCCGAAAAGAGTTTTTCTTCATGAAGGGAGTTTACCGCTCTCTCCGCGTCACCAAGAAGCTGGCGGCCGGCATTGCCCAAAAAGGAATACCGCTGCTGGTCAACGAACTGCTGTGGTCTCTCGGTATGACAACGCTGATGCAGGTCTTCTCGACCCGCGGTTTGATGGTAGTAGCCGGTCTTAACATAGCCAGTACCATCACAAACCTGTTTAACGTGTTTCTTATATCGATGGGCACGGCGGTCGCCGTTATGGTCGGCCAGGCTCTTGGCGCAGATAACATACAGCTGGCAAAACGCTATGTCTGGAAACTCGTTTTCTTAAGCGCCGGTGTTTGCGCCGTTATCGCGGCGGCGCTGGCTGTATGCGCGGGTTTTATATCCGGTATATATAATGACGTTGCCGAAGAAGCCCGGCAGCTTGCGGTGATATTCCTGCGCACAAGCGCGGTGTATATGGCGTTTAACGCGGTGATACATTGCTGTTATTTCTCGATGCGCGCCGGAGGAAAGATGTTTATAACAGTGCTTTTCGACAGCGTTTATACATGGGCAATCTGTGTGCCGTACGCATATTTTATGGTGCACTATACCGGGTTCAGCATCGAGCTGGTCTATCCGCTATGCTATCTGACAGACGTATTAAAATGCATCATAGGCGTGCTTGTTATACGCGCGGGCCACTGGGCAAAAAACATGATAAAAGTCGACGGTATATCTGTGGCCGATGCTCCCGTATCTTCCTGATCTGCTCTTTTCCTTATGCCCCCTTTGATATTTGCGGAGCGAATGGCTTCCATGATCATCCTATTATGAGATCACTTTTTGTCTTATATCAATATAGCAGATATGTTATAATAGCTTGACTTTACAGTATGACGGAAACAAAAATCGTGTGGGGTGAAATATGGGATCGTTAAACGACGATATCAGGGAGTATACGAACCAACTGGGCAAGGGTACAATACAAAAAGCCTATAAAGGGATAATGACTTTTATGTCGGAACTGAAAGCTTATCTCGAAGGCAAATACCCTGAATATTCCGCGAGCGCCCTGTATTTCGGATATATGGACATGACATACTTTGCTTTTACTCCGGCCGCGTTAAGAGATATGAAACTAAAAGCCGCTATAGTTTTCCTGCATGAAGAGTGCAGGTTTGAGGCGTGGCTGGCGGGAAGCAACCGGCAGGTGCAGGCAGATTATATAGAATCGCTTAAGAAAAAGGATACCGGCAAATATAAACTCTCGAAAGTAAGCCCCGGGGTGGATTCTATTATCGAAACGATCATCGCCGCACAGCCTGATTTTGATAAACCTGAAGAACTTAAGAGGATAATAGAA
>CAZJOS010000140.1:4577-6601 GCA_964547655.1 uncultured Christensenellaceae bacterium
CGATAAAGGCTAAACCATTGAAAAGTGGCGGCGCAAAGCTAAAGGGGCTAAAGCATTATGCTAAGCCAGCCAGTTACCGAGACCCGAAAACAATGCTCCTTCGCTTTAGAAGGTTATTATGTTTAACGGGGGCCTGAAAAGCAGGAGCTATCAGGGGATACAAAGGAGGGGAGACGAAAAATGAAACGGAAAAGCTCAATGAAGAAAAAACTTATCACTTCTATTTTGGTTGTAATTCTGCTTGTGACGATGGCTGCGGTCACCGTCTTTGCAGAAGCAGAGACGGGAGTTACCCTTGAGGGAGGCTCAGTGTCAGGAGGAACGTTTACGGTTGCTGAATTTCCAGATGTAACGTTAAACGGCCATGAGCAAGAGACCGCTGCCGTAGGATGGAGCATAATGAATATTACTGACGGGAGAGGCACAGGAGCGGGATGGACAATGACGCTTACCCTTACGAATCTTAGGGAATATGATACCGTAGCTGAGGCTTATGTTACAGACGGGAGCGAGAAATCGCTGCCTGAAGAATCAATTACAATGGCTTCAAACATGGGAGTTGGGGAAGCTGATTTTACATCTTCTCCGGCAACCAATATAAATGTAACTGCTATAGAGGGTACGCCACTGGACACGGGCGACCCAATAAATTTGATGACTGCTCCAACAGGCGAAGGAATGGGCAGCTACAATGCCTTTTGGAGCGTGGTTTTGACAGTACCCGCAAACGCGTATGCCACAATATATAAAGCGGATGCAACGACTAACATGGTTATAACGCCGTAATTTTCTGCCAGCTTAAGTACGTTATAAAGCATGCCAGTGCGCCGCAGGCATGCTTTTTTATACGAGATTAAAATCAATAGTTTTAGAATGTTATTTACTATATGTCTTGTGATTGTTTTAGAGCAATCATCTAGGGTAATTATAAATTAGAAAACTGATAATATAATGAGGTCATAACGATAAAAATGATAAAAATTATGAAGCGAATATGTGTTTTACTGCTGGCCATTCTTACGATCTTGACGGTTTTGACGATATCCGGCAAAGCCGACGGATACGAAGGTTACCCTTTTACTGTTGTAATAATCCCCCCCGAAAATAGTATAGACGACCCCGGGTATTACCATGTTCCGGGAAAGCCCGGAGAAAAAATAACATTGAAAGCAAAGCTGACAAATATTATTGACAAGCCGATCGAGATTAAAGCTGTGCAGTTGGATGCCTATAGCGGATTGCAGGGGATATTTTATCAAAAACCCGACGAAGTCGATTCCAAACAATATACCCTTGTAGATGGTAAGCACGGTGTTGCTCAGTATATCAATGTAACCGGTCAGATAACATTACAGCCGGAGCAATCGCAGGAGATAGAGATCAATGTTTCAGTGCCGGATATAAACAAAGGCACATTGCTCGGCGGCATACAGTTCGTTGTCTTTGCCGGGACTCAGGAAGCACACAGCTCAATATTAATAGATAATTATCAGGCTATTACTTATGCGATACAGATAGACCTTACTGAAAAAGATCAAACTTCCATCAAGGTCGGGGAGCCGGAGTTTAATGAAAACAGCAAGAGTTTAGGCGTTTGGATATCAAACGAAGCGGCGATCATCGAAAAGAATATCTCGGGCACTTATCAGGTCAAAGACAAACAAGACAACGTAATTAAAGAAGGAAGTATAGAAACTTTTAAGATGGCGCCGATGACGAGATTCAAATACCTGATACCATGGGGCGATAAACCTTTTGAAGAAGGCACGTACACAATGTACTTGCGGCTGAACGCCGACGGACGGATGATAGATTTTGAGATACCTCTCGTAATTGAACAAAAGCCTGAACCGACGCCCGGAGACACCGGCAATGATACGGATGATCCGCAGAACCCGCAGACAGATACGGGCGGCGAGGGGCAGCAAAACCCCATGAGGACTTTTATCGTTATCGGGCTTGCGGGTATAGTGCTGGTTTTTGCGCTGATCATATTTCTTACGTACAGGAAGAACAGGAAGGCG
>CAZJOS010000141.1:0-6589 GCA_964547655.1 uncultured Christensenellaceae bacterium
AAAACTGTCATGCAAAATTCCCCGATTACGGCTATAATTAAGCTGTTATGAAAACGGTGCTGTTGGTTGAAGACGATAAAACTATAGTTATGGGCCTCGAGTATTCGCTGCGCCAGGAAGGCTACGCGGTAATAACCGCGTATACCGCCGCGCAGGCGAAAGCGGCCGTTAACCAAACGCCTTTCGATATCGCCATACTCGACCTCTCGCTGCCCGACGGCAGCGGCTATGATATCTGCAGGCTAATTAAGGCGGGCGGAGATAAGCCCGTCGTGTTCCTCACCGCGTGCGACGACGAGGTGAACGTAGTTATGGGCCTCGACATGGGCGCCGACGATTATATAACAAAGCCGTTCCGCGTACGCGAACTCATGTCGCGCCTGCGCACGGTAATGCGCCGCAGCGACAGGGAAGCCGGCGATGAGATATGCATAGCGGACGTTAAGATAAACACAAAACAGGCGAAAGTTACGAAGAACGGCGAAGATATAACTTTGACCGCGCTTGAGTATAAGCTGCTGCTTACGCTTGCCGCTTCTCCCGGGCGCGTATTGTCGCGCAGCCAGCTCCTCTCCGTATGGGACTTGGCGGGCGAGTTCGTAAACGACAACACGCTTACCGTATATATTAAGCGGCTGCGCGAAAAGATAGAGGACAACCCTCAGGACCCGAAAATAATACAGACTGTACGCAGCCTCGGTTACAGGGCGGGTGACTGATATGAGCCTGCTGCGTAATAAAGAGATAGTGATATTCTCGATGCTTTTTCTGCTGCTTGCCGCGGCGGGCACGGCCGCCTGTTTTTTTATATCCGTTACTGCGGGAATAGTTGCAGCCTTTTTATCGCTTACGCTATTGATATTGTTTTATATATTCACGCGATGGCGGTATTCCCAGATAGAAAAGCTTAATACGTACCTGAAACAGATAAACAGCGGGAACTACTCGCTTGACGTGCGCGACAACACCGAAGGGGAGCTGTCCATATTAAAAAGCGAGCTTTATAAGGTGACCGTTATGCTCCGCCAGCAGAACGAAACGCTTCGGGGCGAAAAGTCTAAGCTTTCCCAGGCGCTCTCGGACATATCCCACCAGCTCAAGACCCCATTAACGTCGATGTTCATGATGATCGACCTGCTTTGCGACCCGGGCCTGCCCGAAGACAGGCGAAAGGAGTTCACCGACAGGATACGCGTGCAGCTCGAGAGGCTCGAGTGGCTCGTATCGTCGCTATTGAAGCTTTCAAAGCTCGACGCAAATTCTATAGGCTTCAGCATTCGCCGTGTCCCCGCAAAACGCCTGCTTGAAAAAGCGCTCGAACCTTTGCACATACCCGCGGAGATCAAAAACCTGACGTTTAAAGCCGATGACAACGGCGTTTCGGTGTTATGCGACGAGAAATGGACTGCCGAAGCGCTTTTAAACATACTTAAAAACTGCGTGGAGCACACTCCGGAAAACGGCGCGGTCGAAATAACGTGTTCGGATAACCCCCTCTACGCCGAAATAAGCATACGGGACAGCGGGAACGGCATAGGCGAAAGCGACCTTCCGTATATATTCAACCGCTTTTACCGCGGAAATAACGCTTCGGACGACAGCGTTGGCATAGGCCTCTCGATGGCTGCGGCAATAATAGAAGAGCAGGGCGGCAGCGTTGACGCGAAGAATTCAAGCTCCGGCGGGAGTGTTTTTACGATACGGTTTCCAAAATGACAAAACTGTCACCCGATTTGTCACGGTGTTGTCACATTCCTCAATTATTATAAAAGCATAATAAAACAAGGAGAATCTTTATGGAAATATTGAGGGTCGAAAACCTGAGCAAAACATACGGGAGCGGAGAGGCAGCCGTAAAAGCGCTGGATAACGTATCGCTTCGGGTAAATAAAGGCGAATTCGTCGCGGTCGTTGGCTCGTCCGGCTCGGGCAAATCGACGCTGCTGCATATACTTGGCGGCGTTGACCGGCCTACTTCAGGCAAGGTGTTCGTGGACAATACAGATATATACTCGCTTAATGAAACGAATCTGGCCATCTTCCGCCGCCGCCAGGTAGGGCTTATATACCAGTTTTATAACCTCATACCCGTGCTGGACGTTGAAGAAAACATAACTCTTCCGCTTCTTCTCGACGCGCGCAAACCGGGCACCGCTCAGCTAAGCGATATTATGGCAATGCTCAAGCTCGTTGACCGCAGGAAGCATTTGCCCAACCAGCTCTCGGGCGGACAGCAGCAGAGGGTGTCGATAGGACGCGCGCTTATTAACAGCCCCGCGCTTGTGCTGGCCGACGAGCCCACAGGCAACCTTGACAGCAAAAACAGCGAAGACATAATAGACCTGCTGCGCATGTCTAATAAGAAGTACAACCAGACGCTCATTCTCGTAACGCACGACCATCAAACGGCGCTTAAAGCCGACCGCATAATAAACATAGAAGACGGGCGCATCACCAAAGACGAGGTGATACGCAAATGAACGTCATACGCAAATTCACGCTGAAGAGCTTAAAGCAGAATAAAAAGCGTACCGCCGTCACGATAATAGGTATAATAATTTCCGCCGCTATGCTGACCGCAGTCACCGTGTTCGTTTCGTCGCTCGTCGGCATGATACAGCGCAGCACGATAGCCGAAAGCGGCAACTGGCACGCGGAGATAAAGGGCGTGCCTGCTCAAAATTTATCCGTTATCACCGAAAGCGGCGATGTTGACAAAGCGATACTCAGCCGCGATATAGGATATGCGTATTTCGGATCGGACAACGAATCGAAACCGTATGTTTGCATCCGCGAGTACAGCGCCGAAGGATTCGGACAGATGTCTGTCCGTCTGGTGTCCGGCCGGCTGCCTGAAAAGGCGGGAGAAGCTGTAGTTTCCGAAAGCCTGGAAAAAACAGGCGGCGTCAGGCTCGCTGTAGGCGATACGCTTGACGTTCAGACAGGGCAGCGCGTAGCAGAAGACGGGACCGTGCTCGAAGAAAATATGTCTTATAATTACGAGGTGTCGCCCGACGGGCAGCGCACAGTTACCGAATCGTTCGTGCCGGGCGGTAAAGTCAAATACACAGTCGTGGGTATTATACAGCCGCCGAGTTTTGAATACAGCTGGTCGGCGGGTTACGGCGTTATAGGCTTCCTTGATCCGTCTGTATTGGCGCCGGGCGACACGGTCAGCGTTTTTCTTACCGCCGCGAATATAGACCGCGGCATATACGAAAAAATGACGGCATTGGCTGAGAAGGCAAATGCGAAAGGCGGTATTTTCAACGACGAGCTGCTGCGCTATTACGGCATAGTCGCCTACGACAACGTTTACTCGTTCCTGCAGATCTTCATGGCCGTTATAATACTTATAATAATCGTCGCGTCAGTCTCGCTTATATACAACGCTTTTGCCATATCCGTATCTGAGCGTTCTAAGCAATTAGGACTCCTTGCCAGCGTAGGCGCAACGAAACGGCAGAAGCGCGCCAGCGTATATTTCGAGGGCTTTTTTCTCGGGCTCATCGGTATTCCTTTGGGTATAATCTTCGGCATAGCGGGGATAGGGATAACGCTTGCGGCTATACAGCCGCTGCTTGACAGCTTTATAAGCCTGTCTGAAGGCGTGAGGCTTACTCTCATCGTACCCCTTTGGGCAATAGCCGCTACGGTCGTTCTCTCCGCAGTTACCATATTCGTTTCCGCGTGGCTGCCCGCAAAGCGCGCTTCGAAGATAACGCCCATAGACGCCATAAGGCAGACGAAAGAAGTCAGGCTCTCGCACCGGGCAGTAAAAACGTCGCGGCTTTCGCGCCGCCTGTTCGGGTTCGAGGCGGAGATCGCTCTTAAAAACTTAAAGCGCAGCCGCAAGAAATACCGCGCTACCATAGTGTCGCTCGCCATAAGCCTCGTGCTGTTTCTCACCGTGTCTTCATATACGCAGGTCACAGGAAGGCTTACGGGCGTTTCCTACGATGGGTACAACTATGATATCTCGGTCCACTATCCGGCAATACCGGATTCAGAGAGGGATAAGATCGACAAGAGCATAGTATCGCTCGGCGAAGTCAGGGATTACACGGAAATGACGCAGCTTTCCGGCGCTGTACCTCTCAATGAAGAAGACTTGAGCGAATACGCGAAGATATATAATATCCCTGAGGACAGCAAGACCAGCTTTTATGTAAATATAGTCTGTTTGGACGACAGCAGCTTCGGCCGCTACGCGCAGGCAGCCGGAGTAAACGCAGAAGAATATTCCGATCCGCAAAATCCGAAAGCTATACTCATCAACCACGCGCAGGATTACTTACCCACAGAAAAAGGCGTTATGAAGAAGGTTGCCGGAGACATATTGAATTTAAAGCCCGGCAGGCGGGTTTCCTTCAGCCCAACTTCCTCTCCCGAACAGCAGTTTGATTTTACGGTAGGCGCTGTAACCGGGGAGCGTCCGATGGGTATATTTATGCAAAACTTTACAAGCGCTGTGTTCGTCGTGTCAAAGCCGGTCTTCGATAATCTTACAAATGGTATGACTTCTGTTGAGCTTCAGGATATCCAGCGCATAACGTTCCTTACCACTGATAACGATCAGAGCCTGGAGAAAAGCATAACGGACATGACGCAGAATAATACGTCGGTATCGTATGTGCACAATATAAAGAGCGCGTCGCGCTCCGAGCAAAACCTGCAGCTGTTCCTCGGGATATTCGTATACGGGTTTATAATACTCATAAGCCTCATATGCATCGCCAATATATTCAACACCGTTTCCACGAATATCGCTCTTAGGCGCAGGGAGTTTGCAATGCTGCGCTCGGTGGGCATGTCGCCAAAGGGCTTTAACAGGATGATACGTTTCGAGAGCATATTTTATGGCCTCAAGGGGCTGCTATACGGCCTGCCCATAAGCGTCGCCGTCGCTTACCTGCTGTTCGGCATAGAGCGCTCGGTACTCGAATCCGCGTTCACGC
Source organism: uncultured Christensenellaceae bacterium (assembly GCA_964547655.1). Lineage (GTDB taxonomy): Bacteria > Bacillota > Clostridia > Christensenellales > SZUA-584 > DTFZ01. Next base: position 4,959 of record CAZJOS010000141.1, read on the forward strand.
TCCCGTGGGCAAGCTACGGTTTCGCGGTGGCTATGATACTCGTCATCGTTCTCGTAACGATGTGGTATTCTACCTCGAAGATCAAAAAAGAGAACATACTCGACGCGCTGAAAGAAGAGAATACGTAAAAACAGCAGATAAAAACAGCCCTTTGCCGGCGGCAAAGGGCTGTTTGCTATTGCTGTCTAACTCACTTCTGATCTTTTACTTTTGTCTTTAATTCGTCAACCGTGATTTTCAGTTTTCCTTCACCGAATTTCAGCTTGCCGTTATTCGAAGGCAGCGGGTTTGCATACGTCACGCCGTCAGGCTGCAGGAACAGCTTACCGTCGTAAGCCCCCCATATAGAGAATGCCGGCCCTTTTGCGCTATCTAAAAAACCGGTAGCGTCGGTAAGAAACAGCAGTACCTGCTCGCCTTCTTTTAGTGGAAAATAACCGTCTGTCCCCGAGACCAATTTATAGTCGGAAGGCATAGGCTTCCCTGTATCGAAGGCTTTCTTTTCTCTATGGCAGTTCTTATTATACTCTCCATATTTTTATTGCAAATCGTAGCCGGTTGCTTCACTCGATGCCGTTCCGGGCCTCCTGGCACCTGCTGCATAAAAGCCTGTCGGACATGCAAACATCCATATCGCGGTCCTTAACTTCCCGGATATATCCGACGCCCCATTCCATTATGTGTTTCATAACGGGCACAAAGCTCTCGCCCGTTTCGGTGAGGGAATACTCCACTTTAGGCGGCACCTGCCTGTATACCTCCCTGTGAACGAGCATGTCACTTTCAAGCTCCCTCAATTGCCGGGTGAGCACCCCACGCGCAACTTTGGGCATAAGCCTCTGAAGCTCGCTGAACCTTCTTGTCTTCTGGCTTATTACCCATAATATCTCGAGCTTCCACTTGCCCATAATTATTTCCTGCGTTACGGCCACGGGGCAAAACTGTTTATTGCTGTTTTGGTCTGACATTAAAACCCTCGCTATCTTCCAATAGTCTCATTTTTATGACTATGTAATAATAATGTGCGTACTTGAAGAATAATCCATATGCAATATCATTGTACTATACCGGTTAAAAAAAACAAGTATGGAGGCATAATAATGAACGAAGTATTGAACGCGATCAAAAGCAGAAGGAGCGTAAGGTCTTTCCGCCCGGAGCAGATAAAGCAGGAGGAGCTTGACCTTATAATCGAGGCAGGCATATACGCGCCGACCGCGCATAACGGCCAGCCATGGCATTTCACAATAATACAGGATGAAGACGTCATCCGGCACATCAGCGACGTTTCCAAGGAAGTAATGGCCGGAACCGATATCGGGTGGATAAAGGCGCTGGGGACAGACCCGGAATTCCACGTTTCCTACAAAGCTCCGACGCTGATAATAGTATCGGGCAGGACTTCCGCCTCAACATGGCGCGACGAGTGCGCAGCGGCAATTGAGAACATGCTCATTGCGGCACAAAGCATGGGTATAGGCTCGATCTGGCTCGGCCTCGCGGTATTTTGCTTTAAAAAAGAAGGCGAAGCCGAAAAAATTGGGATCCCCGCGGGATATGAGCCTTATGCCGGAGTTGCCCTCGGTTATAAATTGGATGATCTGCAAACACCTGTACCTAAAAGAAATTAC
>CAZJOS010000142.1:0-6426 GCA_964547655.1 uncultured Christensenellaceae bacterium
CATATAGATTTGTATAGCATGGGATAAGGAGGAAGATATGAGGTACTCAAGAATGGCGACAAAGCCGCCAATTAAGAAAAGACGCTTTACTAATCTTTTTATCGTTATAATAATACTGGGGATAGCCGCTTATCTTATAGGAGCCGGCGCGGCCGGCAGCTGGATCGCGGACAATATAATAGACCCCGTATTCAACAACGGCGTATCCAGCGCGGCTACCCCGACAAATTCCGTGGTCACGGATACTGTGTCACCGAGTGAAACCATGGGAGTAGTCGATCTGCCCGGCGCTTCGGGGATACGCGCGGAAGAAGAGATAACCGCACAGGAAGTTGCTTTGTACGCGCTGCAGACAGGCGCTTATTCGGATGAATCCAACGCGAAGTCGGCTGCGTCGGCGCTTCAGTCTCAGGGAGGCGCAGGTTACATCGCCTACGACGGAAGCCTTTACAGAGTGCTTATAGCCGGTTATATTAGTTCCGACGACGCCAACGAGGTAAAAACTTCACTAAAGCAGCAAAGCATAGACGCGACTATATTCAACTTAAAATCGGGTTCTCTGAAGTTCAAGATAGGCGCCGAACAGAACCAGATAGCCGCGGTAAAAGCGTGCTTCGATATCGTGCCAAAAACGGTAAGCGAACTTCAGCAGATAGTTTTCGACGCCGACAAAGGCAGCAACGTCGAACAGGCTATCTCGGATCTCAAGCAGAACGTTGCGACGGCCGCAGGTAATTTTGAGTCCGCTGTAACGTCGGAGGAAAGCTCTATGCGGAGCCTGCGCTCTTATATGCAAAAATTCAGCAGCACGATAAACGGGCTGCCCGCGTCCGTCTCTTCTTCCGCCGCTGAATTTTCCTCAGACCTGAAATACTCCCTCATACAGATAGTGGTCGATTACTCCTCGTTTTTGAACGAGCTGAACGGTTGAAAACACATTAAAATATGCGGATGCCCTGAACATTAGACGGCATCCCTTTTATATAAACTCCGGAAAATCCGGGGCTTTATTATTTTAAGAAAGACGCCAGTACCCCCGTTACGATCAGGCCCGCTACTATTATGAGTACTATAACCGCCTGTATAAGCCTTACTGTCTTTTTACGGCGTTCAGCTTTGCTCGTCTTATTATCGTTCCTTCCCACGATCTTTCCCCCTTGTGCTTCTTATCCTTCGATCAAGGTCACTTTATCTTCCTTTATTGCCGCTTCCACCATTGCGTCTACGTCGAGTCCCGCCTCCGCCCTTTCAACGTCGCCGGGATTAGGCCTCGTTATCGGGTGTTTCGGCACGAATACTGTGCAGCAGTCTTCATAGGGAAGTATCGAAGTCTTGAATGTGCCGTAATATTCGGCTTTCTCGGTTATCTCTATCTTATCCATGCCTATGAGCGGGCGAAGCACCGGCATCGTCGCCACACTGTTCGTAGCGCTTAAGTTTTCAAGCGTCTGGCTGGCTACCTGTCCTACGCTCTCCCCCGTAACGAGAGCGAGGCAGCCGTCTTTTCGCGCGAGCCTTTCGGCTATGCGCATCATGAACCTGCGCATAAGCACCGTTAAGTAATCGGGCGGGCAATCCTGATGGAGCTTCATCTGTATATCGGTAAACCTTATCACGTGAAGCTTTACGGCCCCGGTATACCTTGTCATGATTTTTACCAGGTCTCTTACCTTGTCGAGCGCCTTATCGCTGGTATACGGGAAGCTCTCAAAATGCACCGCAGAAAGCGATACGCCCCTCTTTGCCGTCATGAGCCCGGCCACCGGGCTGTCTATCCCTCCCGAAATAAGCAGCATTGCCCTGCCATTGCAGCCTACCGGCATGCCTCCCGGGCCTTTTACGACCCGCGTGTAGCAGTACGCCTTTTCCCGTATCTCTATATAGGCGGTTATATCGGGATGCTCCAGGTCTACCTTAAGCCCGTCCACGTTTTCGATTATTACCCCTCCGGTCTGCCTCGCAATATCCAGCGATTTCAGGGGGAAGCGCTTATCAGCCCGTTTTGCCTCGACGCGGAAGCTGGCCGTTTCCTTCCCCAGCCGGTCTTTCTCCGCCTTTACCATGTCCGCCAATGCTTTTGCGGCAATGCCGGCGTCCTGCTCCAACCTTATTGCCGGGCTGTACGAATGTATGCCGTAGACGAACCGCAGCCTTTCAAGGGCGCGGTTTAAGTCGGTATCGCTCACGTTTTCTATATATACCCTGCTCTCGCCCCGCTTCACTTCTGCGCCGGGAATGCCCGTAAGCGCCCCTTGTATGTTTTTTACGAGCGCCTTCTCAAAATAAGGCCTGTTTAATCCTTTTAAATGTATCTCCGCGTATCTTACTATGATGACGTTATCCATACTATTTCCTGCCAAACTTCCTCAAGCTTATTACCGCGCTCCTTAATTCTTCAGCGCAGATCTCTATGTCTTCAAGAGTTGTGAATCGGCTCATGCTTATCCGCACCGCGCTTTGTGCGTATTCCCTGCTAAGGCCGCTTTCCAGCAGCACGCGGCTTAACTTGCCGCGTGAGCAGGCCGCTCCCGTGCCTATATATATCCCTTTTTCGCCAAGCACGCGCACAAGCACTTCCGCCCGCACTCCCGGGAAAAAAACGTTCACTATGTGCGGCACTTTATTTTCCGGCAGGTTTGCCCTGGCGTCTTCTATTCCCTCTAAGCAGCCGAGCAGGGCATGCTCCAGCGATCTTATCCTCTTATTCGATTCCGCCCATCCGTCTTTTCCAGTCTCAAGCGCTTCGAAAAAAACCTGTATGCCGAGGGTGTTTTCCGTCCCGGGGCGCAGCGAGAATTCCTGGTCTCCCCCGTGCAGCAGTTTTTTGATCCTTCCGTTTTCTCCTGTCAATACCGCGCCCGTTCCCTTAAGCGCGTGTATCTTATGCGCGCTCACCGTATAGTAATCTATGCCGGCGGCAAGGTCAATGGATGTTTTAAAAAGCGCCTGCACACCGTCCGAATGAAACAGCGTGCCCTGATTCTTTGCTTTAACGGCTCTTGCTATAGATTCAACGTCGTTTATTGCTCCCGTTTCGTGGTTTACGTTCATGATGCTTACCAGCGTGGTGTTTTCGCGTACTGCCGCGGCAACATCGTCCGCATGAACGCAAAAACCTCTCGTCTTTATATAATCGACGCTTGCCCCGAGAAATTCCAGATATTTGAACGCGTTATATACCGACGGGTGCTCTGCGGCGCTCGTAATATAATGCGCCCCCGGCTTGCGGGCAGACATGATCACCGTATTGTTCGCTTCAGTGCCGCCCGACGTGAATACGCACTCGCTCGATCCGGTCATGCTTATCAGCAATTCCCTTGCTTCTTTTATTCCCCTGAAAACTTCCGCCGCCGGGCCGTACGCCGACGACGGGTTATACCACGCGCTTTCGAGGTGCTTTTCCATCGAGTTTTTAATGAACGGCTTTGTGGTAGCTGCATTATCAAGATAAATTTCCAAAAAAGTAGTGCCTCCGATAAAAAAACAGTGTATAATAGCTATAATAACATGTAAAAATGATTTTTTCGAGTTTAAGAGAAATAATCAGGTCGCTTTGGAGGTAATTATGGAGCGATGCCCAAATTGCGGCAACAAACTCAGCGGTATAGACGTTCTGTGCCCAAAATGCGGAGCTGTCGTTGAGGTTATCCAGGCTAAAATCAATGCCGCCTCTTCTGAGCCTGTAACGGATGATAATATTAAAAAACCCGAGCCGGCCCAAAAGAAAGATATCCCGAAATATTTCAACGTTTACTATGAAGGCCTGCCCGACGAGGACAGCATAGACAGCGAGTCTGAGGCGGAGCCGGAGGAATTAGCGGAAGAAGCGCCCGAAAGTACCGACCCCCCTGTCAAGACAAACGTCAGCGGACAGCCGGGCGGCACCAGTTTCATGAACGAAGAGCCGGATATTGAGGAAGAAGAAAACATGCCTTTCAGTAAAATAGTTACGGCAAAGGTAAGCGCAGAGGGCGAAAACGATTATTCCCCGCGCTACCTGGAAAACCTGAAGAACCTGGACCTCCCGGAGATCGACGATATAAGCAACTTCGACCCCGAAGAGTATATGCGGGAATACAAATATAAGAAGATACTCGGCAGTCAGGCTGCACATGACGACTCTCAGGCCGCGAAGAAGCAATGGCTCGAGATCGAAGAGACCGAAAATACCGGGAGCGATCTTGCCTCCGAACTCACGAAGGTAAGGGAAGACGTCAAAAAGCAGGCGGAACAGGCCCCTGAACCCCAGCGCCGTTACAGGGGAGCGCAGGACGACCGGGCAGAAAGAAGGCGGGACAGCCGCCCTGATAGAAAGCCGGAGACCACCACAAAAGAAGCGATACAATTACCTGAAAAAGCCAAAAAAACCCGCAGGCCGAGAGCGGCAGTCATGGTCCTTTTATGGGTGCTTGTATCGGTCGCGATTCTTTTCAGCAGCATATATGTTGACGGTCTCATAAAAAACACATACCACACTTATGGCGAATTTATTTTTTCAATAACTAACGGCCAGGTGGATATCGATCCCGGACATTCGTAGGCCTTTTTGACGAGGCCTATAAAAATACGGCCGGCTTCCATAAAAGGAGCCGGCCTGTTTATGTCTTGGTTATTTAAGGTCTTTCACCTTGTCGTAGATAACGGGTATTTTGAATATGTCGCCCTGCAGAGCCTTCAATATGCAGATTATCGTAATAACGACCCACGTTATCCATGCGAGGTTATATAATAAAATAAATAACCACCAGAGGAAGCCCCACCACATGATAAGGGCGAGTATCCAGACTACGATATATACTGCTATAAAGAAGCCTCCCAAAACAAGCGATTGCCACGCGTGCGTACGCACGGTCTTATCTTCTTTCTCCGTAGCCAGAAGTATTACTGCGCTTATAACCGAAAGCACATAAGCAAACCAGCTGGCTGTCTTCTGGTCCATACCCAATGAGTTCTTTTGATCGGACATATGATACCTCCTCTAAAAAATTGTTAGTATTTATAACTATAATACAATGATTCGGCACTTAATGTAAACATATGCCGCAATAAAAAAAGAAAGTATTATTTTCCATCCCATATGCTAAACAAACGGTGTGTGCCTTCATGTGCCGTATTGTTCCGGTTCTTTGCCCAGCCACATTATCATAGCGCTCTCGCCCGTATCCGCGTAATATCCGGGCCGCAGCCCGAAACACTTAAACCCGAGGCGCGTATAAAGCTTTATCGCGGAGGTATTAGATACCCTCACTTCAAGCGTGTAGCACGCAACTTCGGGCGGGGCAAGCTCGAACATCTTTTTTAAAAGCCTTTCTCCGATACGTTTGCCTCGGAATTCTTCGAGGACCGCGAGATTCATTATATGCCCCTCGTCCAGCACCGTATGCATGGCGCAAAAGCCTATTATCCTCCCGTTATCCGCAGCCGTAAGGTAAAGCGCGTTTTCGTTCTCCATCATGTCGTCCCTTATGGAATCTAGTGACCAGGGTGAACTGAAACAATGCGTCTCAACATGATAGATACCGTCTATGTCTTTTATCGTTGCTTTATTAAAAGTTATATCCATGTCAGCCTTTTGTTTTAAGCCTCTCGGCCTGGGTTGCGCGAAGATAAAAAGGTTCAAGGCTGAAAGCGTCGCCGCGCGCGCCCTTCTTATACATTTCGAGCGCCGCAAGGCCGGCCGAGCCCGCCCGCTGAAGTACGGCGCCGGGGTGCGCCGTCCTGAAAAGCGGCGAAGCGGCAATTATCTTTTCCCTGTAACTCAGCGCCGCGTCGCCGACGAAGACGGTTTTTTCGTTTTTTAATTCCTCGAGCACGTTATCCAAGGCGTCGGCTCTGTATTCGGATATCCTTTCTCCGTTTCTGTATGAAGCAGTATATACTTCGCCTCTCCTCGCGTCTATTACCGCGCATATTGTTTCGACGGCGCCGCTTAAGTTGAAGCTGAGCGCGTCGAGCGTATTCACGCCCAGCGCGGGCTTGCCCGAAGCGTGCGAAAACGCCTTTATCATGCCTGTGCCTATCCTTATGCCCGTAAACGAGCCGGGGCCTGTGGCGCAGCAGAAAAGATCTATATCCTTTATGTCAACTCCGGCGCTTTTCAGGCAGCCGTCTACCATAGGCGCAAGCGTCTCGGAATGCGTCAGCTTGTTGTCAACATAGCTTTCAGACAGCAGTCTATCATCCCTCAGCACCGCCGCCGAGCATACGCTTCCCGTAGTATCAACCGCCAGTATCAGCATCGCCGTGTGTCCTTTCGATAATGATCGTCCTGGTATCTGTGCCCGAACCTTCCAGCGTTACTCTTATGCACGGAGGCAATTCCGCCTTCTCCGGCCATTCTATAACGCTTACTCCCCCGCCCTTAAGAAAATCGTAAAACCCTATGTTCTCCAAGGCCTCTTCATCTTCGATACGGTACAGGTCGAA
>CAZJOS010000143.1:0-6239 GCA_964547655.1 uncultured Christensenellaceae bacterium
AACCAGCTGCCGGATACCCAGATAGCAACTACGAGCAAAACTTACTACTATCACGGCGACCTTACGCCGGAGAAGGAGTACTACTACAAAGTCTGCGCTTACCGGGGCGCAGATGACTACGGGCCATGGTCAGACGTGGTGTCGGCGACGCCTGTGCTTGCCCGTGTTACTGGAGAGTCAGGCTACGCGTACAATACTACTACCAACAAGATAAGCTGGAGCAAGGTATGGGGCTGCACAGGGTATGAGATCTACCGCAGCGATACGGAGGACGGAGAGTATAACTGTATAGGCTACAGGAGCAATAGATACACCTATTATTACGACAAGAGCCTGGCGGGAGGGGCCACATATTACTACAAGGTGCGCGCGTATGTACAGCATACTGACGGCACGAAGAAATATTCTGATTATTCCGGTATAGTGGAAGTGATGGCGGGGCTCAAGCCGGTAAGGGGAGCGAAGGCCGCCATGTACAACCCCACGCAGGTGAAGCTGACGTGGAAGTCGGTGTCGTACGCGAGCGGGTATGAGATATCGTTCTGCGACCCGGACGGCGGCCCGATAGGCAAAGACTCCGTTACGACAACACGTACATATTATTACGACAAGAACCTGACGAGGAACATGACTTATAACTACAAGGTGCGCGCGTACCGCGGCAGTGGTGAATCGATAGTCTATGGGCCTTATACCGAACTGTCGGCAGCGCTGACTTTCAGTACGCCTGAAAACGTAAAAGCCGAACCATATACGCTTACGAGCGTGAGGATAAGCTGGAGCGCGGTAGCGGGCAGGAGCGGATACAGGGTGCAGAGGTGCGACGCCGCAGGCAACGAGATTGCAGGTGAGTACAGGACAACGAAGAGCACGTATTACACCTGGACAGGGCTCACATCCGGCGACGAATACCACTTCAAGGTGTGCGCTTACGAGAAGGGCACGGGATATATATACTACACCGATTATTCAAATCCCGTATCGTCGGCGAAGCCGGGCTTGAAGAAGGTAACGGGAGCGAAGGCCGCGCCGTATAACCTGACGACGGTAAAGCTTACGTGGAAGTCGGTGCCTTACAGGACGTACTACGAGATATGGCTGTGCGATTCGGAAGGCGAAGAACAGAGCATAGTCGAAACTACGGGAAGCACGTATTATTATATGAAGGGCCTTACGCCGGGAACGACATACCGTTACAAAGTGCGGGCGTACCGGACGGGCGGCCTTTACGGCGAGTATTCAGATCCGCTTACAGCCGAGTTGCCGGAGTTTAAACCTCCGGTGATCGTAAACGCGGAGCCGTATAACCTTACTACCGTGAGGATATCCTGGAGCAAGGTATGGGGCGCGAGCGGATACGAGGTACATCGGTATAACCCCGGGACAGGCGAGTACGAATTACTAAAGGCGACAAGCGGCACGTATTATAACGATAAGTACCATAAGCTGGGCGATTCATTCAACTACAAGGTGCTGGCGTACTCAGGAAGCAAGAAGACCGGGCTCTCGGACGCGACCGCCGTAGGAGGGCCGGGCCTCAAGCAGGTGACGAAGCCGAAGGCCGCGAGAGCTGGAGTGATGAAAGTTAAGGTAAGCTGGAGGTCAGTATCGTATAAGACGGGTTACGAGATATACCGCTGCGATACCGAGGACGGGGAGTATGTTATAATCGGCAAGGCCAGCAAGACGTATTACTACGATAACTGGGGAGACTCAGGCCGTACGTATTACTACAAGGTAAGGGCGTACAGGATATCGGGAGGCGTTACGTATTACGGCGAGTTATCAAACGCCGTGAGCGCTACGGCTTAGAAAAGGCTGTATTATGGCGGCGGCTGTCGGAAGACAGCCGCCGTTTTTTGTTTCGGCATCATGCCATTAAGGGCGGGCGATCTTTACCGCTTTTCTTATCGCTGTTCATAACGTAGTACTAAGCCTGCAAAACACTATATTTAAGCTCTGGATACACGTTATAGTATTTATTGATTATTGACACAACTATATATTGCGATGTAAAATGATCATGGAAAAATATAATAATATTTTCGCTAATAACGTATCAGCCATCTTGGGAACATCGGCAATCAACAAAACAATAGAAAAGAAAAACCTTTTGAAATATAAGGAGAGAAAAGGGTTATGGGGAAGGAGATCAACAGAAGAGAGTTTTTACTGGCAGCAGGGGCGGGGCTGGTTTCTCTTGCGCTCGCGAGCTGCGGAATAAAATCGACAAGGCCCTCCGCCACGGCGGCGGCGTCTACCTCGAAGCCCTCCGCAACCCCTAAGAAGACCGCCGGGCCGACAAACACCCCGGTAAAAGAGACGCCTTCGCCTACGCCCATGGGGAGCAATCTCGTAGTAGCCGAAGGAACCGATATGGAATCGCTTATGCAGAGGGGCCTTAGCGGCATAGGCGGAATAGGGCGGTTTGTAAGCAAAGGAAACATTGTGGTAATAAAACCGAACTTCAGCGTCTTGAGGACGCCCGACCAGGCGGCCACTACCGACCCGCGGCTTGTGGCGGCCTTGGTAAAGCATTGCCTTAATGCAGGAGCAAAAGAGGTAAAAGTGCTGGATTTTCCGTTTACGAGTCCGGCATGCCTCTCGAAAAGCGGAATAAAAGACGCTGTGGAAGCTGCCGGGGGGCAGGCTTATGTAATAGACAATAAGAAATTTTATCAGAAAGTCGATACTGGCGGAAAGACTTTAAAAACGATACTCTATTCCACCGACGTTTTAGAAGCGGACGCTTTTATTAACTTTCCTAAACTGAAGCATCATGGGACGACGAAACTGACCATAAGTTTAAAAAACCTTATGGGCATAGTATGGGACAGGAAATATTTTCATAAGACGGACCTTAACCGGGCAATAGCGGAGCTTACGGTGTTTAAGAGACCGGACCTTACGATTTTGGACGCAACCAGAGGGATAACGACCAAGGGCCCGCAGGGTCCGGGCAAAATAAAGGAATGGAACCAGGTCGTTTTCGGAGTCGACCCTGTGGCGGTCGACGCCTACGGGGCCAACCTGTTCGGCATGGACCCGGTTAAGCTCAAACATCTGAAAATAGCCGCCGACTTAGGCGTCGGCGAGATAGACTTAAATAAGATAAACGTAACCAAGGTTTAGATCGACCCCCAAGCGCGGGATAAAGATTACAGGAGGCGGAGTATGTTTGGAAACTTAGGCATCCCGGAACTGATACTTATACTGGTAGTCGCTCTGGTGATATTCGGGCCGGGCAAGCTGCCCGAGATCGGCAAGTCGCTGGGTAAAGGCATCGGGGAATTCAAGGATGCGCTGAAGAAGACACAGGACACGGACGAGAGCGAAGACAAAAAGAAAGAAAGCGCGCAAAGCAAGTAACTGCTGCCGGCGAATGACGCAGAGATGAAAGAAGAACTGAAGAAATCTTCGATAATAGAGCACCTTAAGCAAATGCGGCGCACTCTCTTTATTTGCCTGATCGCTTTCGCGGCGGCAACTCTTATATGTTACTTTTTTCTGTTCGACCCGCTGAAATCGATTTTTTTCGGGCCTTTGGAAAGCATAGTAAAAACCCCTGTGTTCACAGGCGTGGGCGAAGGCTTTCTGGCGCAGCTTGAGATCGCGTGCGTGGGCGGCCTCTTTTTAGCGAGCCCCGTGATCTTATGGAAGATCCTCGGCTTTATCGCCCCGGCCCTTTATAAGCGCGAGAGGAAGGTTTTTTTTACGGCTTTTGCGGCGGCAGTGCTGTTGTTTGCGGGCGGCATGGTGTTCGGCTATTTCATAGTACTTGAATTTGCGCTGAAAACTTTTCTGATCGATTATAATCTTGGGTACACTGCGATGATCTCCATTGGGAAGTATCTTTCGTTTTTCCTTAATTTCCTGCTTCCGTTCGGCATAGCTTTTCTGGTGCCTCTTATAACGCTGATACTCAGCAGGATAGGGATACTCAAATCGAAACATCTGAAAAAGAAAAGGCGCTACGCCGTTTTGATAATATTGATATTCGCGGCTTTCCTTACGCCGCCCGACGTTATTTCCCAGGTGCTGCTCGCCGCTCCCATGTATCTTCTTTATGAAGCGAGCATAGGTATAACGGCGTTGATGGAGAGAAGGAAAAGGCTGAAAGCAAAAGAGGCAGAAAAGGAGGCCGCGTAACGTAAACAGGCCAAATCATATTTGGGGGTATATCGGGTGGGGAAAAAGCTGATACGTATATCAAGATATGCCGTTCAGGCCGTCTCGCTGGTGTTCTTCGTTTACCTTGTAGTTAATCTTGTTTACCCCGCTGAGCAGAGCGAAGCCCTTCAGTGGTTTACGAGGGCCGACCCCTGGTCGATGTTTAATTTTTTGCGTTGGAACGACTTTTTCCTGCCCGACTGGTTCTGGCTTCCTGTAGTGACCATCGTCGTCACGCTGGTTTTCGGCAGGGTGTTCTGCGGATGGCTGTGCCCATTCGGAACTCTGCAGATGCTTGCCGACAAGGCGGGAAGGCTCATATTTAAAAACAACAGGCATAAAAAAATAGCGGCGCTGAGAGTAAAAACAGCCCGCGTGCTGCACGTCACACGCTGGTTTTGGCTGCTTTTTCTTATCGTATTTTTTATACTCGGATCTAATTTCCTAATGTCGCTCACGCCGTTTTCCCTTCTGAGCGGAGAAACGGTAAATATACTGCGGGGCGTTATACCGTGGGCGCTTATCGCTATTATTATAGCGAACGTCTTTCTTTCAAGGTTATGGTGCAGCTCGGTCTGCCCTACTGGCATACTCCTGTCTTTTATATCGAAACTGCGTATATTTCGTTACAGGGCTTCTGATAAGTGCACACAGTGCGGCAGGTGCCAAAAGGCCTGCCCGACAGGCTCCGCCCGGGGCAAACCGGGGGCTATGGAAGATGGCTGCATAACGTGTGGCGGCTGCATTAGCGTTTGCCCTGAAAACGCCGCTTCTTTTTCGGGCCCGAAAAAGAAGCGCAAAGAAGAAAGGCCGGAAAACGAAGTAAAGACCGGGCATACGAGGCGCGAATTTTTAAAGATATCGGCCGCGGCCGTTGCGGCGGCGTCTATATATTCGCTCGGAAGAACCGTTAAAACGACGAAAAAGATACTTCGCCCGCCCGGCGCGCTGGATGAAGATATATTCACGTCTGTGTGCAGCCGATGCGGCAGGTGCATAAAAGTGTGCCCGAACGAAGCACTTGTTCCCATGCCGATAACCGAAGGCATAGAATGCTACGGGACGCCGTATATAATACCGCGGCAGGCAGGCTGCGTGCTGTGCATGGCGTGCCAGGAAGTGTGCCCGACGGGTGCTATAGCAAGAGTGAGCGCAGAGCAGGTTAAGATGGGAACCTCGGCTATCGATCAAAAACGCTGCCTTTCGTGGAGCTTTGATAAGCTTTGTTTCATATGCGGCGAGCAATGCCCCATGCTTGCCATAGAGCCCGATAATATGATAAGGCCTATAGTCGATCCGGACATATGCGTGGGGTGCGGCACGTGCGAAAGCGCCTGCCCGGTGGAAGGCGAAGCGGCCATACGCGTTACTCCTAAATGACCTGGATCATTATAGTTCTCATGAACTTAAGCAGCTGTAGTATCCATAGCTTTACTTTAGAATTTTTCTTTTTTCTTTCGAATAAGGCTCCCCTCTATTACCGCCTCTTCTTCGCGTAATAGCATTTGTTTTCCTCCGACCCCAAATTAATATAAATTAAAAGAGTTTACCTCATTTAATTTATGTGAAGGAATGAAATTTGCTACAGGTAAATAAAATTGAGGCAAGTGTTTAAAAAACAGACTAACTGGATGTTTTGGGTGGTAATCTGGCCGTATTTTTGCAAATATATTATGCCGAAAGTGATAACGGCAGTCTGTGAGGGGGAAGAAGCGTCATCTGAAGATGGAGAAAGCGGACGTCGTTATTGCGATGAATATAGCCTTCGTAGTGAACGCAGCGATGGTTATCGTATCCGCGGCGGTGTTTTTCAGTAAAGGTATGATAGTCGACTCTATAGAGCAGGCTCATTGAGCTTCGCGCTTCCTTTCGCTATCATCCCGCTGCTGCTGATAACGAACAGGAAAGACATAATGGGGGCGTTTGTAAACAAACGGGTTACGAAGATACTTGGCTTTATTATAGCAGCCCTTATAATAGGCTTAAACGCCGTATTGCTGTACCTCACGTTTACCGGAAACGTGTAAAAAGATAAGGCCTTGCGTCCTGTTGACGCAAGGCCTTCATTG
>CAZJOS010000144.1:0-3958 GCA_964547655.1 uncultured Christensenellaceae bacterium
CCTACTCGTCCCTTGTTTTCAGCCCCTCAACGATATTAAGCCTGCCGATGCGGCGTGAGCTAAGCAGCGCCAAAAACGCGGCCATGGCCGCGACAGCCGCCCCGGCATACACGTAACTCCGAGGGTATATCGCGGAAGCCAGCACGAAGTTGTCGCCTGAGAATGCCGTTTTTACAGCGCTTAAGATTACGCCGCCCAAAATAAACCCGGCGGGCAGCGCGAGAGCCAGCTGCATAAGCATTTCCTTGATATGCGCGCTCATTATGCTTTTAAGCGGATACCCCATCACTCCCATAAACATATACTCGTACTCCCGGGCGGAAAGGTTCATCAGACCCACGGAATAAAGCACCGTAAGCCCGAGTATGACCGCGCAGGCCAGCATGAACCATATGAGCGTGTTAAGACTCTCCATCACCGAGGCAAAGCTCGTTTTGTCGTCTTCCAGCGTGGAGTACTCGAAGCCCTGCTCCCGGCTCAAAGTTTTCAGCTCGCCTACATTCGAATCCCTTGCGAATATGACGTTATAAGCGGGCACGAAACCCGGTATAGCCTTTTGCGCGTAATCGTAGCTTGTATACAGCGACAGCCCGAAGCTCTGCTCCGATACGCCCGCCACCCTGACCTCGATATCGTCCAGCTTCAGCGTATCGCCTTCGTCAACGTTCCACTGCTGCGCGAAATATTCGGGCAGTATCACGCCCTCTTCCGCAAGGCGCATGTCTATGTTCTGCATATCGAAACCGTCTTCCACCACAAACAGCCGGTATTCTTCTCCGCCTACATTGACGGGCACAGCCAGCGCCTTTTCGGCTTCGTCGAGGCTCTTTTCCGCCGGGTGCGCTGCCGTGAGCGGCAGCGGGTCTATTTGTATGAGCGCGTCGTAACGCGCGAATTCATCGAAGTAGGATTTTTGCGTGTACCCGGCGGAGTCGAAAAACCCCAGCGCAAACGTTAAGAGCGCGCATGAGCCACACATCCCGAGCAGCACCGCGATAAACCGCCCTTTGTTTCGCAGGGTGCTTTTGAGGGCGTATCGCGTATTGAACGACAGCCTTTTCCAAAGAAACGAGGCTCTTTCCAGAAGAATCTGTTTGCCGCCCGACGGCAGCCCGGGGCGCAGCTGCTCGGCAGGCATAGGTTTAAGCGCTTTCCGTACGCTTAATATCGCCGATATTGCGCATACTGCCGTGCAGACGATGATCACATATATCCACAGCGCCGGGTAAAACACGAAGGCCAGCCCCGGCACCTCGAACATCGCTGAAAAAAAGCCGATTATTGTGTCGCAGATGAGCGCCGCGGCAGCGCACCCCAGCGCCGCGCCCAGCATCGCCATAAGCGCCGGCTGCGCGGCGTAAACAAAAACCAGCTTGCCGCCCTGCACGCCCAGCGCCTTGCATATACCTATCTGCCTGCGCTCCATCGATATGGCGCGCTTGATCATAACATATATTATCATCACTATAAGCAGTGCGAATATAAGCGGGAATATATACGCGAACGTGCTTATCTGTTTCAGGTCCTCCTCATACAGTACCTTATTAAGCTGGTCGTCCTGCATCACGGTTTTGGCCGCACCGATACCTGCGCCTAAGGTTTCCGCCTCGTCCTTCGATATATCACACAAAGCGACTATCTCGTTATAGCTGGCATTAAAAAAGTTTTCGGTAACGAAAACTACGCCGAAGCGCTCTCCCTGAGCCATCATCGCGCGCTCGTTCTGCACCAAATATACATATTCGGGCGACGCGGCGATGCCCGTAACGCGCAGGCTTCGGCCTGCCGCCGCCAGCGTATCCCCGACGCTTATGCCTCTGGCTTTAGCGTGTTTATTTAAAAGAACGCATTCATCGGGCTCCGAAGGCAGCGCGCCCTCATACAGGTATGGCGTGTTTATGCCGTCTGTCAGCGCCACTAAACGCAGCGTAATATCGCCGTCTCTGAAATCCCGCACAGTACGCCCCCGCGCTTCGCGTATGCCTGTCTGCGCTCCCGCCTTTTGAACGTCGTCATCATCGAAGCTGCCGTAAAACGTAACATCGGCGTAGCCCTGCGACTTAAAAAAATTCGTCGCATTGTGCTCATAGCTTAAACGTATGGTATAAAGAGTTACAAAAAAAGCCGACCCTACAAGCACTAGCAGCGCCATTCCTATAAGCTGAGGCAGATGCCCGCGCATCTTTCTCAATATCAGGCGGAATATCGATCTTTCCATTACCATTCCACCTCGCCCGGCGCAAGCGGATTGCTGTTTTCGGTTACGCTCATTATCTCGCCGCTGCGCATGCGTATCACCAAGTCCGCTGTCTTCGCGATCTCCTGATTGTGGGTTATGAGCAGTATCGATGCGCCCTGCTCTCTGTGTATCTGCTTTAATACCTCCAGTACTATTATGCCCGTCTCAAAGTCGAGAGCGCCCGTCGGTTCGTCGCAAAGCAATACCTTGGGGCGCTTGGCGATAGCCCGCGCTATGGATACGCGCTGTTGCTCGCCGCCCGAAAGCTGGCCGGGGAAATGCGTTATACGGTCGGCTAAGCCCACAAGCTCAAGTGCGTGCTTTGCGTCTGCGCGCTTAAGCCCGGCCATTTCCGTGGAAAATTCCACGTTTTCTGCCGCGCTTAAGTCGGGCAGCAGGTTATAGCTCTGGAACACGAAACCTATCGTAGTTTTTCGGAACCGCGTCATTTCGCGCCTGCCGTATGCCGTGATATCCTCGCTTTCGAAGAGTATACTGCCGCTCGTGGGGCGGTCCATACACCCCAGCATATTGAGCAACGTGGTCTTGCCTGAGCCGCTCGCGCCCAGTACCACAATGAACCTGCCGTGCGGTATCTCGAGGTGAACGTCTTTGAGCGCCCGTACCAGCGATTCGCCTTCGCCGTAGTCTTTGGATATAGCTTTTAGCGTATACAGATTCATATGTCGCCTCCAAAAATGTAGTATATGAGCCCGTCGAGCAGCGCTTCAAACGTTTCGTCTACGCAATCTTTTTCCATCATATCCGTGTTCGCTATACCGAAATATATTGCATGCAGATAGTTATGCACTACGCCCGGTTTTACTTTTTGAGTATCAAAATGGAACATGTTCAGCAGGCGTTCGTACGAGGCATGTTCCATTTCCAAAAGGTCGCCCACTCCCCCCGACGAATCAGACCGCATACCAAGCAGCATTTCTTCGATCTCGTCATGATACTTGAATATCGACAGGTATTCGTGCGAATGAAAGCACATGCGGATAAAGCTGCGAACCCGCTCTTTAAGCGGCTCGTCTGAGGGCGCGGAAAAATAAGCTTCGGCCTGCTGGAACCACGATAAGTGAAACTGCACTATAAGCTCAAAGAAACACGCTTCCTTTGAATCAAAATGCTGATAAAACGTGCCCTTTGCCATGCCCGAGGCTTTCGTGATATCCTCAACGCTCGTTTTCTTCACGCCGTATGAAAACAACAGCTCTTTTCCTTTTTCAAGCAGCCTTTGCTTTTGTATCGTCTTTTCCTGGCCGGTAAGGCTTTTTGGCGCCATATTATCGATTCTCCTTTTTATTTGACTGATTTAACTTTTTTGGTCATTATAGTCATTATATCTTACATGCTTTTGCCTGTCAAGGGCGCTTCATACGTTTTCTTCTCGTTTCGCAGAAAACAGGCCCGGCGGGTGCGCCGGGAATTGAACGCTTTGCGTTCGCAAGGCCGACGGCCGCTCCCGTTAGCAATAACAGCTTAAGTAAGGCCTTGTTATTAATTTCAACTATTGATATAATCTTCACGGGGTAAACCATTCAATTATCAACGTTTATACGCCTTTCGCTATAAAAACGGTATTTAGCGTGCTTTGCTAAATATTTTAAATACAACGGCTTGTTTTACAATAAATGCGAAGGAGAAATATATGAGTAATACATTTTGCACCGGCTGCGGCGCTCAATTGGCGCCGGGATCATCTTTTTGCGCTTC
>CAZJOS010000144.1:4058-6229 GCA_964547655.1 uncultured Christensenellaceae bacterium
CGCACCACTAAAAAACTCCTCGAAGCTTCATTATTCCCTGAAAACAAGTAAAAATAATCTATATAACTGGTAAAAATAATCCGTACATATTTACACATTAGTAGTTTATATTATTTACATCTGGCACAATTTTCCGCATTTTATCCTTAACCCGCACATTGAAACAAACCGGAGGATATGACAATGAAGACCAGACTATTGATACTGGGAATTGCCGCCTTATTCGCATTTACGCTGCTGCCGGCGGCAGCGCTGGCCGGAGATACTTCCCCTGCTGGCGTTTACGACAGTCACGACTACAGCGCGATGTTGGGATTTTTAAGCCAGCCTTCGGCAGTTACCGGGCAGACGAACGCCCAGAGGCTGGGTTACGATATCTCGCAGCCCGAAACATGG
Organism: uncultured Christensenellaceae bacterium; assembly: GCA_964547655.1. Lineage (GTDB taxonomy): Bacteria > Bacillota > Clostridia > Christensenellales > SZUA-584 > DTFZ01. The sequence continues at coordinate 4,455 of CAZJOS010000144.1, forward strand.
GCCGGCGTAATATGGAGCCCGGGCGCGAAAAAACGCCTTACCGAAATAAACCCGGGCGCCTGGAACGACCGCAGCCTTGCAGGCTCGCTTGACCTCTCAAACTGTACCGCTCTTGTAAGATTGAGCTGCACTAATAATCAGCTTGAATCGCTCGATCTGAGCGGATGCGCGGCGCTTCAAACGCTTTTGTGCAACGAGAATCAACTTAAGGATCTCATTGTCGACGGATGCGCGGGGCTTGAAAGGCTGGACTGCTATAGCAATAAGCTTACAGCGCTTGCCTTGGGAGATTGCGCGGCGCTTCTTCGTATCCATTGCGGCGGAAACAGGCTTACAAGGCTGGACTTAGGCAAATGCTCGAAGCTTCAAAGCTTATCCTGCAATGATAACCAGCTTAATACGCTCTCCATAAGCAGATGCAACGAGCTTGAAACGCTGGACTGTAACAGTAATCAACTTACAGCGCTCGGCATACACGGGCGCATGCCGCTTCAGGAATTGTGCTGCTATAGTAATCAGCTTGAAACGCTGGATTTAAGCGGATGCTCAGCGCTCAAAAACATAAATTGCTACAACAATCGGCTTAAGTCGCTCGACGTGAGCGGATGTATGGCGCTTTGGAAGCTTGAGTGCAGTGAAAACCAACTGACAACGCTGGATCTAAACGGCTGCCCCGCGCTTAAATGGGTGGGATGCTCCGGCAACCTGCTGACAGCGCTCGATCTGAATGAATGCGATAAACTTATGAATCTGAATTGCAATAAGAATAAGCTGACAGCGCTAAATGTAAGAAGGTGTGCCGAGCTTGAGTATCTGCATTGCAAGGGAAACTGGCTGGATTCGCTGGATGTAAGCGCTAACAAAGCGCTTCAGGACCTGGATTGCGATGAAACGGTAGCGGTAACGGGAAATTCCCGGCCGGATGTTGTTTTGATATGCCTGCTGGGCTGCCTGGGGCTGTTTGTCCTCGGCGTGGCGCTGACACTCATCTTTCGCAGACAGCGGTAACGGGCACCAAGTGAGAATGTCAAAAGAATTTAAACAGATGAAGACGCCGCGGGAGGTCGCGGCGTTTACTGCAATCGAAGGTCATCTTATCACATACTCAAACTCTATCTCGTGCTTTATCAGTATTCCGTACTCGCCCGTAAGGGGTATCGAGGGCTTGAGCCTGCGCGACTCGTCAATCGCGTTCCGGTATATGCGCGTCATATCGAATCCGCGCTTCTGGTAGAACCTTATCGCGCCTAGGTTGTCGTTAGTCGTTATCAGCTTTACCTTAAAGCAGCCCGCTTCCCGGGCCTTTTCGATCGCCGCCTCGATAAGCCATGTGCCAATTCCCTGCCCCTCGCGTATGCTGTCCAGAGATATTATCTCACACTCCCCGTTTCCTACGGTATACGTAACAAGGCCGGCAAGCGCGTCTCCCTCATAAGCCGCTATACCGTCTAGTTCCGTCATATCCACGAGCCTGCCGCGCACCGCCATAGAAAGGCCGTGCCAGCGCTCTTCGATGAAATTGTTTGCCTGGTCCCGTATTTCAGGGGTTATGGGAATAAAGCGCATACAGATCCTCCAAATCATTTATTATCCATATAGCTTTTTCGAGTATGTATTGGCTTAATGTAATACTTATATTAGTATATCTAATTTTATTTTTCTACCACAATTTTTAAAAAACTATTCTTTCCTGTTGACAGACCATTTTCTAAAGTCTTATAATACATATGACCATTTTAGTTTTTATAGTCACAGAAAGGAAATCAGCTATGCCG
>CAZJOS010000145.1:0-6213 GCA_964547655.1 uncultured Christensenellaceae bacterium
ACCACCACTCCGTTGAGGAACTCATAATCGGGCAGCGGGTTCTCTATCAATATATCCGCCGACTTTACCTGCTCGAGCCCTACGATAGGCGTTACATGCAGATCTTCAAACGGAAGTTCACGCCCGGTCACCAGCTCATATACGGTGCGCAGCGCAGCTTCCATAACCCCGCCCGTTACTCCGAATATATCAGCGGCGCCTGTAGACATTCCCAGCGGGTTGTCGAACTGGCTGTCCCGCAATGAATTAAAGTCGATGCCCGCTTCCCTTATCATCTGGCCGAGTTCCCTTGTGGTTATCACCGCGTCCACGTTCGGATTGCCGTTGTTTTCCATTTCGTGGCGGTTTATCTCGAATTTCTTGGCCGTGCACGGCATTACCGACACAACGAATATATCTTTAGGATCAACTTTTATCTGCTCCGCGTAAAACGTTTTCGCAAGCGCGCCGAGCATGGTATGCGGCGATTTGCACGTTGAAAGATGATCGAGCTCCTCCGGATACGTATGCTCGACATACTTTATCCAGCCCGGGCTGCACGACGTTATCATAGGCAGCACCGCATTACCGCCGGTGAGGGCGCTCTTGACGCGGCTCAAAAATTCGGTGCCTTCTTCCATTATAGTAAGGTCCGCGGTGAAATCGGTATCGAACACATCGTCGAACCCGAGCGTACGGAGCGCCTGAGCGAGCTTTCCGGTCACTCTCGAGCCCGGCTCGAGGTCGAACTCTTCGCCTATGGCCACCCTTATGGCCGGGGCTACCTGCACGACGCACCTCTTGGTTTTGTCGTTAAGCGCCTGCCATACCTTTCTGGTGGAGTCGGTCTGTTTAAGCGCCCCTACAGGGCATACCACTGTGCACTGCCCGCAGAAAGTGCAGTTTACGCTGCCCAGAGCGAGGTCCATGGCCGGCCCTATTACCGTATTGAACCCCCGGTGCTGGGCGTTTAGTACGCCGACGCCCTGGACTTCGTTGCATACGGTGACGCAGCGGCGGCACAGCACGCACTTCGACATGTTCCTCGTTATCGAGACCGACGACTCCAGATTGTGTTCCGAGTGTTCGCCGTCAAAACGCGTCTCGTCAACTCCCAATACCTTGCCCAGTTCCTGAAGTTCACAGGATTGGTTGCGCGTGCAGGAAAGGCAATCCTTATCGTGGTCAGACAGCAGCAATTCGTAAAGCACCTTGCGCGCCTTGCGCACCTTATCGGTATTTGTGTGCACTACCATGCCTTCGTACACCTTGGCTACGCAGGACGCCTGAAGCGTTTTTGCGCCTTCGACTTCAACCACGCATATCCTGCACGAACCGAACTGGTGCATCCTGTTATACGTGCACAGCCCGGGTATGTTTACTCCCACGGTCTTAGCCGCTTCCATAATCGTATAATCGTCGGGTACGGTCGTTTTTACCCCGTTTATCGTTACATTAACCATTTTAACTACCTCCTGTCGCAATGCAGGCAGCGCATTGCTTCCGCCATGGCATTCAGCTTGTGATATCCCATAACGACTTCTTCGAATGAATCTTTCCGCGTCTTCGGGTCGAGCTTCTCATACGGGAAACGGCGATGGGCCACGACCTCGTCTTCGTCGGTTATCTTCGGGATCTCTATAGGCTCGCCTTTGTTGAGTTTGCCTTTGCCGCCAAGGTATTTGTCTATGGCTACTGCGGCTTTCTTGCCGTCCGCTATAGCGCTTATTACCGTATCGGGCCCGCGCGTCACGTCGCCGCCGGCGAACACGCCTTCCATAGTCGTCATCTGGGTGTCGCCTTCCACTACAAACGTGCCCCAGGGGGTAAGGCCGATCTCGTCTTTGCCTATGAAGGGGAAGTCAGCGTACTGGCTGACCGCCGGGATCGCCGTATCGGCTTCGATCATAAAACACGAGCCTTCAACGGGAACTGATCTTCTTCTTCCCGAAGCGTCGAAATCGCACAGATCCATATTAGAGCACTCTACTTTACAAAGCTTTCCGTCTTCGCCGGCAACAAAACGTACCGGCGCCGACAGCTCTATCAGCTCGATGCCCTCTTCCAATGCTTCTTTAATTTCTTCTTCGTTGGCCGGCATCATGCTCTTTGCTCTTCTGTAAAGTATCGTGACCTTCTCCGCGCCAAGGCGCAATGCCGTTCTTGCGGAGTCTATAGCGGTGTTTCCGCCGCCGATTACTACGACTTTCGCGCCTACTTCTACCTTCTCGCCCATATTGACCTGCTCTAAGAACTTTATGCCGTGAATAACGCCCGGCATGTCTTCGCCCTGCACGTTTATCTTCTGGGGCAGATTAGTCCCCGTTGCTATATAGATAGAGTCGTATTTTTTCCTGAGTTCCTTGAACTTTTCTTTGCCGACTTCCGTATTCAAACGTATCTTAACGCCTTCGTCCTCTATATACTTTATTTCACGCGCAAGTACGTCTTTAGGCAGCCTGTAATCGGGTATCCCGTATACGAGCACCCCGCCCGCCGTATCGTGCGACTCGAAAACGTCTACCGCGTAACCAAGGCGCGCAAGGTAATGAGCGCATGTAAGGCCCGACGCGCCCGCTCCTATAATAGCGACTTTCTTTCCGTTCTTCTGGAAAACGACGTCTTTGGAAGACACCTTTTCATTGCGCATCGCATAATCGGCAACGAACCTCTTTAAGTCGCATATCGCGACGGCTTCGTCTACCGTGCGCCTGCGGCACTTGCTCTCGCAGGGCCTCGTGCATATCCTTCCGCAGACCGCCGGGAACGGGTTTTCCTGACGTATCAGTTTGTACGCGTCTTTAAACCTGCCGGCAGCTATTAGCGACAGGTACCCCGGAACGTTTACGTTGGCCGGACAGGTATTTTCGCACGGAGATATGAACAGGTCGGAACATACGCTCGCGCGGCAGTACTTGTTTCTGATATGCTCGTCGTATTCCTCGCGGAAATTCTCTATGGTGCTCAGCACCGGATTGGGCGCGGTCTGCCCAAGGCCGCACATCGCGGTCTCCTTTATGGTCTCGCCAAGCTCTATCAAAAGCTCAACGTCGCCCTCTTCGCCCTCTCCGCGGGTTATCCTCTCGAGTATCTCCAGCATGCGCTTTGTGCCTATGCGGCATGCCGTGCACTTTCCGCAGGATTCGTCTCTTATAAAGTCCATGAAGTACCGGGCGGTATCCACCATGCAGGTATCCTCGTTCATCACGATAAGGCCGCCGCTGCCCATTATCGCCCCGACTTTTTTGATGCTCTCATAATCGGTAGACACGTTAAGGTTTTCTGCCGTTATGCAGCCGCCCGAAGGCCCGCCTATCTGCGCCGATTTGAACTTCTTGTTTTCCGTAGCGCCCCCGCCGATCTCGAATATGATGTCGCCCAAAGGCGTCCCTACAGGCACTTCGACGATACCCGTATTTATTACATTGCCCGCAAGCGCGAACACCTTTGTGCCCTTGCTGTCTTTAGTGCCGAACTGCGTATACCAATCAGCGCCTTTTGCTATTATTTCGGGCACGCTCGCGAACGTCTCAACGTTGTTTATGATCGTAGGTTCGCCGAAAAGCCCTTTCTGGAACGGAAACGGAGGCTTCTGCTTAGGCTCTCCCCTGTGCCCTTCTATGGAAGCAAGCAGCGCCGTCTCTTCGCCGCACACGAACGCGCCCGCGCCCATCCTTATTTCGATATCAAAGGAAAAACCGCTTCCGAAAATATTCTCTCCCAGGATGCCGCGTTCCCTCGCTGTTTCAAGCGCCGCCTTCATCCTTTCCACCGCTATAGGATACTCGGCCCTGATGTAGATATATCCCTTTTTGGCGCCTATCGCATAGCCGCCTAATATCATTCCTTCTATGACCGTGTTCGGGTCGCCTTCTATTACGCTCCTGTCCATGAAAGCGCCCGGGTCGCCTTCGTCGGCGTTGCAGACCAGGAATTTCCTGTCGCTCTTCGCTTTCAGTCCCGATTCCCATTTAACGCCCGTCGGGAAACCCGCTCCGCCGCGGCCCTTAAGCCCCGACTTCTTGATTTCATTAATGACCGTTTCGGGCGTCATATCACTCAGCGCCTTGTATGCCGCAACGTAGCCCCCGTTCGCGATATACGCCTCGACATTGCCGAACTCTATGGAGCCGCAATTGCGGAGCACTATTTTTACCTGCCTCTTAAAGAAGCTGATATCGTCGATACACGGCACGTTCCTTCCTATAGAATGGTCAAAGAACGTATACTGCTCTATAGGCTTGCCTCCGATTATGTGCGAGCTTATTATTTTCTTAACCTTCTGCTCGGTGAGTTCCGTATAGAATATCTTATCGGGCATGACAAGCATAACCGGCCCTACGGCGCAAGTGCCCATACACCCCGTCTCGTATACCTTCACCGAGTCTTTAAGCCCTGCTTTTTCTATTTCGTTTATTGCCGCGTCGCGTATCACATTACTGTCTGATGATATACATCCCGCGCCCGAGCATACATAAATCCTGTATTTATATCTTCCCAGCTCGTCGTTATATTTCTTTTTTATGCTTTCAAGCTGATCCAGCGTTTTTATTATTTCACTCATTCCGCTCCTCCTGTTCATTCTCGTACTTCGCGAGAATAGCGTTCAGCCTGTTTGTATTAACCTGCTTATAAACCACGTCGTCGACCATCATGGCAGGCGCAAGCCCGCAGGCTCCTATGCAGCGCGCGACCTCAAACGTAAACAAGCCGTCCTCAGTTGTCTCTCCTACCTCAATGCCGAGCTTTTCTCTTAAGTTCTCGACTATCTTCTTTCCCCCTCTTACATAACACGCCGTGCCCATGCAGACCCTAATGGTGTGCTTCCCCCGCGGCCTTGTCGAGAAAAACGAGTAAAAAGTTACGACTCCCGACACTTCCGAAAATGGGATATCCATTTTTTCCGCAATGAACATCTGCAGGTCAAGAGGCAGATACCCGTTTATCTCCTGCGCAAGGTGAAGAACCTGTATCAAACTTCCTTCTTTGCCTTTGTACATGTCTATGACATTTGCTATTTCCGCGTATTTTTCATTTCCGCATTCACAGCAGTCACATTTTTTTATAGGCTTTGTGCTCATTTTTACCCCCTGTGATTTTTTTAACAAACTTTATCACAGCAATAATAACAGATAATTGTGATAGAATTATTATATTTTGTGAATAAATTAATAATTATGTTGTATATTTCTCTGTTTTTCTCCATAATGTACGTGAATTTTATAACATTAATAATACATATGCCATTAAGTGTTAATGGTGTTCAAAGCTCTTGCTATATATATTAAAATCCATTACTATTTAAGAGTATTAAGCAATATATTTGAGTGGTATGCAAAATGAAAGAAGTACGGATACTCATAGCCGCTGCGGACGCCGAAATAAAGGGCCGGATAAAGACCCATATCGAGTATGAGGGCCTGACCGCAGACGAAGCTGCCGACGGAATCGCGGCATTAAAACTGTTCCGCCGGCAAGAATACAGTATTATCATCATCGATTCGAGCCTGCCCGAGCTGGACGCGTGGAACGTCTGCCGCCAGATACGGAAAAGCTCCGATGTCCCGATAATAATAGTTTCTGAAAAAGACGATGAAGAAGAAAAGCTCTCCTTCTTTGATATAGGGGCTGACGATTTTATCACTAAACCTTTTTCGGGCAAAATGATAATAGCGCATATCCGCATAATACTCCGCCGCAGCACCGGCGGAGGGTATTCGCCGAGAAAGCTGATATTCGACGGTTTGTGCATAGATACTATTTCACACACCGTATATGTAGACGGAGTTTTAGTGGACCTGACCCCTAAAGAATTTAATTTGCTGCTCTTCTTTGTACAGAACCCGCACAAGGCTTTGTCCCGCGAGGTCATATTGCGCGACGTATGGGGGCAAGACTTCTTCGGCACCGACCGCACGGTCGATACCCATGTAAAGATGCTGCGCGAGCACATAAAGCCGTACGATAAGCTCATAGATACCGTATGGGGCGTAGGCTATATATTCAAATAAATTTGTATAATTCCTTCCTCCGCGCAGAAAATATAAAAAAGTTTAATAAGCGGAGGTATTATTATAATGCAGAATTTCCCGCCGCAGCATCAGCCGTATCAGGGCAAAGAGTCGCAGATGGACCCGAAGCCCATGTACGACGACCCGATGTATAAGGGCAGCGGCAAGCTTAAAGATAAAGTGGCTATAATAACGGGAGGCGACAGCGGCATAGGCCGCGCGG
>CAZJOS010000146.1:0-6181 GCA_964547655.1 uncultured Christensenellaceae bacterium
AGGCCGCCTTTGAAACGCTGCTCTGCGCCCGCTCCCGATACCTCCTGATGCTTTTTGAACGCTTCTTCGAAGCCTTTCGTATCGACTTCCATACCATTCTCATGTGCGAGTTCCAAAGTGAACTCGAGGGGGAAGCCGAACGTGTCGTAAAGATGGAACGCATCCTGCCCGGATATCAATTTTTCCTGAAGGCGCGCTATCAGCTTCTCGAATTCGCGCAGGCCCTGCTTTATCGTGCGCTGGAACCGCTCTTCCTCGAGATTGAACTCCGTTATTATCCGCTGAGAGTTTCCTGCCAGTTCCGGGTAAACGTCTCCGTACTTGTCTATCACCGTTTTCGCGATATGCTGCAGCGAAAGCTCGGGGATACCTAAACGCAGCGCGTATCTTACCGCCCGGCGGATGAGCCGGCGGAGCACGTAGCCCTGGTCTACGTTAGAGGGCGTTACGCCTTTCTCGTCGCCGAGTATGAACGTTGCGCATCTTACGTGGTCGGCTATTATGCGGAACGCCTTCGTCGTCTCGCCGCCGTCATAGTAATCCTTCCCCGACAGCTGCGCGATCTTTGCCATTATCTCGCTGAACATGTCGGTCTCGTAAACTGAAGACTTGCCCTGAAGTATCGTTATGGTGCGGTCGAGGCCCATCCCCGTGTCAACGTTTTTCTGCGCGAGAGGCTCGAACTTTCCTTCGGCGGTCTTGTTGTATTGCATGAACACATCGTTCCATATCTCGAGGTATTTTCCGCACGAACACGCCGGGCTGCATTCGTCGCAGCACTTGGGCTGCCCCATATCTATAAACATCTCGGTGTCGGGCCCGCACGGGCCGGTAATTCCGGCTGGGCCCCACCAGTTGTGCTCTTTGCTTAAAAAGAAGATATGGCTTTCGTCCACGCCGAGGCTCTTCCAGATCCCTGCCGATTCGATGTCTTTTGGAGCGTCTTCGTCGCCCCCAAAACATGTGAAATAGAGCTTGTTTTTGTCTATTCCCAGCCACTTGTCAGACGTTAAAAATTCAAAACTGAACTCTATGGCTTCTTTTTTAAAGTAATCGCCCAGCGACCAGTTGCCCAGCATCTCGAAGAACGTGAGGTGAGCAATGTCCCCGACGGAATCGATATCTCCGGTGCGCACGCACTTCTGAACGTCGGTCAGCCTTTTGCCTTCGGGGTGCTTAGCGCCCAGAAGGTAAGGCACGAGCGGGTGCATGCCGGCGGTAGTGAACAAAACCGTCGGGTCGTTTTCGGGGATAAGCGAAGCGGACGGTATGACCGCATGCCCTTTGCTCTTAAAAAAATCAAGATACATCCGGCGCAGATCGCTGCTTTTAAGCTTTTTCACTTTATTCTCTCCCTGCAAATCACATATAAGCGCAAAGCACTTTTGCTTTTTAGTCTAAAAGATTATACATTACTGCGGCAAAGCAAGTCAATCAGCCGTATACGGAAATGAAAGAGGAAAGCAGGGGATATATAATTGACTGATATCGGGATAAGAGATATACTATGCCAAAAATTTCATAAAACCTATGTTCAATAGCAGCGGTTATGGCAGCTAAAAATAATAGACGGCAGTCTATATTTTGTTGTTAAGGATAAAGAGCTGTTCAGTATTTTTGTATCCGGCGGCAATGCGGTAAGGCTAATCGAAGGCGATATACAGGACTATATTATTAAAGACAACATGATCTATTTCGGTGATTACATAAAAGACGAGAATTATGTTTTAAAGAGATATGATTTAGAAACCGCGAAAACAACGGAAATAGACCGGCTGTCGGCAGGTAAAGAGCTTTTAAAGCTTGGCGGTTATATTGTCGGTTTTAATAATGATGAATTGATCTATTTGTGTTTCCATATTGTATTTATATAAACAGCCTGATAAAATAAAAATTCCATGAAAATTCACTTTTCCCTCGATTTTTGGTTGACACTGGCATTTCGAAGTAGTAATATGTTATATTGCATTAGCGTGCTCAAAACATGGGTAATTATTTCTGTTACCGTTAAATTTTGGGCATAATGCACACTTGATCCGGTATATAGCTGGCCCTTATTGGGAATACTTAGCAAGTGCCTCTGTTGTACATATCGATCATTTTTTATCATTACAGGAGTGTGGTTTTAAAATATGGCGCAAGAAGTCAGAATCGGCAAGCAGACCAGGGTAGATTTTTCAAAAATAAAAGAAGTTCTGGCTATGCCGGACCTTATCGAGATTCAAAAGGATTCATATAATAATTTTCTGGAGGTCGGGCTGCGCGAAGTACTGAATGATATTTCCCCCATCACCGACTACTCCGAAAACCTTATATTAGAATTCGTGGATTATTATTTGGAAAACAAGCCGAAATATACTGTCGAAGAATGCAAAGAACGCGACGTTAATTACGCAGTGCCCCTTAAAGTCATCGTCCGCCTTATAAACAAGGAAACCGGCGAAATGAAAGAGCAGGAAGTGTTCATGGGAGACTTTCCGCTCATGACCGAGAAGGGTACTTTCATAATAAACGGCGCCGAGCGCGTAATCGTAAGCCAGCTGGTGCGTTCCCCGGGGGTGTATTTCGACGCGGCTATAGACAAATCGGGCAAGAAACTGTATTCCGCCACCGTGATACCTAACAGGGGCGCGTGGCTCGAATATGAGACAGACTCAAACGACTGCTACTGGGTGCGCGTCGACCGCACGAGAAAGCTGCCGATGACCGTGCTCGTGCGCGCTATGGGCGTGGGCACGAACCAGGAGATCATTGACCTTTTCGGGGATGAAGATTTTTTGCAGGCCACCTTTAAAAAGGACGGCGGCAACAGCGTGGACGAAGGGCTGGTTGAGATATACCGGCGTTTGCGTCCGGGCGAGCCGCCTACCGTAGAGAGCGCAAGGATGCTCATCGAATCGTTGTTTTTCGACTCGAGGAGATACGATCTCGCCCGTGTCGGCAGATATAAATATAATAAGAAGCTTTCCATAGCGGAACGCATCGAGGGCCAGACAGCCGCGGGCAGCGTCGTTAGCCCCGACGGAGAGGTGCTTGCCCAAAAGGGTGAGCTCATTTCCCGTGAGACGGCGAAGAAAATAGAGAACGCCGGCGTAAACAGCGTTACGGTCATTATAAGCGAGGCTGAAGTGAAGGTAGTGGGCAACAATTTCGTGAAGGCCGACGGACATCTGCCGTTTGACCCCAAAGAAGCGGGCATCAACGAGAAGGTGCATTACCCGACGCTTATGGCCATAATAAAAGAGTTCGGCAAGAAGAAAAAGGATGAACTCAAAAAACAGCTTAAGGCGAATCTGGATAAACTCATACCCAAACACATAATAGTGGACGACATAATGGGCTCGGTAAGCTATCAGATGGGCTTAAAATACGGCCTCGGGAGGACGGACGACATAGACCACCTCGGCAACAGGAGGCTTCGCAGCGTCGGCGAACTGCTGCAGAACCAGATAAGGGTCGGCCTGTCAAGGCTTGAGAGGGTAGTGCGCGAGAGAATGTCCATACAGGATATGGACGTCGCAACGCCTTCCAACCTTATCAATATACGCCCGGTGACCGCGTCGATAAAGGAGTTTTTCGGCTCGTCTCAGCTTTCGCAGTTTATGGACCAGACCAACCCGCTTGCGGAACTTACGCATAAAAGGAGGCTCTCGGCCTTAGGGCCCGGCGGGCTCAACCGCGAGAGAGCGTCGTTTGAAGTGAGAGACGTGCATCATACGCATTACGGCCGCATGTGCCCTATCGAGACGCCGGAAGGCCCGAATATCGGTCTTATTGGTTCGCTTTCCACATACGCGCGTATAAACGAGTACGGATTCATCGAGTCTCCGTACCGCGTGATAGATAAAAAGAAGAAGATCATCACTGACGAAATAGTGTACTTAACTGCCGACGAAGAGGACAAATACGTCGTCGCCCAGGCGAACGAGCCGATAAGCGAAGGCGGCTTCTTCGAGCATAGCCGCGTAATGTCGAGGCGGCAGGAAGAGATAGTCGAGGTGGCGAGGGAAGAAGTCGATTTGATGGACGTTTCACCTAAGCAGGTCGTCTCGGTGGCGACGGCGCTTATACCGTTCCTCGAGAACGACGACGCCAACCGCGCCCTTATGGGATCGAACATGCAGAGGCAGGCAGTGCCGCTTATAGCGCCCGAATCCCCATTGGTTGGAACGGGCATGGAGCACAAGGCCGCGCAGGACTCGGGAGCGTGCGTGCTCGCCTACGAAGACGGAACCGTCAAGAGCGTTTCGGCTGAGAAGATATTGGTGCAGGAAGACAAGGGAGTCCGCGAATACAAGCTGATCAAATTCTCGCGCTCCAATCAGGGTACGTGCATCAACCAGTTCCCTATTGTTAAGAACGGCGACAAGGTCAAAAAGGGCGAGATCATAGCGGACGGGCCTTCTACCGAAAAGGGCGACCTTGCTTTGGGGCGCAACGTGCTTATAGGTTTTATGACATGGGAAGGGTATAACTACGAAGACGCCATACTTGTAAGCGAGAGGCTCGTGCAGGACGACGTGTTCACATCTATACATATAGAAGGATACGAGGCCGAGGCGAGGGATACCAAACTCGGGCCGGAAGAGATAACGAGGGATATACCGAACGTAGGAGAAGACGCGCTAAAAGACCTAGACGAGCGGGGCATCATACGCATAGGAGCCGAGGTAAGGGCCGGCGACATACTCGTAGGCAAGGTAACGCCCAAGGGCGAAACGGAGCTTACCGCCGAGGAACGCCTGCTCCGCGCGATATTCGGGGAAAAGGCGAGGGAAGTCCGCGATACGTCTCTGAGAGTGCCGCACGGCGAAGAAGGCATAGTCGTAGACGTGAAGGTGTTTACGAGGGAGAACAAGGACGAACTGACCGCGGGAGTGAACAAGCTCGTGCGGTGTTATATAGCGCAGAAGAGGAAGATATCGGTAGGCGACAAAATGGCGGGGCGCCACGGCAACAAGGGCGTTATTTCGCGCATACTGCCGGTGGAGGATATGCCCTTCCTGCCCGACGGAACACCGCTCGATATAGTGCTGAACCCATTAGGCGTTCCTTCGCGTATGAACATAGGCCAGGTGCTCGAAGTGCATTTGGGGTACGTCGCGAGGGCTCTCGGGTGGAAGATATCGACCCCGGTTTTCGACGGAGCGACGGAAGACGATATAATCAAACTGTTCGAAGACAAGAGCTGGAACCCCGACGGAAAGACCGTTCTTTACGACGGGCGCAGCGGCGAGCCGTTTGAAAACCGCGTAACGGTGGGCTACATGTATATAATGAAGCTGCACCACCTCGTGGACGATAAGATACACGCGCGCTCGACCGGGCCTTACTCTTTAGTCACGCAGCAGCCCTTGGGCGGCAAGGCGCAGTTCGGCGGGCAGAGATTCGGCGAGATGGAAGTCTGGGCGCTCGAAGCTTACGGCGCGGCCAACACGCTGCAGGAGATACTTACGGTAAAATCCGACGACGTAGTGGGGCGCGTGAAGACGTATGAAGCTATCGTCAAGGGCGAGAACATACCCGAGCCGGGCGTTCCGGAGAGCTTTAAGGTGCTTATAAAAGAGATGCAGGCGCTTGCGCTCGATATAAAGGTTTTGGGCGACATCGGAGAAGAGATACAGATAAGAGAAAATATCGACGACGACATCAGCGGCCTCGAGGTAAACATCGAAGGCACCGAAGTCGATACGGTGACCGAGAGGAGAATACCGGCAAAAGAGCGTGACGAAGACTTTGAGGATCTTACGTTCGACGAGCTTGACGTTCCCGATATAGACGGGCTTGACGACATAGACATAGACATTGACAACGACATACTGAGGAGCAGGGAAAAAGAAAGCATCGCTGAAGACAGTATGGAAGAGAGTGATTCGGAAGACGACGGGGACGAGCTTGACTTCGACACCGACTTCAACGATGAAGATCTTGATGAAGAAGAAATCGACGGAGATGACGATGGCGGAAAACATTACAGCCGTGACGAAGACGACGACGGTTATATGGACGACGTTAACGTGGAATCTCTCGACGACCTGCTCGACGACGAGAACGACAGGTATGACGACAACGACGATGACGATTATTGATTTTAGGTTTATATTTTAAGCTTATGAGAGGAGAGAAATTATTTGTTCGAACTTGGCAATTTTGATTCCATTCAGATTGGACTCGCGTCTCC
>CAZJOS010000147.1:0-6168 GCA_964547655.1 uncultured Christensenellaceae bacterium
AAACAGGGGCTGACACTGTTTCTGAGCCAACGGTGAAACGCAGAAAAAGAGGCCTGATTACCGCTATAACGGCAGTTATTGTTGTGATTGCCGTCGCAGCCGTTTTGCTGTTTACATTGAACGCGGCCCCCGCATTCGGCAACACGCCTGCAAATATCGTTAACAAGGGGATCGCGGCGGAGAACGGAGGCTGGATATATTACAAAAACGGTGCCGACGGCGGTTCTTTATATAAGATCCGTATGGACGGTACGGACAAAATGAAACTAAACAGCGAAGTTTCTTCCTATATCAGTGTTGCCGGAGGGTGGGTATATTACTGCAATCAGTTTTGTATCAGCAGGGTGCGCACTGACGGTACGGGCAGGGAAACGATATATAAGGATTTGAAGGCGAGCCAGCCGTATGTCTATGGAGATTGGATCTACTTTTTCGCTCTCGACAGCGGCAAAATGTACAGGATGCGTTTGGATGGAACGGAAGCAGCTGAATATGACAGGTCGCTTATTATAAAAACTTTAAAAGACGTTGACGGCTGGTCGTATGCGAACAGCCCGGACGGACTTTGCAAGATACGCTCCTCTGACGGCAGGGAATTTACGATACTGACCGACGATAAAGTAAATTGTGTAAACGCAGCGGACGGATGGGTCTATTATTCAAACGCAAGCGACAACGGGTCTCTCTACAAAATAAGAACGGACGGGGCGGAGAAAACAAAACTTAACGATCGCAACTCAAAGTTTATCAATATTACGGGAGACTGGATCTATTATGCAACCGAAGGCGGCGTAATTTACAGGATGAAAACGGACGGTTCGGATAACCAGAAGGTAGATTGATTCTATTTAGTAAAGGGGTAAAGTAAATGAATTGTATTAAGTGGTATAAAGGGTTTGCTATCGGTATATCTAAAATTGTTGTTGCGATAATTACCATGACAGCAGTTTTGATGTTCACCTCATGCTCGGCTCCTGCGTATACAGCTCCCGCATATGGCAATACGCCGATGAATATACAGAACATGGGCCTTGCGGCGGAAAACGAAGGCTGGATATATTACAGCAACAGCGGCGACGCCTGGGCTCTTTATAAGATACGGTTGGACGGCACTGAAAAAACGAAACTTAACAAGGAACGCTCCAGCTGTATCAACGTCGCCGGAGGCTGGGTGTATTACTCAAGTATCGGAAGTAAAAGCGGCTCGATCTGCAGGGTGCGCACGGACGGCACGGACGGGGAAATATTAAATAAGGACATGAGAGCGCCGCAGGTGCTTGTCTATGAAGACTGGATCTACTATACGGGGTGGTCGCAGGAAGACGTTTATTTATACAGGATGAAAACGGACGGAACGGAGGAAACCTGTTTTGATATTAAGGCTACAGCTTTCAATATAAATGACGGCTGGATATATTTTACCGACCGTTCGGATTCAAAATATTATAAGATGCGCCTCGACGGAAGCGAAAAGACCGGAGTGGACGCGGATTACAGCAAGGCAGCGTTTATTGACGGCTGGATATACTATTGTGATGAAGGACGCCCTGCAAAAATGCGTGCGGACGGAACGGAAAGAAAAATACTTACCGAAGATACCGTGCGGTATTTTAATGTGGCCGAAGGGTGGATCTATTATACGAGCGGGAGCGACGGCGAGTCAATCAACAAAATGAGAACGGACGGTACTGAAGTAACAAAACTTAACGCCGGGTCCGCCTATTTTCTTATTAATATTGCAGGCGATTGGATCTATTATAATATAGCAGGAGAATATTACAGGATGAAAACTGATGGCTCGGAAAACCAGAAGGTGGAATAGTTTGATAGTATTATAACACTTTAGATTTATTTAGGTATGAGGCCGCCGGGTTTTTTAATCTGCCGGCCTTTTTTAATTATAGCCGGATATTTATAATTTTTATGAGCGCGCATTATATTGATTGTATATTGTTTTAGTGTTAAAATACCGAAGTGAAGATCAATAAAGCGGGGTAGAGATTTGGATTCGTATGTAAGCGATATCAAGATATTTGCAGGCTCTTCGGGCATAGGTTTTGCAAAGAAGATGTGCAAATATCTCGGGAGCGAAATTGGAGACTCTGAAGTCATCAATTTTTCTGACGGAAACATCTTTTTAAGGATCAAAGAGACCGTCCGCAACAAGGACGTATACGTCGTACAGCCTATCGGCATGAGGCCCAACGACGAATTTGTTGAGATATTGTTCTGGATGGACGCGCTTAAGCGCGCGAGCGCGAATTCCGTTACGGCAATAATACCGTATTTCAGCTATGCCAAGGGCGACAAGAAGGACGAACCGAGGGTCTCTATACGCGCGAGGGTGTGCGCCGAGAGCATAGAACTCGCGGGCGCCGACAGGATAGTAGTTATGGACCTGCACAGCCCGCAGGTGCAGGGGTTTTTCAAGGGGCCGGTCGACCATCTGCTGTCGCTTCCCATAATGTGCGAATACGTTAAAGGCTTAGGTATAGTTGAGAATCTGTGTGTTGTTTCACCCGACGCGGGATACGCGAAGACCGCGAGGAAATACGCCGATTACCTGGGCGTCTCGGTAGCGATCGGTGACAAGACAAGATCGGGCCACGACGAGAACGCCAAGGTGATGAACGTTATAGGCGAGGTTAAGGGCAAAAACTGCCTTATAGTAGACGATTTTACCGTGTCGGGCGGTACGCTTGTCGACATAGCCAACATGCTCAAAGAGAACGGGGCAAAACGCGTTATCGCGGGAATATCGCATGTGATTGTGCGTGAAAAGGGTGTTAAAGCAATCGAGGACAGCTGCATAGAGATGGTTATAGGAACCGACAGCGTAAAGAACCCGTACCTCGCAAACAGTGAAAAATTTGTTCAGATATCGGTCGCGCCATTGTTTGCCGAAGCGGTGCTCCGCATACACGAGAAGGAATCGGTAAGCCCGCTGTTTTCAAGGGTTCCCAAAAAGGTTGTTGAAGATATATAATTAACCGGCTTAAGTTTAGCAGCCCGGTTGCAATAATATAAGTATATGCTATAATCGAATAAGATCGACAAAGACGTTTATCTGGATTCCCGGCTGTTTTTTGGGGTAAGTATTATTAAACGTCTTTTTTTATATTATGACTATATTGATATAAGATACCGTGTGAACAGATAAATTACTGCGGGAGAATTTATGGGGCCGAAAGCAGTCATAGCCCTTCGGAACGTCGAAGCGGGAGAAAAATTAAAATACGCGCTGCAGCGAAACGGCTTTCTTGTGGAAGAGATATGCACTTCGGGCAGCGAGGCGCTCCGCAAGGTAAGATCGTTCGAGCCTGATATTCTGCTTATCAACTTCGATATGCAGGATATGACGGGGCTCAAGGTCGCGACGATAGTAGGCGATGAGAACCTGTGCAGCGTGGTGCTGTTCGTCACGAACGTGCAAAGGGAATTCTGCGGCGACGTTATAGAAGACTATGATATAACGATGTTCCCGAAGCCCGTAAGCGTAGATTCGCTTTTAAATACTCTCGACCTCATACTGCAGAACAGAAGGCGCTTCGGCAAACTTGAAAACGAGCTTTCCCGTTTAAAGCGCGAGCTTGACGACAGAAAACTTATAGAGCAGGCTAAGGGAATACTGATGAAGAAAAAGAGCATATCCGAAGCCGAGGCCTACCGAAGGATACAGAAGATGAGCATGGACTCGAGGGTCGCGATGAGGGACATTGCAAAAAAGGTAATAGAGATATCGCAGAAGGACGGGTCGTAACGGCCTGTTTTTTTATACAGGATTCAGCGCAGGCGGGCTTAGCGGAATGATGAACATACGCCTGCGGCTGCGGCCCGGATTTGTACTTCAGACATTACCATGGTATAATAAGGCCAATATTATAGATTGGAGCATAATAGTGAAAAGACTTCTATTGGTTCTTGTATTGATTTTGGCATTGTCTGGCTGCACCGTTTACGTAGAGGAGCCTCCTTCAACCGAAAGCGTAACGCCGCAGGCCACGGTTTCTGCTCCCAATATGGAACAGCCCGATGCAACCGAAAGCGTAACGCCGCAGGCCATGGTTTCTGCTCCCAATATGGAACAGCCCGATGCAACTGAACAGGCGCCGGCGCCCGTGCCGGATAAAGAAACGCCAATACCGCAGGCGGTTCCCGAAGTAAATAGGGTAAAGCACGGGTATGAGGCGCAGCATGTGCAGATGGACGCGTATATCCCTGCGATCTCCGGGCTGCAGGATACCGGCCTGCAAGATTACGTGAACCAGTTTATCTATGACGACGTGGAAGCGGTGGGTATGGACATGAGCGACGCCGCGCAGGAGACAGGCGTCGATCATTTCGTGGAAGCGGATTTTATAGTGGGGCGCAACGACGGAACGCTGCTTTCTTTAAGGGAACAGGTAGTTTATTACGAGAAGGATTCGGCTACGAATATATACTCGTTATATTACACGATATTGAATACAAAGCCGGGCGTAGAGCTCTCGCTTAAAGACCTTTTCCTTCCGAGCGCAAATTATATAGATTTTATCAACGGCGAGATAGACGACATTATAAAGAACGACCCCGACACCTATGTTGACAACTTTAAGACCATAAGTCCTGACCAGCATTTTTACTTAACCGACAGCGAGCTTGTAATAGTGTTCGATAAATACGAGATCGCGGCCGGAGCAGCGGGCGAGCCCGAATTCAAAATACCGTTTAAAAACCTGCCCGACATATTCAACAGCTGGCTTATGTAAGTGAGTCAGCGCAAGCCTGCAGCACGGAGCTAAGAAAAATACCGCAAAAAGCGGTATTTTTTATATATATGAGCGGCAGACGTTGAAAGTATATAAATAATATTATAGAATAATGTGGAAGCAAAATAAAGAGGGAGGCTGAATAATGTACTGTAAAAACTGCGGAAAAGAAAATGCACCCGGAGCCGCGTTCTGCCTATACTGCGGAAGCGCTCTGTCGGAGGCTGTCGAAAAAAAGGTGAGCAATGGGCCCACATCTGTGCTTAAGCCTAAAAAACGGAATATCGCCGCGCTGGCGCTCGGCGCGCTCTCGATAGTGCTGGCGATAGCGCTTGTTCTATCGCTGACAGGAGTATTAAGCACAGGGGGCGCGGCGTCTGCTTCAAAGAGTTTCGGGACTCCGGAAGACGCAATAAAATACTTTGTCGACCGCCTTAAAGCAGGAGATTATGACGGGTGCTTAAGCGCGTGTGCGGTTGATGAGATGGCGCAGGGCTTTGACTATAAGGCTTTTAGCGAGCGCATGAACGCGCTGGTTCCGTTAACATTATCATATCTGCCTTCGGAATATAAGCAATATATCGAATACAACAAATGCAAATTCGAGCAGCAGATAATAGGGCAGATGACTTATTTTTCGGCGTCGTTCAGCATTTCGGATGAATATGCAGGTATTATTGACGGGCAGACGCTCCCCTTAAAGGAAGAAGAAATGCCGAATATAATAATAGAGCAGCTTGACCCGTCGAATATAAACGGGCTTGAATTGATCGATATCGGGAAAGCTCGCAGGCATGATGACGAGCGTAACCGGGAAATGCAGAAGAAACAGGCTGGTATTTACGGAGCGGATGACATTCAGTTCAGAATAGTGCTGTACCGGTATGACGGACATTATTGCGTAGGCGGATTTACAGTTATAGAATACGGCGGCAGATGGATGATACAATACATGAGCGACCCGCTTGCCGGGATCTCTTCTTTCGGTATACCGATACCTGTTTCCGGCAGGCAGGCGTATGAAGATATGCTGGAATAGAAACAATTATATAAAAGGATGTGAGTAAAAATGCCCTGGTGCCCTAAATGCAGAAACGAATACCAAAAAGGTATCAAAGAATGCGCTGATTGCGGAGCGCCGCTTGTCAGCAAAACCGGGAAATCTGAGCCGGACCGCGATAAAACCGTTACGCCCCTGAAAGGAGGCGAGGTATTCTTATGCAGCCTGTCGGGCCCGGTAGAGATCTCTTATATAACGTCGGTGCTCGATGAAGAAAAGATACCTTACTGGATGACCGACAGCGACCCCGGGCTGTCTATGGAAGCCCTGATGGGCAGCAGCTTTTTGGGCAAGGATATATACGTCGGCAGGGAAGACTTAAAGCGAGCCGAAGAGATAGTAAAGTCGTTCAGAGCGGAG
>CAZJOS010000148.1:0-6156 GCA_964547655.1 uncultured Christensenellaceae bacterium
TTTTAACCTGTCCGCAATAAACATGGCAATCCTCCGGCTATATGATAACGTTAAGAAAGCTTAGCGTCAATAATCGTTAAGCACAAGCTTAAAGAAGTCATTACTTTTTTCTCTATTCAGAAAAAAGTATATATTTTAACAAAGTTTTTTCTCTTTAAAATAAATATCTGGAACAATCCTCGAAGACAACTACAGGTTTGGTTTCGAAATACCAAAACAGCCGCCCCCTGTGAGCGGCTGTTTTATCGGTCAGACCCCCTTAATTTCCAATTCGACCCGATTCATACTTTACTAAAAACACTTTTTCTATTATAATAGCCTTACAAAAAGCAAAGGAGCGGGTCAAATGAGAAAATTCCTTTTCGTTCTTTTAATAGTACTGCTGGGCATCGGCGTGCTCGCGGCATGCGCTCCTATCGAGAAGATCGGCACCGAGGCCGGCGATTATGTGAAGACGCTTCCCTCGTGGGCCATTATTTTAGGCGCCATCGTTCTGTTCTTCATTGGCTTCGGCATCATCTGGAAACTCATACCGGGCTTTGTCAAGGTCATCGCGCTTATCATACTTGCCGTCGTTATCTTCGGTATCTCTATCGGCGTATGGAGCGTATTTGGCATCGACAATAATACTATCAACGATGTCGGCGGCGCTATAAAGAGTTTTATTCCTTAAAACACCAAAGCGTCTTTTCCTGATACCAGCGAATACTTATATACCTCTTATCACTACCTCGTTTATATATTTTTGAGCGGCTTTTGCCGCTTCTTTTAACGTTTCTTTTCGGTGCGGCTCGGGCGCGAGCTTTACTGTCTTTGCCTTTCTGTACTGCTGCAGCGCGTACCTCTTCGCCCCCGCTATCCTTTGCGCTATTTTTTCGATGTCCTCTATTTCGAGCAGAGGCATGAACGTCGTCCTGAACTCGTAATCCGTGGTTCCGCTTAAAAGCATGTCCGCCGTCTTCCACACCGGCGCTTCGTTCATGTCAAACGTAACGACGCGCTTTATCCCGCCGGGCGGGGCTTTTACGTCCATAGCTACGTAATCTACCCGGGCAAGCAGCTTTTCCACGATATCGGGGTTTGTGCCGTTCGTATCGAGCTTTACTCTGTATCCCATGCCCTTTACCGTATCGACAAACTCGCCCAAGCCTTGCTGCATCGTAGGCTCTCCTCCCGATATCACCACTCCGTCAAGAAACTCCCGGTGCGTTTCAAGAAATTCGTATATATTGCCCGGATCCGTCTCATCTTCGCTCTTCCACAAATGCTTGTTGTGACAGTACCAGCAATCCATGTTGCATCCCGGCACGAACACCACCGCCGCGATGCAGCCCGGGTAGTCTACGAACGAATTCTTGACAAGCCCGGCAATCAGCATCGCATTGCCTCGGGCACTGTGAACTTGACTCTCTCGCCGTACTCTTCCTTCTTGCCTTCGTTATAGTTCTGCACCGGCCTAAGATACCCTACCACCCTGCTCCACACTTCCGTCTTAGATCCGCAATGCGGGCATGTGAACTGCTCGCCCGAAAGGTATCCGTGCGTATCGCACACGCTGAAAGTGGGAGTTAAAGATATGTACGGCATCTTATATTTGGTGAATATCTTCTGTATTATCCGCTTCGCCGTGGCGATGTCTTCTATCCTCTCGCCCAAATAAAGGTGCTGCACAGTGCCGCCGGTATAGAGGGACTGCAGTTCGTCCTGAAGCTCTATCATATGCATTATATCGTCGGTAAATTTCACGGGCAGCTGCGTCGAGTTGGTATAATACGGAACGTTGGCGCCCGAAGTATATATATCCATATACCTCTCTTTGTCGAGCTTCGCCAAACGGTAGCTTGTACCTTCGGCGGGCGTTGCTTCAAGGTTGTAATACTGGCCGGTCTCCTTCTGGAATTCCTGCATCAGCGAGCGCAGAAAATGCATTATTTCTATTGCAAATTCGTTGCCTTCCGGCGTCTCGACGCCTTTGCCCATATAGTTGACGAGCGCCTCGTGCATGCCGATTATGCCTATAGTGTTAAAGTGATTGAACCAGTACTGCCCGAAGCGCTTTTTGACTTCGCGCAGGTAAACGGCGCTGTAGGGGTAAAGCCCCTGCTCGGTCTGCTGCTCTATTATCTTGCGCTTTATCTCGAGCGACGTCTTGCCAGTCACGGCTATCTTGCGCAGCCTCGAGAAAAACTCGTCTTTCGTGCGTGAAAGGTAGCCTATCCTCGGCAGGTTAATAGTAAAAACGCCGATAGAACCCGTCAGAGGATTAGAGCCGAACAGCCCGCCGCCGCGCTTTCTCAGTTCGCTTACGTCGAGCCGCAGGCGGCAGCACATGGATACCGCGTCTTCGGGCGACAGGTCGGAATTAACGTAGTTCGCGAAATACGGTATGCCGTATTTGCACGTTATCTCCATGAACTTATCGACAACGGGGCTGTTCCATTCAAAATCTTTTGTGATGTTGAGCGTAGGTATGGGAAACGTAAATACCCTGCCTTTGGCGTCGCCCTCGAGCATTACCTCGCAGAACGCGAGGTTGAACATGTCCATCTCTTTCTGGTAATCTCCGTAAACGGTATCCTGAAACTGCCCTCCTGCTATTATAGGATGGTCTTTGAGCGTGGAGGGGACTTTGATATCGAACGTAAGGTTGGAAAACGGGCACTGGAACCCGACCCTCGTAGGTACGTTTATATTGAATATGAACTCCTGCAGGCACTGCTTTATCTGCTCGAACGTCATATTGTCGCGCCTGACGAAAGGAGCGCAGTACGTATCGAAGCTCGACCAGGCCTGCGCGCCCGCGGTCTCGCCCTGCGTGGTGAACGTGGAGTTGACTATCTGCCCCAAAAACGAGCGCATATGCTTTGCCGGGAGGCTCTCCACCTTGCCCGGTATGCCTCCGAACCCCTGAAGTAATAGCTGCCTAAGATCCCATCCCGCGCAGTAAGGCCCGAAAAACCCGAGGTCGTGTATATGGCAGTCGCCCGCAATGTGGGCTTCGCGGACCTCTTCGGGGTATATCTCGTGCAGCCAGTATTTCTTCGTGAACGCTTCGCGGATATAGTTATTTAGCCCGTTCACGCTCTTCTGCGTGTTGGCGTTCTCGCGCACTCCCCAGTCTTTATCCGTAAGGTAATCGGAAAACATGTTGATGGTAGCGCCTATGAGCGCGTTCGTTTGCCTTGCGCTCTTTCTTTTTTCACGGTAAAGGATGTAGGCTTTGGCGGTCTTGGCATGGCCGTTTTTGATGAGCACCCGCTCGACGATATCCTGTATGCCCTCCACCTCGGGGCATCTGTCGCCGTACTTTAAGCGCGCGATGTCGATGACCTGCTCCGTAAGCCTTTCGGCTGTGGAATAATCGTCGCCCCCCACGGCCTGCGCCGCCTTGAAAATTGCGTCGGTGATCTTTTTAGGCTGAAATGTTTCCTTCTGGCCGCTTCTCTTTAGAATGACTGTAAACATCGGTGTCCCCCTGTTTCCCCATTGAATTTATGTTAATATAAATAAATCGTTGTTTTTACTTCAGACGCCGTATACCCTGGGGTTCCTAATATTTATTTTTAGCCTGATCTTCGCCGCCGGGTGCATTTATATAAAATTTAAAATCAAACCACCATCAAATATATATCAAATTAACGTAATATCTATGTCTAGTGTGAATTCATTATATTACTCGCTATATATGGTGTCAATAACCATAATCCAAACTTCATAAAAATCTTTGTAAATCTTGGGATAACTCTAACGCCCGCGAGGTTTATGATGGCTATACATGGTGATTTTGGAAGGCAGTAAAAAGGCCGGGGTCTCCGGCCTGTACTTACGAATCATTTATTCTATATATTGCCTTATCCTGAACTTCGCGCCCACGCTCTCGGCTGTCTTTCGGCTTTCCTCTATCTGCTGCGGGCCAATAACGTCTACGACGGTAAGCAATGTCTCTATTCCCCGAGCAATACAGCCTTTCGCGAAATCGAGCACGTGCCCGAATGCGGCTTCTCCGTATATGCTGCGGCACAGCTGCTGATACCCTTTGGCGTCCGGCGCGTTGAGGCTGATGGACACCGTGTCTATGAGCCCCTTAAGGCGCGGGGTGATATCGTAAGCCGCGTAAGCGCTGCCCTGGCCGTTGGTATCGAGACGCACGCCAGCCCCTCTGCCTTTAAGATACTTTGCCACTTCGAGCAGTACTTCCAGCCGCATGGTGGGCTCGCCGAACCCGCAGAACACGGCCTTCTCGATCACCGGCTCCTTCTCAAGTTCGCCTATAACGTCCTGCGCCTCCGGCTCCCGCTTTATGCGCAGGTCGTGCTCTCCTACTCCTATGTGCTTAAGGCGCAGACAAAAAGTACAGGCGTTGGTACACCTGTTGGTAAGGTTTATGTATATAGAGTTTCCATATTTGTAAACATAAGTATCCATCAGATGTCGTACAGCCTTTTCGCGTTATTTATGTTCGCTTCGCACATGTCCTCAAACGATACGCCCTTTATGAAGGCAAGCTTCTGGATCACGAACTTTACGTTCGCCGGATTGTTCCGCGTGCCCCTCACCGGCTCGGGCGAAAGGTAAGGGCAGTCGGTCTCGGCCATCAGCCTGTCGAGCGGTACAACAGCCGCCGCCTCCACGACCTTCCTGGCGTTATTGAACGTGACGGACCCGGTAAACGAGATGTGAAGCCCCATGCCGCAGAGTATCTCCGCGGTCTCCGCGCTGCCCGAGAAGCAGTGCACCACGCCGCGCGTTCCCTTGTGTTCTGCTAAAATCGAAAGCATATCCTGCGTCGACTCGCGCATGTGTATGGCGACTGGAAGCCCCAGCTTTTCCGCAAGCTCGAGCTGCTTCTCGAACACCCTGCGCTGCGTCTCTTTGGGGGAAAAGTCGTAATAGTAATCGAGGCCTATCTCGCCTATGGCGATAACCTTTGGTTTCTGCGCGAGCGCCTCTATTTGTATTATGAAATCTCCCTGCGCCTTATTAGCCTCGTGCGGATGCACGCCTACGGCAACATAAAGGTAAGGCGCGCTTTCGGCGAGCGCCGCGGCCCTCTTGCTCTCGCGCACCGTAGTGCCGCATTCTATTACGCCCACAACGCCCGATTCGGGAAGCGTGTTTATAAGTATCTGCCTGTCAACGTCGAACTTGCGGTCGAGCAGATGTGCGTGAGTATCGAAAAGTCTCATCGTTTCCCCAATACCAGATTCCTTATTACATGACCGGGGCGCCGCTGCCTATTTCGCCGTCCATAGTAGCGAGGCGCAGCGTCCCGTCGCTTTCAGCCGCGAGCAGCATGCCCCTCGACTCTATGCCGTGCAGCTTCGCGGGCTTTAAGTTCGCTACCACTATTATAGTCTTGCCCACAAGGTCTTCCGGTTTATACCACTGCCTGATGCCGGAGACTATCTGCCGCTGCTCCCCGCCTATATCGACGGTTATGCGTATGAGCTTATCGGTGCCTTCCACAGCCTCGGCTTCTTTCACTACGCCGAGGCGCAAATCGATCTTCCTGAAATCCTCGTACGTTATCTCACCGGCGGGCTTTAAGTTGTGCTTATCAACTTTTTTCTTCTCAGATTCAGCATTCTGGGCGGCGGGCATCTTCTTCTGCTTCTTCAGCGTGCGGTTGTCGGAAATCTCCTCGAGTTCGTCAAGCTCTTTCTTTATGTCGAGTCTCGGAAACAGCGGCGCGGTCTGCTTTACATGGAGCCCGATGACGCCCGTGCCGAACTGCTTTATACTGTCCCACGACGCCTTTGAAGAATCGTCTATACCCAGTATGTCCTGTATCTTCTTAGCCGTGCCGGGTATGAACGGCGTCAGCAGAACGGAGACTATGCGCAGCCCTTCGGCGAGATGTATGAGCACGCTCGCGAGCGTCTTCTTATCAGCCTCGTCGCGGGCGAGTATCCACGGCATTGTGACGTCGATATACTTGTTGAGGCTGCCTATATATGCCCAGATATCCGTAAGCGCCTCAGGCAAACGCAGCGCGTCCATATTCTCTTCTACTGTCTTATGAAGCGCTGTCCCCTGCTCCTCTATCGCCTTGTCTGCTTCGGTATTCTCAAACTCGCCCGGCACTGTGCCGCCGAAGTATTTTACTATCATCATAGACGTGCGCGAAACGAGGTTGCCCAAGTCGTTGGCGAGGTC
>CAZJOS010000149.1:0-6148 GCA_964547655.1 uncultured Christensenellaceae bacterium
ATAAACAGGACATAATCGTCTTTGCCTGTTTCTATAACGGCGGCGCGCATCAGCGGCGCAGCCGACAGGTCGAAAGGCCTTATAAGGCCTTTAATCGTTTCCTTAAGGCCTGTGCCTTCGCACTTCAGATCTTTAAGCTCCAGCGCGGCTTTGGGATGCACCCGCTGGCGCAGCTGCCCGTCGTCTTTAAGTTTAAACGAGGTGCGCAGGGCGTCGTGGCATTCAATAAGCCTGTCAAAAGCAAGGCGGAGCCTTGGCATGTCCAATTTTCCTTTTATGGTAAATGCCAGAGGGATATTATATGCGACGGAATCGTGCCCCTGCGTCAATACCCACATACGCTGCTGTGCCGAAGATACCGGATAGTCTTCCATAGCCTGGGAAGGAAGTATGGGGTTGTAATACGTCTGCCCCGCGGCCTCGATAAGCGCGGCAACGTCCGCGAGCCTTGGCGAACGGTATACCTCTTCGAGCGAGATATCGACGTGAAACTCCCTCGATACCTGAGCCATTGCAGTCACGACGGATAGCGAATCTCCGCCTATGTCAAAATAGCTGTCGTACCGACCTACTCTGTCGACGCTTAAAACGCTTTCCCATATCCCGGCGAGTATCTGCTCGGTAGCCGTTTCGGGGGGCACATAGTCTTCGTTCGTTACCTCCTGAAGCAGCGGGTCGGGAAGCTTGCTCCTGTCCACCTTGCCGGTCGCGCCGAGCGGCAGGCTGTCGACGGTCATGTAATAAGTCGGTATCATGTAAGACGGCATATCGCGCATAAGCTGAGCTTTTATCTCCGACTTCTTAGGCGGGTGTCCGCACAGATATGCGCATAAAAACTTATGATCGTACGCATCAGTCCGGTCGGCTACCGCGCACGCGGTAACGCCCGGCAGTTGCATCAGCCGCGTTTCTATCTCGCCAAGCTCTATGCGGTATCCGCGTATCTTGACCTGTTTATCCATCCTGCCTAAAAATTCTATCTCTCCGTGCGGATACCATCGCGCCAGGTCGCCTGTCCGGTATAGCTTCTGCCCCGGAATAAACGGGCTGTCTACAAACCGTTCTTTAGTAAGATCAGGCTTGTTGATGTATCCCCGCGCCACGCCCGGCCCTCCGATATACAGCTCTCCCGGCACGCCGATGGGAACGGGGTTTTGATGCGTATCAAGTATATATGCCTTCACATCCGGCATCGGGCGCCCGATGTTGGGAACCTTCATTTGAGTCACGTCCGCTGTCGTCGCCAATACCGTGATCTCGGTGGGGCCGTACTGGTTCATTATGCGCGCCCGCGTTGATTTCTGTACGCGGGAGAGCAGCTCTTCCGACAGCACGTCTCCGGCAATGCCTATCTCCCGGAAATCCGCGATGCACTCGCTTACCAGTTTATCTGACAGCAGCATCTCCATCCGCCCCGGCGTCGCGACCATAATGTTCGCCCGGGCGGACTTAATGAGCTTCGCCATGTTGCGCGGTATGGATACCTCGTGCTCCCGGGCGAGCACGAACGTAAGCCCATTCGCAAAGGCGCATACAAATTCCATCACGCTTACGTCGAAAGAAATAGACGACACTCCCAAGACCCTGCCGCCCGGCGAAAGATCCCATATCTCCCTCATAGAATACATGAAATGAACTATGGAGCGATGCTCTATCTGCACGCCCTTGGGCTGTCCGGTAGAGCCGGATGTATAAATAACATAAGCAAGGCTGCCGGGCCTGCAGTCAGGTAACACGCTGACGTCCGAAGCAGCGGGAAGCGTATCCATTTTTATTACCGGTATGCTGAGCGCAGGGAACTTGTTCTCGATCCCGGGCGATATCAGCAATACCTTTGCGCCGCTGTCGGAAAGCATGTACGAAATGCGTTCCGCGGGCAGGTCGGCATCGACAGGGAGGAAAGCCCCGCCTGCCTTGAGTACGCCTAAAACGCCAACGCAGTAGTCGAGACTCCTGGTAACGAGCAGCCCGACTATGCTGTCACGCGTAACGCCCTGCTTTTTAAGATGAACGGCAAGAGCCGACGAACTTAGGTCAAGTTCCCTGTACGACATGGCCCTCTCCCCGCAGACAACCGCGGCAGTGTCGGGAGGAATTGTTTTCATCTGTTTGTTCCACAGGTCGACGAGAGTCTCGCCCTCAGGGAAAGCGCGCTCTGTATCGTTAAACCTGTTCATTATCCTGTCGCGCTCTTCGTCGGAAATGATCTCCAGCAAATACAGCGGCTTATCGGAATTTTCTATTATATCCCTTATAAGATTCATCATGTGGGCGTGAAAATACTCTATCTCTTTATCAGTATAATACGGGGTCTGATGGTCGTAGTCCACAATAAACCTGCCGCTTTTCTCGCGGTCGTTTATATGTATTGAAAGCGAGTTGGTCTGGTAACCGCCGAAGTGCCAGCGGGCTTCATACGTAAACTGCTCCGTATTCTTTTCAAACGTGCCGATCTGGTAATTAAGTGTTATATCGTAAAGCGACTCGAGGCCTTTATTCGTTTTCCTGAGTTCCTGTATGAGCACGTCATAAGGATATTTATGATGCCTTAACGCGGAAAGCCACCGCCCGGATACCGCCTTGATAAAATCCATAAACGTCATCTCGTCGTTTAACTCTATGCGAAGAGGGACCGTGCTCACATGCATCCCGAAAGATCCTTTGGCGCGTGATGACGTTTTGTTTGCTACGGGAGTGCCTATAGTGATATCCTTTTTGCCTGTTATCCGGTTGATATGAACGGCAAGCGCCGACATAAACAACGAGAATACCGATATGCCCGCCTTGGCGCAAAACGATTTGATTGCAGACGACAGTTCGGTTGAAATGACATAAGACATGCGCCTTGCTTTAGTGCTGAAATAGTTGGTCGTTTTCTGTTTTATTATCGTCGGCTCGGGCAACTGCCCGAACTCACTGAGCCAATACTGCCTGTCGTCCAGAAAACGCTGCGATTCAAGATACTTTTCTTCCTCTTGAATATAATACAGATAAGAGTACGGCTTTGTATCCGGCTCTTTTGCCGGCTCTTTACCGTCAAGCAGGTTTTGATAGGTATCCATCACCCGGCTGCCGAAATCTACAAGGGACAACCCGTCGGAGATTATATGATGAAATTTAACGTAAAGCCATCCCTCATGCTCGCTCAGTTTCATCATCGCGAAGTAATAAAGGTTGCTGTCTAAAAGCGGCATCGGGATCTGCGTCTGCTCGCCGTCCCATTCAAACAAAAGCCTTTTGCCGAGCTGAGTGAAGTCGATCATCTCTATTTTATACGGTTCATAGCCGGAAAAGTATTGATACGGTACGCCGTCCTTTACCCCTATGCGCAGGCGCGTCGATTCGTTATCACGCAGGTATATATTGACCGCTCGCTCGAGCAGCACATAATCGAGCTTTCCTTTTATCTTCAGCGTGCCCGCATTGTTCCACATCCCGGTGCCGGGGTGAAGCTTTTCAGTATACCATATACGCTGCTGCGGATGTGTCAGCGGATAATATTGTGTCTTCTCACTCATAAAAAATCCCCAGATCAAAATTATTTTCTGTCGTTCGGGTATCTGTATTTGCTGGTATCGATGTTGCTTCCAATCGCGAATTAAAAACTGTTAAGTGCGTTAGTTCCGATTAATTCTATTGTTTTATCCCAAAGATTATCTTCGGTTTCTGGGGGGCCCATAGAAAGGTCATCCTCTCCGGCACAGACAGCCGACTGGTAGCCGGGTATGCGGTCGATCAGTGAAAACCTGCACCCCGTAACATTGGATCTTATCGTTTCTCCCGGCAATACAGTTATCTCCCCGAGAGCTCCCAATCCGCGCCCTGTGTATTTCAGGTATGATTCTTTCAGAGTCCATATTTGGTAAAAAAACTTTACCTTTTCATCGCATTCTTGAAAAACCTGCCTTTCACTATCCGACATTATTCTTTTTTCAAGCCCATGCTCAAACGGCCTTGCCAGTTCGATATCCGCGCCTACCCTTCCGCTATGCAGAGCGCACATCGCCATGTTGCCCGAATGGCTTATGTTAAAATGTACGCCGCTAAAGCTTTTCAGGTATGGCTTTCCGAATTCCCCTTTCGCCCAATCTTCAGGCGAGGGCTCGATCCCGTAAGTACTCTTCAGCGCAAAGCACAGCAGCCTGTGAGCGGTGATTGCCGTAAACGCATCCTCCCTGCGGCGCAAACGCTCTATCCTTGACCGTTTTTCCGCCGGCATGCCTGACATCCATTTCCCGATGAGGTCATTGTCTTCTAAAGTGCTTGCGAACCATACCCTCATACCATGCATTCCGGATAACCGGCGATATCCTTTATGCGGGCAAGCCTTTCCGAAACGAGGCCTGCCGCCCATGAGCGGCGTAGCATTTCCCTGCCAAAGCCTGCAGCTTTTGCTGTTAACAGCAACGGCCCTGCGGGCCCCCTGTCCGATTCAATTATTAAGTACCGTTCTTTATCAGAAGTAACCGCCATATTTCTTCTGTTGGCGGCTGGGGGATGGGACAGGGCACATCTTTGCGGATTTATACCTGCCGGGGCAACCGTACGGCCGGAAAATTCATGGTCGATAAGAGAGTCAGCCAGCGCGCACAGATAGTTGTTAAACTGGCCGTAAGTGACTGTTTCGTGTTTTGAGGCGCCTGTTAATACTCCAGATGCATCCTTTATTACGTAAAGGCTGACAACACCGTCGGCAAGCTCCTTTATATCGCGGATATGCTCCGTTGCAAACAAAGGAAAGTTCCTCATATGCAAGCCCCCAAACCCTATATTTTATTGTTGTGAATATGTTAACATATGTTACCCTATGTTTCAACAAAAACAACAAATTATACTATAATTCCAACAAAATTTTATGTTTTAAAATAAGGGATGAGGGCTGACGGTATTCTTTTTTGATAGCTTTATTGAAGCGTTACGGCCCGGGTTTTTTTGATCTCGGCGCATTTAAATAAAAAGTATTCGACATTTTTGACTTCCTCTTTTATCGACTTTTTCGAGAGGCCTCCTCTTCCCAGCCGGTCGCAAAGCGACAGCAGGGCTACTTCGCCTGCATCCGATTCTTCCGTCATTTGTTTAAGGTCTGAATACGGAAGGCGCTTCAATACATATAAAGGCTGCATATGCCATTTGACCAGCGAACAAACATTGCGGGTAAACGCTTCGTCCCGTGTACATTTGCTAAGAAAGCTACGCGCAAGCTTTTCGCCTTGCGCGTCATGCTCGTAGGCTGTGATCTTTCCGTTTCTTACTTTAGTGGCTGTTATCTTCCCGAGGTCGTGAAGCAGAGCGGCCCACATCAGCACGCGCGGCTCCCGGCTCATATGTTTTCTTTCCGCCGCGTTGTCCACAACGAGCATAGTATGGTTCCACACGTCGCCTTCGGGGTGAAAAACGGGAGACTGCGGCACGTCTTTGAGCTTAGTAAGTAAAGTATACGGATACTCCGCAGGAAACTCTCCGCTGCCTGCTAAAGCGTTGAAAATGCCCGAAGGCCTTTCGTCTTCGTTAAGATGCCTGTCAAATTCCCTGAAATAATCTGAAACGTTCATTTATAAATATTATCGATAAAAATCCGAGTATTATCCTTGAATTTTCACATCAAAAAGGAGCCGCAGCTCCTTCTAAACTTTTATTCAGGTTTTTTGCCTTCCTTTTGTTCCGCATTATCCGGGCCCAGGCTCCTTGCCGTTTTTATTATCGTTATCACTATCGCGGTTACGGGTATCAGAAGGAAAACGATCCACGCGATGCGCCAGTTGTCAAGGTAAGTGCCCATCAGCATAAAAGCCGCCACCGCCAGCATCGCCACTATCCCGACTGCGCCGTAAGGGTCTTTCTTCTTTTTAATATCGATGACGATCGCCGTGATCGGGACAGCAAGGAATACAAGCCAGCTTACGGACCAGAAATGGAACGCGAAACTGAGTATAAAGAAAACTACGGCCGAGGCAACTACCATAAGGCCAATTATTGAACCTGAAACGTCTTTTTTCCTGATAATGTCGATAATTATCGACGCGGCGGGAATGACCAGGAATACCAGCCAGCCCGGATGCCATTTATTAAACCCGAAGCCGAGTAAAAAAAACGCAGCAGCAGCGAGTACCGCGATAAGGCCTATTACCGAACCGGAGAAATCTTTGTT
>CAZJOS010000150.1:0-6144 GCA_964547655.1 uncultured Christensenellaceae bacterium
AAACGTTCGGCACGCCCAATATATACTTCTTCCTTCTCGACGAATACAGCAGCTTTGACATGCTGCAGAAATATTACGGTTACGACAATAAGGTGTTCAACGATTTCCTTGTTTCCAAAGGCTTCAACATATCGAGGGAGAGCTACGGCACCGACAATCAGACTGAGCACGCCATCTGCGACCTGGTGAATCTTGACTATATCTCGAAGCCTCTTTCCAAATCCGAATGCGTAAAGTCAATAACCAACGGCCTGCTGCAGAAAAAATTATCTGAACTCGGTTATTCCCAATACCGTTTACTGGGCGGCAAATACTTTGCCGGAGTCGATACGTTGTACACAGACAACGGATTTGATTACTCCGATAACAACACCATGTTCAGCGACCAGGGAACGCAGGACATCTCCGGCGATATAACCGGAGTATTCGGCCTGCTGACCGACCCCGACCCGGATACGGAGGTGGACGCGGCGGCCCTTAACCAATTGGGCGTTTACCCCTCGAGCTATATTCGCAATACCGAAGAGTACAAAAAGTACAAGGATAAAGATAATCTCGCTTATGCAGATACGCTGCTCAACGTCTTCGACTACTTGGAGAATCCGTCGAGCTACACCGACGCTTCGCCCTGCGTATTCTACAATTATATACTGGCCACGCACGTGCCGTTTTTGTTCAACGAATACGGCGGCATAATATCGTACAGCCAGGACCGCAACTGGGAAGACACCGACGTATACCTTGATCAATATAAATTCGTGACCAAGCATTTGATAGCCAGCATCTCCACTATAATTAGGAACGATCCCGACAGCATCATCATCGTTATGTCTGACCACGGTATACGCTATCATGCCGACTGCAAGTTAAAGCACACGTTTTATATAACCAATAAAGATTCTTGCCGCATAATGAACGCGTTTTATATAAAGGGGCAAAAATACGATATCGAAGGGCTTTCAAGCGTCAACACGCTGCGCTTTATCCTGAGCCTGTACGACGGGCAGGATTATCCGCCGATAGAAGACCCCATAACCCCGGATTCTCCGGACAATCTGAAAGGCATCATTCCGAAGCCCCGGTGAAATGCCGGAACGGGGAGGTGCCGCTCAGCCGCGGCAGATTGAATATCGTTTTAGGTGAGGACTCATGGGATTTATCAATATAGTTATAGGCATACCTCTCGGATTTATTATGTGGCTGTGCTTTATTCTCGTAAAGAATTACGGCATAGCCATTCTGTTATTTACGCTGCTTACAAAGGCGCTTATGTTCCCTCTCAACATATGGGTGCAGAAGAACTCGATAAAGATGATAAAAATAAAGCCGCGGCTCAATGAGATAGCGGCGTCGTTCGTAGGGAACCGCGATTTGGTTGCCGAAAAGCAGTTTGCGCTGTACAAGCAGGAAAATTACAGGCCCTTCGCGGGCATAATCCCACTTCTGATACAGATACCTATCATACTCGGCCTCATAACCGTTGTATACAACCCGTTGCAGCACCTGCTGCATATCGATAAAAGCGTTATAGACGCGCTTGCCCAGAAGACGATGCAGCTGCTGGGAACAGCGGAATTAGGCTCCGGCGCGCATCTTAAGATAGTCGAGACGATAAACGACCCGGTGTTTGCCGGCGCTTTTTCAGGGCTTAGCGCCCCCGGCGCGGCTGACGCCATAGCGCAGATAAATGCGCTCGACTTAAACTTCTTTGGGATTAACCTCGCGGCTACGCCTAGCCTTGCGGCATGGAACATACTTCTGCTCGTGCCGCTGCTGTCGGGCGGAAGCGCGTTTTTGCTCTCGGCGGTGCAGAACAAGGTAAACGTGCTGCAGCG
The DNA here is from genome assembly GCA_964547655.1 of uncultured Christensenellaceae bacterium. Lineage (GTDB taxonomy): Bacteria > Bacillota > Clostridia > Christensenellales > SZUA-584 > DTFZ01. Next base: position 1,836 of record CAZJOS010000150.1, read on the forward strand.
CGAGGCCGGCTGGTTCGGGCGCTGGGGCATGGCGATATTCCTGACGCTTTTCTCGCTGTATTTTGCTTTCATAGTGCCCGCGGGCGTAGGCCTTTACTGGATATTCAGCAACGTCATGTCGCTGCTGCTCATGTTCGTTGTAAACGCGATGTACCCGCCGAAAAAGTACATTGACTACGAAGCGCTCGAAAAGAGCAAGGCGGCGCTCAGGCACAGCAGGGAAATCGAAAAGAAGCTAAAGCCGACGGTGGAGCAGAAAGCGCGGGCCAAAGAGGATTACAGACGCTTTTTCTCGGACAATAAAAAAAAGCAGATCGTGTTTTATTCCGAGAAGAGCGGCTTCTATAAATACTTAAAGGGGCTTATAGAATACATCACGCAAAACTCTGATATCGTCGTTGATTATGTAACGAGCGACCCGGGCGACCAGGTATTTGATCTTCATAATCCGCAAATACGCCCATATTATATCGATGACAACAGGCTCATTGTGCTGTTCATGAAGATAGAAGCGGAAATGTTCGTGATGACGATGCCGGATATCCAGCAATTCCATCTGAAACGCTCTCTCGTGCAGAAGGACATAGAATACATTTACCTGTTTCATTATCCGCTCAGCACGACGATGGTGCTCCGGAAGGGCGCGCTCGACCATTACGACACCATATTCTGCGTTGGCGAGTTCCAGTTTGATGAGATAAGGCAAACTGAAAAGTATTACAAACTGCCGGAAAAGAACCTGGTGCTTTTCGGCTACCCTATGCTGGAAGAGTTGCAGGCGCGCTGCGACGCTATGGAAAAACGCAAGAGCGGCGTAAAGAAGATACTCATAGCCCCCTCGTGGCAGGAGCATAACATACTCGACAGCTGTATACACGACATACTCGGCGAATTGCTCGGAAAAGGGTACATCGTTTTCGTGCGGCCGCATCCGGAGTATGTAAAGCGCTACCCCGCCAACATGAACGCCATAGTCGAGCGCTACAAAGACTATAAAGGCAATGACCTTTTCTTTGAGCTCGATTTCGCGGACAGCAGTTCGATATTCAATTCGGACGTTGTAATAAGCGACTGGTCGGGAGCTGCGTACGAGGCTGCTTTCGTAACGAAAAAACCCGTGATATTTATAAATACCCCCCCTAAGATAAACAACCCGGAATACGATGTTATAGAAGCGAAACCGCTGGAGATAACGCTGCGCGGCGAGATAGGCATACAAATAGACCCCGGGCAGCTAAATAGGCTGCCTGTCGCCGTAGAGGAGCTTTTAGCGTCGAGCGAAAAATACGCGGCGAAGATAACGCAGACACGCGATACTTATATAGCGAACTTCGGCGCAAGCGCCGAAGCCGGCGGAAAATACATCATCGATAAACTCACCAGGGGAAAGAAATAACATGGATGCGAAGGTATTTTTGGAAGGGATGCGGAGTCTGGGAGCAGACCGGTATTATGGCGTACCCGATTCACAGCTGAAAGCTTTCTGCGACCTTCTGTTTACTGAATACGGAGTCGGAAAAGAGCATATAGTGGCTGCCAACGAAGGTGCCGCGGTCGCTCTTGCAGCCGGACACTACCTCGCAGCGGGAAAGCCGGCGCTCGTTTATATGCAAAACAGCGGGATAGGCAACGCGGTCAACCCGATAACGTCGCTGCTCAACGGGGCGGTATACGGGATACCCTGCATATTCGTTATAGGATGGCGTGGCGAGCCGGGCGTAAAGGACGAGCCTCAGCATGTTTTTATGGGAGAAGTCACGCTGCCGATGCTTGATATGCTGGATATCGCGTGCTTTGTCATGTCTGAAGGGACAACTGACGGAGAGTTCAAAGAATATCTCAGGCAGGCGTCCGTGAATATAAAGCTGGGGCGCAGCATCGCTTTCGTTATCCCCAAGGGATCGCTTAGCTCGCAAAGCAAAGCGGCGTACAAAAACGATTATACATTGCCCCGCGAAGAGGCTATCCGCATCATTGCGGAAAACGCAGATGAAGCGGACGTATTCGTATCCACTACGGGCAAAGCCTCACGGGAGCTCTTTGAGATACGCGAGGCGCAAGGGCAGGGACATTCGCACGACTTTCTTACCGTCGGTTCAATGGGACACTCGTTGATGATAGCGCTTGGGATAGCGATGGAAAAACCGCGCACAAGGGTCTGGTGCATAGACGGAGACGGCGCGATGGTGATGCATCTCGGGAGCGCGCTTATCGCCGCGCAGCAAAAGTGCCCGAACCTTGTCCATGTCATCCTTAATAACGGCGCGCATGAAACGGTAGGCGGAATGCCTGTAGCGATGGGCAAAGCGGTTTTTCGCGACATCGCGCATACGTTGGGGTATGAATATTGCGAGCGGGCAATTGACGAAAGCGGATTGAAACGATGTATCGGCAAGGCAAAAGCCGGGCCCGGACCGGCGCTTATCGAGGTAATGGTTGCTTTGGGGGCAAGGGCGAACCTCGGCCGCCCCACGACGACAGCCAAAGAGAATAAACAGGCCTTTATGGTTTATCTCGGCAGGGAGAAATGAATGAAGGCTTTGATATTGAATTCCGGTATCGGCAAACGCATGGGGGACCTGACCAAAAAAAGCCCTAAATGCATGGCGGAGATCGGCTTCGGGTTTACGATAATAAGCTGGCAGCTGTATACACTGCAAAATGCAGGTATAAAGGACGCTGCCATAACCACCGGGCCGTTTGCCGATACTCTGCGTAGCTATGTCGGATCTCTTGGACTCAAGATGGATATACGGTTCGTGGCCAACCCGGATTACGAAAGTACAAACTATATTTACTCGATTTACTGCGCTCGCGAACATCTTCGCGGCGATATAATCCTTCTCCATGGGGATCTGGTATTCGAGCCGTCCGTATTGAATGATTTTGTAAACAGCAGCGGGAGCTGCGTTGCGGTCGATACCGGCCTTCCGCTGCCGGAAAAGGATTTCAAAGCGCGCCTTGCAGACGGCCGGGTTAAAGCGGTAGGAGTTGAGTACTTCGGAAAAGACTGCGTTGCCTGCCAGCCGATCTACCATATGAGCAGGCAGGATATGAAGATGTGGTTGCGCGAGATCTCCCGTTTTTGCCTTGAGGGGCAACGGAATGTATACGCCGAGAAAGCCCTTAATAACATTACGGGACAGGCCGTGCTGCATGCTTTGGAGCTGGGCGGCCGCCTGTGCAGCGAAATCGATAATACTGAAGATTTAAACGCAATTTCAAAGCGATTCAAATGCATGATCGAATCGGAAAGGAATATTAAATGAAGAGTGTATATGCCTGTTTCAGCACCGACATCATTCACTGCGGGCATTTGAATATATTGAGGAAAGCAGCGGAGCTCGGCGAACTCACCGTAGGCGTATTGACTGACGAAGTTATCGCGTCTTATAAGCGGTATCCCCTCATTCCGCTTCAGGAACGCGTCCAGATGTTCAGCAGCATACGAAGCGTATCGAAAGTCGTCGTTCAGGATTCCCTTGAATACGATAAGGTGCTGGACGATTTGCGTCCGGATATCGTCGTGCATGGCGATAACTGGAGGACCGGCTATCAGGCTGAAATAAGGGAGCGGATTCTGGAGCAGTTAAAACAATGGGGCGGCGAGCTTATCGAGTTTCCGTATACCCAGACCCCCACCGAAGATACGATGACGCGTCTTGACAAAGTGCTTTCAATGCCAGAAAACAGACGCAGCAGGCTTAAAAAACTATTAAGTTATAAGCCCTGTTTATCCGTTATAGAAGCGCACAGCGGCCTCTCCGGTTTAATAGCTGAAAAGACCAGGGTGGAAACGCCAAAGGGAACAAAAGAGTTTGACGCAATGTGGATATCCAGCCTGTGCGACTCGACCGTTAAGGGAAAGCCAGATATCGAACTCGTGGACATGACATCGAGGATCCGCACCATTGAAGAAATAATGGACGTGACGACGAAACCCATAATACTCGACGGCGATACAGGCGGCCTCGTCGAACACTTTGTGTTCAATGTAAGGACAATAGAGCGCATGGGAGTATCCGCTGTAATTATCGAGGATAAAAGCGGGCTCAAGAAAAATTCGCTTTTCGGCACTGAGGTCGACCAGACGCAGGCGGGCATTGAGGAATTCAGCGAAAAGATCAGAGCGGGGAAAAATGCGCTCAAGACCACGGACTTTATGATAATAGCCCGCTGCGAGAGCCTGATACTCGAAAAGGGAATGGAAGACGCTCTTAACCGCTGCGGCGCTTACGTAAGGGCGGGCGCCGACGGCATAATGATACACTCGCGCAGGAAAGAGCCCGACGAGATATTCGAGTTCTGT
>CAZJOS010000151.1:0-6117 GCA_964547655.1 uncultured Christensenellaceae bacterium
AATATCCAGCCCTTTTACAGTGCCGCTCTCGTAGTTGACGAGCTTAATGCCAGTTCCCCACATAATACCGTTTTTAAGTATACTTAAGGCTAAGTTGCTGGCGTTGTCATACATTCTTATGTACGGGTCGTAGTTTGTGTCGTACCCTTGCTCCATGCGCTGCGCGAGAGGGTTGCCCGTAATTAATTCAATAAACGAGCCTCTCGCCGCCTGAAGTATCCCGGCGAATATTACGGAAGCGTTTATCGTGCCCGCCTCGATGTCGTCGGCCTGCACCTTGCCCGCGGTGATGATGCGCGCTAAGAGGCTGCTGTCATAAGCCGCCACCGTGTAGGGCCCGGCGTAGCCCGTGGTCGAAATGCCCCAGCCCGCAGAGTTAAGGCGAAACACCTTTTGCGCCGTTGCCGTGTCGGTCGTGTCCATGATGTATATCTCCGCGGGGTTCATCAGGTCCGGAATAAAGCGCACGTTACTGCTGCCGGGCGCATTGAGGGCCGCTGTCGCTGCGTCTACCGCCGCCTGCAGCTGAGAGTTGTACTTCATCAGCTTGCGGACGTGCTTCATTTCAGCGGTTGCGGGCGGTATATACGCCACCGCGCTTTGCGCCTGCGCTGCGGCCGCTATAAAGCCGTCCTTGCTCTTTTGGTCTCCCGTCGATACATACTTCATCGAAAAGATAAACGAGACGGGGCTAAGCTCAGCGCCGCCCTCGTCATAAAGCCTTATCGCGTCTCCCGCGTTGATCCTCGGGTCTGCAAGGCCCCGAGCGGTAAAAGGCAAATATGTAAACCCGCCGATAACGCTCATTATGCCCGGCATAAGCGCTTCCCTCGCCGCCTCGTCAACACATATGGGGTTATCGTCTATGCGCAGTATCCCGCCCAGGCTCTCGCCCTCCGTTGTCTCCTCGAAGTTAAGCGTATCCCTTATTATTATCGTGTCTATAGGCAGGGCCTGCTCCTGCCGCCTAAGCTCCGCATACTGTTCCGGAATGGCCTCGCATACCGCGTCCGCGTCCGTATTGGGTACGGTAAACTTAACTATGTCGCCGAGATCGTCGTCATAGGCCATGTGGAAGAAGCCGCCGTTTACCTCCGCGATATACGAAAACACTTCCCGCACGTTTTCGCCGTTTGTGAACGGGTTTTCTCCTATCACAAAGCCGCCGTTTACGAGAACCATATCAGGGTCGGGCACAAGGCCGCAGCTGGCGCAGGCTTCGGCGAAGATGTCGCTGAGCGTGGCCGTGCTGAAGTCGAGCGCCGTGGTATATGGCACGTTTGCGTTATGCATGAGGTCAAAGGCTACCGCCCTGCTGTATACGCCGTTTACCAGCGGCGCTGTTAAGGCGGTAAACGTTCCGAGTATGGTATCTTCGCCGTTGCCCTCGCTGTCTATGGTTATGGCGTGATAAACAAGAGTGTTGCCCTCGAGCGTTTCGCCAGTTTCGCAGTCAAACGTAAGCCTTCTTACCGCCGCCGTGCCGACGGGCATCTTTGTCTTGGGGTTCATAAAGTCAAATTCCAGCGCTACGTTGCTTATTTCGGGCTGAGACTCGCCTATATCTATCTTATCGCTTGTTGATATATAATCTAACATTATCCTGCCTCCGTATAGCTTACGGTCATTTTCACGTAGTCGATCGACAGCGTACACGCGGTCGATGCCATCCGCTTCCACCCTATCTTTATCTGGCAGTCGCTGCTGTTAAGCTGCGCCACAGTCCATTTGCCGCACTGGCGCGAAGTTACGACTACATCCGTAAGCGGCTCATTTTCGCTGCTCCACAGCACCCCGCGCTCCGTGTTCTTGTAGGCGGTAATAAACGCGGTCTTAATGTGCGACGCTGTCGACGACACCTTATACTTCATCTCTATCTCGATGTAGTTTATCTTGGCCGTCTCCGGTATCTCAAAGCCGAAGCCGGAATAATAAAGCACCTGGTTAGAGTTCAGTACCCCCGGGTTTGTTACATATGCCTCGTCGTCCGCGTACCCGTTTGTTTCATTGGCCCACGTTCCCGATTTATCTACAAATGCAGTCGGAAAAGCCGACACGATAGTCGCAGCAACGTTCGCCGCGGGGCCCTCCTGCGTGAGCGTGACCGAAAATTCGTCGTTGCTTATGCCCCGCTTGGTCGTTATAGCGGGTATACCGTCCTTCTTTATTTTGAAGAGGGCGCGCCGCAATGCTCCGCCGTGCCGCCACGACCAATATTCAAACTCCGCCGTATCCGTAAAATTAAGAGCGTTGAGTATATCTTCGAGGTCGTCCGGATCTAAGTCTGCAATAAACGTTAAAACGATCTCCCCGCCCTGGTTCTGCCCCAGCGTCCTCTTTTCATACCCCGACGACTGCATCTTCGTTTTTATTTCTACCTGGTCGTCAAGCAGCGGCAAATACCCGCCGTTTTCACGAAGAAAGCCGGTGAAGTCAAACCCTCCCTCACCGGCCACTTTAAATAATACATCCGACATATAAGCTCCTTATCCCATCACCAGCGAGGCGTCTGTTTGCGTCGATCCCGTATAATCGCCCTCAGGGAAATTAAATACGAATGGCGCGGTAAACTTGCCTTTGAAGACGGCGTCTTTTATGACCCCCGCTAATTTTTCCGGCAGGCCGGTAAATATATCGCCCTGCTGCGATGATACCGCCGGTATCTGTCCGGGCGCGTAATAATTGCCGTAAGAAGCCGGCACGTTTACTACTATGGGTTGCCCTGGGCCCATGCCCGTCGCTGCGGGCACGCTCCCCATGTTGTAAGCCTGGTTCATCTCGCCGAAGCCTTTAAACCCTTTTTTGCCGGCAGTCTTTGCGAGGTTGGCTATGGTCCCGGCGTTCGACATGCCGAAGTCGCTGCCTAAAAGCTGTTGTATTACGCCCTCGCTTAAGCCGCTGCTGCGCAGCATGGCTATATTAGCGTTGACCTTTGCCATCGCTTTGCTGTTGGCTTTCATATTACTCAGCATATCCTTATAAGTAAGGTTCGTGGTCGACTTAATGCGGTTAAGGGCGTTTTGGGTGATATCGAGGCGGCTCTTATAGATCTTCTTATACTCGTCCGCTTCTTCTTGCGTCTGTTTAAGCGCCCCGGCGTTTGAATCGGTTATTGCCTTATTGCTGTCCGCCGTTGTTACCGCAAGCTTATCTAGCTTCTTGGTATAATAATTTATTGATTCTGTGGTCGAGTCATATGCCCCTTTGGCGTCTTCTACAGCCTTGGTGGCGGTATACATCTCATAATCAAAGCCGCCCAATACTTCCGCACTCGCCTCAACCTCTTCCCTGGTTTTGCCCATCCTTTTCATTCTATCTTCGACTAAAGAGTTATAGTTTTCCGTCGTTTCTTCTATCTTTTTTTCTGCGGCAAACTGATCCTTATAAGCCTGCGTTAACGCTTCAGAATAGGCGGCTGTTTCGGCCTGCTTTCTCATCAGGTCTATATTGTTTTCCAGCTCTTTATTGTTCATGTTGAGCTGTCCTGTCGCTTCGTTTATCGATAAAGCTAAATCGGGGTATATTTTATTAAGCTGATCGACGAGCTGCTTCATGCGCTCTTTTTCGGCGTTTGTTTTCTTTTCCTTGTCTGCAAGGGCTACCAGCTCTTTTTTCAGGTTTGTCGCGGCCGCCGCGCTTTGGTTTACATCCGCAATCTGCTCATTAAACTTTTTCTTAGATTCCGCTACAGATTCAGATAACTCGTCGACCTCCTTTTTAAGCTTGCTGGTTTTGGTTTCCGCTCCCGAGAAAGCTATGACAAGAGCGGCAACTGCGGCAACAAGAATCGCTATGCCCGCCACTACCAGCCCCGCTGAGCTTGTCAACGACTTCATAAAATCTATAATGCCGCCTGCCTTTTTTATACTGGCTATAGCCCTAACTGCGCCGCCTATCCCGCTTACAAGCTTTCCTATCATCGTCGCGGCCGGCCCCGCCGCCACGGCTATGCCCGCGAGAAGAAGAATAAACTTCTGTGTCTGTGGGGAAAGACTGTTAAACCATTTGAAGATATCTGAAAGCGTGCCGGCAAAACCTTTTATGGCTGGTACAATGGTATCTTTAATAATGGGCCCTAGCGCTTGCAGCGCCGGCGCAAACGCCGCCGCTACCTGTGCGCCCGCCGCCGTTACTATCGACTTCATCTTATCGACTTCGTCGTTTAAGCTGTTGAGCGCGCTTATATCTTCCGACGACATGACGGCGCCCACCTTATGGGCCTCCGCCGCCAGCCTGCTTAGTTCGGCGCTGCCCGCTTTTATAAGCGGGTTAAGCTCAGCTGCCGATCTGCCAAATATCCGCAGAGACATAGCGTCCCGTTCCGCTTCGTTTGACATATTGCCTAGTACGTCTATGGCTTCATACCAAACGTCTTTTGCGTTGCGCAGTGTTCCGTCGGCATTTTTATACTGTATGCCCAGCTGTTCAAAAGCTTCTTTCTGCTGCAGCGATCCCTGCCGCGCCATATCCATGTTTTTCGTGAGCTTGACCATCGAGCCCGTCATAGTTTCGAGGTCTACGTCTACAAACTTCGCGGCATAGCCCATCTCCTGCAGTCTTTGCGTAGACAGCCCGGTTTTTGCGGAAAGCGTATTAAGGTCGTCTGCTGAAGACGCGGCTTTCAGTGTAAGCGCGGTGAGCCCCGACACTGCCGCCATGGCGGGCACGGTTATGCTCTTGGTCATTGCCTGCCCGGCCTTTTGGACGCTCTTTCCGAGCGTCGTAAGGCGGCTGCCTACCTTTGCGCAGCCTTTAAAAAATTCGGAGTGGTCGTACCCGAATTTTGTTACAAGGTTTCTTATTACTTCAGAATTGGCCATTTTTTAAACCGCCCATCTCATCAAACGTTTTATTTGCCGCCTGCTTTTGCAGGCTGATCATCTGCTCTCCGCTCTTGTCTGCCCCGGGCCGCAGAAATGGTTTCGCGGGTATTCTCACAGGCGTGTCTTTCCCGAAAAATACAAGGTGGTGCCCTAGCTCCAGCGGCGCCGCGTATTCGCGCACATCATCGCCCCATGTAAGCACGGGAGTATATGTATGGTTCCGGTGGGGTGCCCGCTTGATATAAAGGCTTTTTACGAGCTTTCCGGTCTTACTATATCTATTATATGGAGCCGCCTCCTGCCGGGTATTGTTAAGAAGGATCTCACCGCCTTTATCGGTGGCAGCCCTAAGACTTTCTTCCATCTGTTTTGGCAGGTTTTTATAAGCCTTCATAAGCTCGTTGAGGCCCTTAATGCTAAAATCATTTCTTGCCTGCACTGCTCTTCACCCTCCGTATCGTTCCGCCGAGCTTCCGTGTTATACTCTTGGCCACTTCCATCATCTGCTGTGTTGTCTGCCTTTTCTTCGGCTTAAAATCCTCTTCTTTCAGCATTATGCTCTCTATGTCGGGCATCTTCCCGCAGCGCATAAGCTTGGCTGTATTCCACGCAAGCGCGCGCTGGTCGTTTATATGTTCGAGCCTTTCTTCGTTGTACGCCTCCATCCTCAGGCGAAATTCGTAATGTGTAAGCTCGTCAAATTCTTTAAAGGTTAATTTCAGCTTTTTGGCAGCGAGCTCGAAGCACTCTCCGATGTCGATTTCTCTTCGCCTGCTGCCGTCTCCGCGTTTTTTGGTTCACCTTCAGCCCCCGCGGCCTCCGCCGCCTTCGCTATTTCCTCGAGCATTTCCGTAAACGTTTTACCGTTAAGCGAGAGCGAAACGGCGTCGGTAATAAGAGAAACGGCCTCCGAGGCGCTTCCTTCGTAATGTTTATCGAGCAGGTCGGCCACTATTTCGGGCGTATAGCTGAATTTTGCGTCAGGAGCGTCGTTGTATTTTACAAGCAGCATCGCCCAAAGCGCGTTGACCGCCATATCGCTGTCGAAGTTTTTACTCAACGCCTCTTCGATGCTAATGCCGAATGTATCCTTAAAGGCCCTCATAGCCTTAAACCCAAATTGAAGCTCATACTTCCTGTCAAGCTTTATAGTTGAAACCGGTATCCCCTTTTTCTTTTCATCGTTCGCCATGGTTTTTTCTCCCTTCGAATCGTAAAAATACGAAAAAAGGCGGGTATTTCACCGCCCTTGCTCGTTCTCGTTTAGTTACGCGGCGTCTCTGTAGACCTTTAT
>CAZJOS010000152.1:0-4666 GCA_964547655.1 uncultured Christensenellaceae bacterium
GCCCTGCGGTAGCTAAAGCCGTAGGGGAGGCCGCGAGGAAAAGCGGAGTTGCGAGGCTGTGACCGGGATTCCCAAATAACGAAGGTATTTGGGGGCGAGCGATTGTATAAAAACACAAGGCCAATGAATAAAAACAGGTTGACAAACAGGTTTTTTATTTTATAATATCAGTATATTAATATAAGTATATGCGTTAACAAAGGAAAGTAGGCGGATGAAGTTTTGCCAGGGAGGGCTTGCCTTGACTGGAAGCAAGCCTCATAACGAATCCTTCCGAAGTTCCCTTTCGAGCATACCCGCTGAAGTATTAAACTGGTCCCGAAAAGCCGTGAGACTTTTTGGGGCAAGGTATTGTAGGCAGGTACGGGGTTCCTCCGTTAAGAGGATAGGATATTAACGTATCCGAAAAGAGTGCGCCTGTGCGAATACAGGCGAAACCGGGTGGTACCGCGGAAAAGCTTATAGCCTTTCGTCCCAGAAGATGGACTAAGGGCTTTTTTATTTGTTATGAAAGGAGGTATTTTTTTGATCACTTCTTTCCGGCATCAGGAGTATGCATCATAACCGCTTAAGGCGGCTTATCCGGGTTCACGAAGCCCCAGGGCTTTTGGAATTATTAAGGTAGAAAGGAAGGATGGTTTATATGTTAGGAATACCGGATCCATCAGTATGGCTCGCAATGCTGCTTTGTTTAGGCTCGGCGCTTCTCTGCGTTATCTACGGCATAGTCAACTGGAATAAGGGGAACGGCGAAAAGAAAGGAGGCGAAAAGAAATGACCTCCACGATAATAGCTCTTGCGGTATATGTGATCGCATTGGGGTTTCTCGCTTATATGGGGTATAGGAGAACCAAAGACACGAACGACCTGCTGCTCGCGGGTAAAAAGATCCACCCCATAGTTATGGCGCTCTCTTACGGCGCGACGTTTATAAGCACGTCAGCTATAATAGGTTTCGGGGGCGCGGCAGGAAAGCTGGGCATGGGATTGCTGTGGCTCACGGCACTCAACATACTCGTGGGCGTGTTCATCGCGTTCGTAGTATTCGGGAAGCGCACGAGGAAGATAGGCCACGCTCTGGGCGCAACGACGATGCCCGAATTCTTCGCACTCCGGTTCAAGTCAAAATTCATGCAGGGGTATGCGGGAGTGCTAATATTCCTGTTCATGCCCGTTTACGCTTCCGCCGTGCTGAAAGGCATCGTAGATTACGTCTCGAAGTATATTGGCGTCGATTTCAACGTCGTGCTTATAGTGCTGACGGTGCTTGCGGGCACAGTGGTAATCCTCGGCGGGCTTAAAGGCATAATGTACTCCGACGCGTTTCAGGGTGCGCTGATGTTCGCAGGGATGGCGTTCCTCATAATCTACACATACTCTATGCTGGGCGGCGTAGAAAAGGCGCATACCGCTCTGGCGCAGCTGCCCAACATGCCGGGCGTCGCGGAACAGACGGCAGCCATTTCAAAAGGAGGGTTTACGGGATGGGCCTCGATGCCGACTACGGGCTCGCCGACATGGTGGAGCGTTGTTACGACGCTCGTAGCGGGCGTGGGCATAGGCGTACTCGCGCAGCCGCAGCTGTCGATAAAGTTCATGACTGTCAAGAGCAACCGTGAACTTAACCGCGCTGTGCTGGCGGGTGGCATATTCATACTGTTCATGACGGGCGTAGCGTTTACGGTAGGCGCGTTAAGCAATGTTCAGTTCTACAATGCCCCCCAAACGCAAGGCCAGATAGCTTTAACTGCGGCAGGGGGAACTGACGCAATAATACCAACGTTTATAAAGACGTTCCTGCCGGATTGGTTCGGGGGCGTGTTCCTTGTTGTATTGCTCGCAGCATCGATCTCGACGCTCTCGGCGCTGAGCCATACTATGGGCTCAGCCTTAGGGAAGGATTTCATAAAGGAGTCGCTTAAGGCCAAAGGAAAAACGATGACGCTTACAAGGGTGGCGATGCTTATTGGAGTCGTAATGAGCGCAGTGCTCGCGTGGCTCTCAAGCAAGCTAGACGTAAGCATGGCTATAATAGCTCAGGGTACATCGCTGTTTTTCGGGCTGTGCGCCGCGGCATTCCTGCCGTCGTTTATTGCCGCACTATATATAAAGAAGTTCCCGAAACGCGCGGCGCTCGCCAGCATGATAATAGGCACGGCGGTGAGCCTGTTCTGGCTGTTTTTCATACAGGAAAGTACGGCAAAAAGCCTTCAACTGTGCAACCTGATATTCGGCACCACGTCGCTCGTAAAGGGCACAGGGCTCGCAACGCTTGCTATGGTCGACGCCATAGTGGTGGCGCTTCCGGTTTCGTTTATTGCCGGGTTTGCGACATGGGCCATAGGAGGCAGCGCGAAAAAGGAAGAGCTTCCGGAAGCAATACAAGCTAAATAGTTTTTGTCATATCCAAACAAAGGCCTTCCGATAAATTAGGGAGGCCTTATCTTTATAACTAACCGCCGCGGGCCGACTCGGCCCGCGGCTTAGTGCTCGCGGTCAAAACGCCTATTTCATCAGCCAGTATTATCTGGCCTCGCCCGAATGCGCCCGAGGAAGAAGATCCGCGGTTTACCCTGTCAGGTTTATGTTGCCTGCATACACTTAAAGGTATAAAATGGTGTTAACTAATATGCGGAAAGGAAGAAGTATGGACAGGAACGAGTTCCTTTACCATCTGCAAAACGAGCCTATAATCAATTCACATTCGCATCATCTGAGGGACGAGGAGCACCATGCCCTGACTATGGGGGGCGTCTTTCGCAATTCGTATGTCAATTGGTGCGGCGTTTCCGTCCCGGCCGGGGGCAGCAAAGGAGAGATATCCGCGTGGCTCGATGCTGTGAGCAACCGCGGCTATTTCGTATGGCTGGAAAAAGCGCTGATGGAGATATACGGTATAAAAGAGCGGCTCAGCGCCGCAAGCTGGGGAGTCTATGACGAGGCAATAAGCAGCGCCAATCAGGATAAGGACTGGCATATCCGCCTGCTTCGCGAGAAATGCAGGTACGAAGCGGTGATACTCGACACGTATTGGTCGCCCGGAGAAGACAACGGGCACCCGGAATTGTTCAGGCCGGCCTACCGCTTCAACAGCTTCTTCTACGGCTATGACCAAACGGCAAAAGACCACAACGGGGACAATATTCAAGTAATGCGCAGATGTAATATTACGGACATAGACGAGTATACGGAGTTCTTAAAACAAGTGATGCGGGAACAAAAACAAAAAGGATGCGTCACCTTCAAGTGCGCCCTCGCCTACGACCGCGCTCTTGACTTCGGCGAAGCAGTAAAAGAGAGGGCGCAGTGTGCCATGAGGGGAAACGCGGACGCGGATGACATAAAGAGCTTTCAGGATTATGTATTCGACGTCGTTTGCGTAACCGCCGCTCAGCTTAAAATGCCCGTGCAGATACATACGGGGCTCGGCCTGATGAATGGCACCAACGCCATGCGGCTTCAGCCGCTCATCGCCCGCCACCCCGATACTGTGTTCTGGCTGATGCATGGCAGCTACCCGTGGACGGACGACATCGCCGGACTTACGCACGCCTACTCCAACGTATGGGCCGACCTTTGCTGGCTTCCGCTCATATCTTATGCCGCCTCGCGGCGCCTAATTGCCGAGCTTATAGACGTATGCGGCGCGGGCCGCGTGGTATGGGGATGCGACACGTGGACGAGCGAAGAGAGCTGCGGCGCGAAGCTCGCTTTCTTAGATGTATTGTCGCGGGTGCTTTGCGAGCGCGTGGAGGCCGGATTGATGGACGCTGACGACGCCCGTCGGTACGCGAAAGCTGTGATGCACGATAACGCCGAGGGGATCATAAGCGGTATAAAACTCATATAAGAGAGGCGGATACCATAAATGTATTATAAAAAGTTGTTTACTATATTTTTCATTTGTTCTCTATTATTTTCGCTTGCGGGATGCGGCAGCAAAGCAGACAGCCCTCCTTCGCTGAAGATTATTTACCGGGATAAAAGTATTGAAGCCAAAACGGGCACATACTCCTGGGATGTTGATAATGGTGACGGTTCTTTTATTGGAATAGAATATGACACCGTTGCTCCTGCGGAATTGGTCAAAGACTCGACCCCGCTGACCGTTCCTCCCGGATCTTCGCTGACATTAAGCTTCAGCGACAAGCCTGAAGACATTATTGTTTACGCATGGCAGGGTAATGAACGCATAAAGCAATCAACGATCGATGATAACATCGCAGCACCGGAATCAAAAGGTTCAATAGTTTATGAAGTGATAGGAACCTGGGAGCAGGGGACTGTCCGTTATGCGTTTTTAGTTAATGTGGTATAAAAATCAAACTTACCGCGTCATTGTGGCTGAATAAGGAATAAGTTATCGCTTTACCCAAGAGCATATTTGAAATATAATTAAAACACGATATGATTTGCAGGTTGAAGCGTTCGAGCTTTGCTCATATAAAAGGAGACAAAATTGATAAATAAATACGTATTAGCACTGTTGCTGCTATGTATGGCGGCGTTAGCGCTGGCAGGATGCGGCGCCGCTCAGCAGGCATCGGCCGTTTCGGCCGTGCCGGTTGAATCGGTAAACGCAACGCCTCAGGGCTTAATAGACGTTAAGCTCTTGTCGTATAACTCGTCGATCATGGGCGACTCATTCCGGATAGCATATGAAAAG
>CAZJOS010000152.1:4766-6085 GCA_964547655.1 uncultured Christensenellaceae bacterium
AAGGGTTTGCGAAGGGTATCGACGATAAGGGGCTGATAGTCGTTAAGGAAGAGAACCACGACCGGGACGCCGCTAAAGCTGAGCGGATAATGACGGAAATACTTGACTCCGGTATAGAATTCGACGGGGTACTCACCTCACAGTGCGCCGAGGCCGTGTTGAAGGCCTACAGAAAAGCGAACGCTCCCTGGCCTCGGGCAATAGGGTTCGGCGATTCCGGCGAGTATATGCAGATGATGCTCGAAATAAACAAGGACGGTAAAGTACTGCCTTACATCGTAATAAGCGATCCGCCGGGGATCGGCGGAACAGCTTTGAATTTCAGCCTTAACCTTCTGCTTGGCAACAAGATTAAAGACAACGTATACAGCGATCCTGAGCATCATACGATCTATCTGCCGTCAAAAGTCTGGTACACCTATGACAATCAGGAAGAGTACCGTAAGCTGGCAGAGAGCATGGCGCCCGAAGACACTATCACTTACTGGCTCACGATGGATGAAGTAAAGGATCAGTTCTTTAAATAAAGAGATTAAAATATTTATATTTGAGGCATCAACCGGTTTTTATTGTAAACAGCGTAAGCAGATAATATAGTGAAAAAATTTTAATGCAGAGGAGACATAATGAAACGCAGCGAGATAAACGACGCGGTCGAATGGGCAATACGGCTGCTGGAGAAAAATAAGTTCAAGCTTCCGAGGTATGCATACTGGGACCTTGAAACGTGGAAGGAAAACCGGAAGGAGACCGGCGTTATAGAGAAGGTGATGATAGGATGGGATATCACCGATTTCGGGCAGGGCAGGTTTTTGGAACTCGGAACGGTGCTGTTTACCATAAGAAACGGAGACCATAATGACCTCACCGTTGGCACGCCGTACGCCGAAAAAGTCATATTGCTGCTCGACGGGCAAAGCCTGCCTAACCACTACCACGCGAAAAAGACGGAAGACATAATAAACCGCGGCGGCGGAGTGCTTGCCATAAAGCTTTACAACTCGGATGAAGAAGGGGCGGTCGATTACAGAAACGACGTGACGGTGTTTATGGACGGCGTAAAGAGCGTGGTGAAGCCTGACGAAACGCTGCTCATACACCCCGGCAACAGCATTACGATAACGCCTTACATCTACCACAAGTTCTGGGCTTTCGAAGGCAAAGGGGAATTAATAGTGGGCGAGGTGTCGTCGATAAACGACGACAATACCGACAACTATTTCGCGGAAGAGGTATCGCGGTTTTCGAGGATAGAGGAAGACGAGCCCGTAAAATACCCTCTGTGCAACGAATACGCAAGGGTGCTGAAATAGCGGCGG
>CAZJOS010000153.1:0-6067 GCA_964547655.1 uncultured Christensenellaceae bacterium
CCCTCAAGCCTCGCACCACCGTTTATTATCAATTTTGCCATCTTGGCCCCCCCGCATATATATCACTCACATATAATATCTTATGCAGGTCGACTTAAGGTGTGCGCTAGGCGGTCCTCTGCCTTGAAATATTTAACAAAACACCCACGCATCCCATAAATACTATAAGCGAAGTCCTTCCGGCGCTTATGAACGGCAGCGACACTCCAGTAGGAGGTACGCTGCCCGTAACGACTCCTATGTTTATGAACGCCTGTATGGCTATAAGCGCCGTGATTCCGGTAGCAAGCAGCAGCCCAAAAGTGTTGGGAGCGCGCAGCGCTATCCTCACGCCCCTCCATATCAGCAGCCCGAAAACGATTATTACGACCATAGCTCCGATAAATCCGAGCTCTTCGGCTATTATGGCAAATATGCAGTCGGATTCGCGATAGGGCAGGAAAAGATACTTCTGCCTCGAATTTCCCAGGCCCAGGCCGAAAAGGCCGCCGGAGCCAATGGAATAGAGCGACTGTACAAGCTGGTAGCCCTGATCTCCGGAATATTTCCAGGGATCTAGGAACGCGAATATCCTGTCTACACGGTAGTGCGATGCTATCATCGCTATAGTCCCCGCTCCGATACCGCCGACTCCGACCAGCGCAAAATGCGAAAGTTTTACGCCGCCCACGAGCATCATCACGAATGAAAGCAGCGCCAAAGTTACTATTGCGCTGAAATTAGGCTGGAGTAAGAGCAGCACGGCGCTTACGCCCAGCAAGGCAAGATAAGGAAGCATACCGCACCTGAACTTTTGTACCTTGTCGGCGTTTATGGAAAGGCCTGCCGCCATAAATACTATTATCGAAAATTTAAGGACCTCGACAGATTGCAGATCGAGGAAGTAAAGGTTGACCCAGCGCTTCGAGCCGTTTACCTCAATGCCTATGCCCGGCACAAACACGAGCACCATGAGCACAAGCCCGATACCGAGTATCCAGAACCGAAGCTTTTTATAGTTGTTGAAATCGAAGAACATTGCGGCTGCCATGGCTACAAGCCCCATGGCCGCGCCGGTCACCTGTTTCCAGAAATAATAGTACTCGTTATAATTCGTGTTGGGGCTGTTTCCCGCGTAGTAATAGCTTGCGCTGAACACCATAACGATGCCGAACAGCACCAGTACCATCGTTATAACAAGCAGCGGATAATCGAACGATCGCCTTACCATCGGTTCCTCCTACAGCGAATTTACTATATCTTTAAATACCCTCCCCCTGTGCTCGAAGTCTTCGAACATGTCGTAACTCGCGCAGGCCGGGGAAAGCAGAACGTTCCACCCTTCTTTTGCGATGCTTTTCGATTTAAGCACAGCTTCCTCGAACGTTCCGGCAGTGTGTATATTCACAAAGCCCGCGGCCTTTGCGTCTTTAAGTATATCTTTTTGTGTCTCTCCTATTGCCACAAGCGCTTTTATATTCTTTCCGAAGCTTTTTATCATTGAAACGAAACTATTGTTTTTACTCGAGCCGCCCAATATTATCACGGTCGGCCTCGTCATCGCTTCCGCGGCCTTCTCGGTTGAATCGGGGTTCGTGCCTTTCGAGTCGTTTATGTACCTTATCCCCCCAACCTCCCGCACGTATTCTATCCTGTGTTCTACGCCGGGGAATTCCAAAAGCGTTTTCTTTATGACCGCTTCAGGTATACTGCAGCACCTTGCGAGCGCTGCAGCGGCAAGCGCGTTTTCAAGATTATGCGTTCCCGGTATCCTCACCTCGTCTGCGCGGCATATCGTATGGCTGCCGTCTTCCTCTCTGCTGACTATATTGCCTCCATCTATTAATACGCCGGAATCAAGCTTAACTTTACGCGAAAACCAAATAATTTTCGATTTCTGCTTTCCGGCCATGTTTCTTACGATATCGTCGTCGTAATTGAGCACGCAGAAATCGTCTCCCGTCTGGTTTTCAAATATTCTCTCCTTTGCGGCAATATAGTTCTCCATGGTACCGTACCTGTTGAGATGGTCTTCCGTTATATTGAGTACAGCGCACGCGCGCGGCCTGAACTTTTCTATAGTTTCGAGCTGAAGCGCCGCCGTCTCGGCGACTATTATATCGCCCTTCTTTGTTTCCGTTGCCGTCCCCGCAATAGGCAAGCCGATATTTCCGAGGACATATGTGTGAAATCCCGCGTTTTTAAACACTTCCCCGGTAAGCGCGGTAGTTGTAGTCTTGCCGTTCGTGCCAGTTATCGCGACGAACTCGCCCTGCGAATATAGATAACCCAGCTCTATCTCGCCTATTACCTTTTTGCCGTCTTTCAGCGCCCGGGCAATAAACTCGAGGCCTATCGGCACTCCCGGGCTCATTACGAGCATATCCGCAGCGTTTGCCAAAGGTATGGGGTCGGCCCCGAACGCAAAGGCAGCCTTCCCGGTAAATTCGTCAAAAGTGTGCTCCGGGAATTCTTTTAAAGGCCTTGCGTCGTAAAGCGTGACTTTCGCGCCCTGCTCTAAAAGCAGCCTGGCGCTCGCTATACCGCTCTTGGCCATGCCGACTATCAATACGTTTTTATTCTTCATTTGCTATCTCCGATAATAATTCAGGAATAGTTTCAGTCGCGGCGAAGCCAGTCAATTTATGGAAAGAATCCCCACCATGCAGAGCACTATAGTTATCAGCATATAAAAAGCGACTATCTTCGTTTCGGGCACGCCTTTAAGCTCAAAGTGATGGTGAAGCGGAGCCATCTTGAAAATTCTCTTTTTACGCAATTTATACGACCCTACCTGCAGTATAACGGATATCGAGGTAACGAGAAACATCATTCCGGTTATTATAAGCAGCAGCTGCATCCTCGATACCACGACTATTACAGACAGCGCTCCGCCCAGCGCGAACGCCCCCGTGTCGCCCATAAACACCTTTGCGGGAAACGTATTGAACCTGAGAAAACCGAGGCAGGCCCCTGTTAATGCCGCGGTGAACACCATCATGTTGCTTACATCCGCGGCTTCAAGGTATTGCCCGTAAAGCGTCTTGAATATGCCGTAAAATATTATCATATACGTTGCCGAGTTAATTATTGTTACGCCGGAGGCAAGGCCGTCGAGCCCGTCAGTCAGGTTAACGCTGTTTACTATAAGCACTACGGCGAGCACCGTAAACGGTATATAGAATATTCCAAGGTCCAATTCCGTTTTCGCAAAGGGTATGATAAGCTTTGAGCCGATGGAAGGGTTGCTGTATGCAAAGACCGCCACGATTATGCCTATGCCGAACTGGGCTATTAGCTTCTGGTACGGCCGCAGGCCCATCGAGCGTTTCCTTACTACAATTATGAGGTCGTCCATGAAGCCGATGAGGCAGAATCCAATGGTCACGCCCAGCGCAAGCCATACGAACTGAAAGCTCCCTGTCCCGAATATTATCGTAGTTACCACGAGAGAGAGCAATATGATTAGCCCGCCCATTGTAGGCGTTCCCGCTTTGGAAAGGTGCGTCTTCGGCCCGTCGTCTCTTACCTGCTGCCCGAATTTCAGTCTTTTCAGAAGCGGCAACCCCGCATAACCCCCAGCAAGCGCGATCACAAAAGATACCAGGACCGAATAGATCATTATGTCCATGTGTTTTATCTCCTGTATTCTATATTATTATCCTGTTGTCTCGCTTAGCAGTTCTTTTACCACTACTTTTTCATCGAACGGATGTTTGATTTCGTTTATCTCCTGATATGTCTCGTGACCTTTGCCCGCGAGCACTATAATGTCCTCCGGGGTTGCGTTTTCCATAGCGTATTTTATCGCCTCGCGGCGGTTTTCTATGCAGATATATTCACAGCCCGTCTTTTTCATGCCTTCCTCGACCGCCTTTATTATTTCAAACGGGTCTTCAGTTCTCGGGTTGTCGGAAGTGATGATCGAGAAAGTTGAAAACCTCCCCGCTATCTCCCCCATTATAGGCCTTTTGCCTTTGTCCCTGTCTCCCCCGCAGCCGAAAACTGATATTATACGCCCGCGGGCGAACTCCTTTACCGTCTTAAGTGTGTTTTCCAGCCCGTCGGGGGTATGCGCGTAATCGAGTATCAGCGTAAAAGGCTTGCTGCCCGTGTCCAGCACCTCAAACCTTCCCGCTACGCTCGGCATGGCTTCCAGTCCCGCTTTGACAGCTCCTATGCTTATGCCGAGATTGAGGCACACAGCAGCCGAGCCAAGCGAATTATATACGCTGAATATGCCCGGTATCCGAAGCTTTACAGGCAAAGCCCCTTTTGACGTAACGAGGTCGTATGTAACGCCTTTGGTCGTTATTTCTATGTTGCGCGCATATACATCGGCTTTCTCCTTGATGCCGTATCTGAGCCACGACGTGTCGATGCCTTCCATTATATACTGCGCGGCGTCGTCGTCGATGTTTACAGCCGCTTTCTTCGAAGCTTTAAACAGCTTTTTCTTGGCGGCCATATAATTTTCAAACGTGCCGTGGAAATCGAGATGGTCCTGCGTTAAGTTCGTGAATACGGAAGATTCGTAAGTCACGCCGTATACGCGCTTTAACTCCAGAGAATGCGAAGAAACTTCCATCACAACGGCTCCGCACTTTTCATCCGCCATGCGCCGGAGCAGTGCAAAAAAATCGGGCGATTCGGGAGTGGTGTGTTCCGTAGGTATCTCTTCGCTCCCGATCATATTGGTTATCGTCCCTATCAGCCCCGTCTTTATATCGCAGCGTTCGAGTATCGATTTTATCATATACGTCGTCGTAGTCTTGCCGTTTGTACCGGTAACGCCTATCATGCGCAGCGACTCGTCGGGCCTGCCGTAAAACTCACGGGATATATGAGCCATAGCTTCTCTGTCGTCTTTTACTAATACCTGGGGTATATCGATATCGAGCTTTCTCGTCACCACCAGTGCCGAAGCGCCCTTTGCGGCTGCGCTTTGTGCGTAGTCGTGCCCGTCGCTTTTAAAACCCCTGATGCAGAAAAAGAGCGCGCCTTTGCACACTTTTCTCGAATCATATTCTATGCTGTTTATTTGCGTATTCTCATCGCCGGTCAATGTCATATCGCTCCGGCAAAGGTCTTTTAGCTTCAATATGTACCTCCCCAACATGCTTCCTTTGGAGTAACCGCTGATCAAATCGGTGATTACTTGAGGATTATACCACATCGTTTGAAGAATGTAACCACAGTTATTTTTATTGCAATTTATTTATCCTGTGCCGGCAGGTTTTCTGAATTCCACCATAACTTTCGTGCCTTCGGGCACAAGGGCCCCCGCTTTGAGGTCCTGATAATAAGCGACTCCTTCGCCCGTTATGCCGAGCTGAAGTTTGCATTCTTCCAGCTTTTGGCCCGCTTCCATTATGGTAAGCCCCTTAAGGTCGGGAACTACGACCATGCCTTCCATGTTGTCCGGCGTGTTCTTAGTTTCCATATAGAGCAATACCGTCGTCCCTTCGTCCACGACCGATCCGGGCGCGGGCATCTGCTCTTTAACCTTTCCGGCGCCGTCCGTCAGATACATGAACCCGCTGCCTTCAAGCTTTTGAACGGCTTCGCCGATATCGAGGCCGGTAACGTCGGGCACCGTCACCTGCTTCGGCATTCCGGCTTCGCCGTAATCGGGCTTGATCTTCATATATTGCAGGGAATTCAGAAGCACTTCTTTGACATACGGCGCGGCCACGACGCTTCCGAAGTCGACCGGCACGTTCGGTTCGTCAACTATGATGAGGACAACTATCCGGGGGTCGTCAGCGGGCGCAAAGCCTATGAACGAGGCTATATGGCTGCCGGTCATCACCTGGCCGTTTTCGTCGTATTTCTGGGCGGTCCCCGTTTTTCCTCCCACCCTGTAGCCCGGTATATAACAGTTCTTGCCGCTGCCTTTGCTTACGACGCTCTCAAGTATGTCTCGCATCAATGCGCTTGTCTCAGGCTTGATGGGCTGGGAAACAACTTCCGGTTCAAAGCTTTTTATTATATTCCCGTCGCTGTCTTCAATGTCTTTGACGAGAGTTGGTTTGTATAAAAAACCACCGTTCACCACTGCACTGACTGAGGAGATCAATTGCAGTGG
>CAZJOS010000154.1:0-6032 GCA_964547655.1 uncultured Christensenellaceae bacterium
AAGTTGAGAAATAATCGTCTTCATAGCCGCAGCATACTATAACGCAGGGCGCTCCGCCCGGCGTCACCAAATAATCCGCCGTTTCGAAGTATCCGGTATCTATCGTTATCGTATTGAACCCTCCGCCGTCGGAAACGGAAAGCAGTATATCGTATCCTATCTCCCGCGCATCGCCCTCGCCGGCGGAGACCGTTTCCTTAACGCCGTCGCCGTTAATGTCCCATAGGATTGAGGTCTTTACATCGTAATCGGGCCGTATAAGCTCGTCTATCGGCTTAACAGTCGGGCTTTCAGTCGCCTGCTGCTTGGGCGGCGCGCTTACCGGGCCGGACGCGGCGGGCCGGAGCACGGCACAGCCGGAACAACATAACACGAGAATCATAATAATAACTGTCAAGCGATAATGGGTAAATATCATATTATACGCTCCCTTCGAACGAAGCCGTCTTACATTATTAATATTCAATATATCGGAGCTATTATAACATTATTTATCTTGAATGCGCAATAATGGAGATGTGCGATCAATAGTGAGGTTAATAACAAAATGCATTCTGCCGGTAAAAGAAATATTATATGAAAAAAACAGCCCTATGCGCCGGATGATACGGCGCGAAGGCCCCACAGCCGTATACGATTGATACCGCCGGCTCGGCAGGCAGAAACCGGGAAGCTAAAAACGAAAAAACGCAAATATAAACCTGTAAGGCAGCCGCCAGGTATAGTTGATCATGAAATAAGGTTTGAAAGTTAGTGTATAAAAAGTGTGATTGAAGCGTAAAAAATAGTTTATGAGACCTGATAGCCGAAGAGCTGTTTAGTATCTCACTCTTCTGAATTCGTACCCGAAGTTGTCACCCTCGAAACGCAGCACGCACCAGCAGGCGTCGGTACCGTCGGCGGGGAGCCCTACGCTGCCAACGTTTATTATCAGTTTCCCGCTGATGGACGCGGAGAACGGCACATGCGTGTGAGCGCAGAGAAAAACGTCGGCGTTTATCCTCTCGGCGATCGCACGCAGATCTTCCTCTGACGACATGATCCCGATAGCTTCGTTTGCCTTCCTGTCGGAGCCGTGGACGCACAGCAGCCTTTTCTCCCAGATACTGACCTCTTCTTTCAGATTCAGCGACTTAACCTTTTCACGCGCTTCGGGCGAGAGAAGCGGCAGCACCCTTCTGTACTCGTTGAGTATCCTTTCTTCCTTCACGTTTTGAGGAGAAAAGTCGTTTCCGATCTCAATAAGCCAGTTGTCGGTGTTGCCCCTTATCCAGGCCAGCGGATTCAGATGCGTTAAAACATCGACACACCGCTGCGGGTCGTCCCCGTAGAATAGTACATCGCCAAGAACTATGAGCGCGTCTGTCTGAGCGTTTTTCATGTCCTTTAGAACGGCTTCCAATGCGTCGAAGTTTCCGTGTATGTCGCCCAACACTGCTACTTTCATAAAACCTCCACAATATATAAGATAAAAAGGGCGGAAAAACAGGCCGCGGAACCAGTTAAGTCAAGGCCCGCCCAAATATAAACTTAATCTAAACTCTTAAACTTTTTACGAGCGCTTCTATTTTGCCCGCGAGCGTTGCTATCGTTTCTTCCTCGAACGGGGACTTTAGCCCCGCTTCAGACAGCAATTCATCAAAACGCAGTTCGCCTCCGCGCTTAACAAACCGCATGTATTTCTCGAGTGCGCCGTCGTAGTTTTTACGCGACTCAAGCAAGAACTGAAGCGCCACGGTCTGCGCGAGGCAATAATCTATATAGTAAAACGGCGTCTCGTATATATGCATCTGGTACTGCCAGCGCGTGCCTTCCGAAAGGTACGGCATGCCTTCTGTAGAGAGATACGGACGGTATTGCGCCTCGAGTTTATTCCACTCCGCCTTCCTCTGCGAAGGGGTAAGCCCTGGGTTTTTATACACTATATGCTGGAAGTGATCGACTATCGTTCCGTACGGTATGAATGTGAGCGAATCGAAGAGATGGCTGAACCTGTGTTTATCCGCTTCCGCCCCAAAGAAATCGTCCATGTACTTCCACGCCAGAAATTCCATACTCATAGAATGCACTTCCGCCGTTTCCATTCCGAAAGGAAGGTCGTAAGCGAAGCGGTTGCCTGAGGTCAGGTAATCGGCGAGCGCGTGGCCCGCCTCGTGGGTTATAACTCCTATATCGTCTGCCGTGCCGTTGAAATTGGCAAGTATGAACGGCTGCCTGTATACGGGGAAGCTGATGCAGTATCCGCCGCCCCATTTGTTCTTCCTCGATTCCACGTCGAACGCTTCGTTCTCCATCATCATGTCGAAGAAAGCCCCCGTAGTTTCGCCCATGCCGCGGTACATTTCTTTGGCCGCAAGGAAGATGCCCTGCTTATCGAGTATGGGCTTTGGGTTGCCGTCCGGAAGGTTCACGTCGTTATCGTACAGCATGAACTTCTCTATGCCCATTCTTTTCGCGTTGTCCGACTTGAGCCTTGCCACGGCGGGCACGAGGTATTTGAGCACATTAGAGCGGAACTTCTCGATCATCCGCTCGTCGTAGCTTATTCGGTTCATGCGG
Organism: uncultured Christensenellaceae bacterium; assembly: GCA_964547655.1. Taxonomy (GTDB): domain Bacteria; phylum Bacillota; class Clostridia; order Christensenellales; family SZUA-584; genus DTFZ01. The sequence continues at coordinate 2,560 of CAZJOS010000154.1, forward strand.
TAATAGCCCAACTCAACGAAATCTTTGTAGCCCATCTTCTTTGCCATGGCGTCGCGGACATGCACGAGCCGGTCGAATATGCCGTCGAGCATTGGCGACTCTTCGGAGAGCTTGCGCCCGAGAGCCTCGAAAGCTGTGCGGCGGGTCTCGCGGTCGTCGTCATTCATGTATCTGCGCAGCATTGAAAGAGGCATTTCTTCACCGTTATAGCTTATGACCATGCCCGCCATGAGCTGTGAATATTCCATGGTTATGCGGTTCTCCCCGGCCATGTCTGGAACTATCGAAGGAGACATGGCTTTTTCCTGCATCTCGTAAGTGGTGAACAACAGGGGAGTGAGCGCTTTTTCCAGTTCGGGGCGCAGAGGGCTTTGCAGCATCGCCGCCGCGTACTGCCTTTGCAGGTCAAGGGCTTTTGGCGTCACCTCGTCGTAGTATTCCTTTTCTTTTATATAGAACCCGTCTGCGGTGTTTATGGTGTAGCGCATGTAAGAGAGCTGCTGCGCCGTAATAAACTCCTTTAAGAGCTGAATGTAATCTTCGCGGGCCGCGAGAATTTCCGGCACACCCCCGGCGCTGTTAATACGCCCGATTAACTTTAGGGCGCGCTTCTCTATTTCCTCTATTGTGAGCCTTTTATATTCTATAGCTGATACTTTCATGAAACGGCTCCTTAACTGTCTGGCAATTATATTATACAGGGGACTGTTTCATTATAACAGGTTTTTGTACAAATATCCATCAACGCTAAAAGATTGAGGCGAAAAATCAAAAAAATTTTTAATGTGACTAAGTTACCGTTAACAAAACTTCCCTCCGCTTAATAATATGGAAGTATCAATAACAAATAGGGGGTAACATCATGAATAACGCTGGGTTCGGATTCGGCGGAGATAATTGTTGCTGCTGGATCATCATAATCCTGCTGTTGTGCTGCTGCTGCGGCGGCGGCGGATTCCTGGGCGATCCGGGAGGACCGGGCGGCGTAGGCGGCTTTGGCTTCGGCGGCGGGAACTGCTCCTGCCTGATAATCATCCTGCTGCTTTGCTGCTGCTGCGGCAACCGCGGATGTGTAGGGCCGTAAAACATACTTAAGCAATGAAAAACACCCAAAGAACATATTGAGAAACGTTCTCGAAAAAGGGAAGAGGCGCCGCCTCTTCCCTTTGATATGCTTTGGCGTGTTACATAAACAAGCTTCATTACGAGTTTACAAAGAAATGGGCAATGGCGCAGGAAGACTTTTTCAACGACGACAGCCTGCCCGACGTTAAAAGATTTAGAAAAGAGCGGAAGAATCGAAAGACAGATATTTTTGCAGCATTTTCGGCAGTGAAGACGAAGCGGCGGAACTGCCTGGCGGCAAAGGCGCTTGTAAAGGAGGTGTTGACGCATGAATCATAAGGGCGATAAGGAATGCATTCTTCCCGAGGCGCTGAAAGGCATATCCACAAACATAAACATGAGGGTCTTCAATAAGGAAGGGGAAACGGCGTCGGATGATATAGAGAGAAAAGCTGCGGAAGCGTTCCTCCCGGTGCAGAATTCCGTGCCGCCCATGCCGGGGTATAAAAAAGAGAATAAGGTATAAACGTATAATGTATTTTGGGCGGGGGCGAACCCCCGCCGCATAATATCACCCGGCTACTACTATGCCGTCGAATATATCGGACGGAGCGAGGTTATAGCCTTGCACCTTTCCTTTGACCACTTTGATATATCCCCTGTAACCGTCTGAAGTCTGCAGTACTACCCAGTTCGGGCCCAATACCTTGTATACCGTAAGCGTTTCGCCGGCCTGGGCTACCACGACGACGCCATCCATAGGATTTTTCGTACGCGCCGCGTTGTGCGGAGATTTCGTGTAATCCCACATATTGCTGTTACTGAAGTATTTTGATAACCCGCGGGCGAGCAGCAGGCATTTCTTTCCCGCCTTGATCTTGAGCGGCTCGATCGTGTTAACCGGCGCGGCTGTATAATCGGAGAAATCTTCTTTCAGCTTCCTGCCTGAGCCATCGGGTTTGAGCCGTTCCATGTACCATATGTCGGTAAACTCGGTAGTATGGGCAAGGCAGTATACGAAACCGTCCGCCTTAAAGTGTTTTTTTGCTTTGAAATCGCTGCGCCACGCGCCGGCGAACTTGACGTCCATAAGGCTGCCCATCGAGGTAAGATTTGAGCCGTCCCACCAGTATAAGTACGAGTAAGCGAATTCCGTATCGGCGAGGCCCGGATCATATTTGTCGGTAAACACCAGCTCGAGATAATTGTCGCTCTTGTCCACATCGGTCACCGCGAAGAGCTGGGCGAGGCCGGATTTTTTTATCGTGTACGCCGTGCCGTTTATGTTCACTGTCGATCTGTCCGCTTCCGCTTCAAATTCGATCTGCTCGCTTATTCCGTCGCCGTCGAGGTCGACAGCTGCGTCCGTTACATATACGTCGAAAAGCGTATCCCCGCTTCCCAAATGCCCCGGCTCCTCTGTATAGGATACCTCAGGCGTGGGGGAAGGCTCCAAAGTAGGAGTGGGGGTAGGCTCGTCCATTGGATCAGCCGCGGAAGGCGTCGTATCCGGCGGCGTTACCGAATCGACCGGTGCCGATGCTGACGGCAAGCCGGAAGGAAGGGTAGTAATTATTACGGGCGTTTTTTCTTCGGCCGCGCACGCCGCAATGCTCAATATGAGCGCGGCGGCAACTATAGTAAATATTATCTTTTTCATTCTTCATCACTCCGTTTTATAGAGATAATTAAGGCCGGGCGGCAAAAGCGCAAAATTCTTGCTGCCGGCATGTAACGATTATACCTCATATTCGATAATTTTAATACACACAAAAAGGGTGAGTACAGGGAAAGGAAGTTATTGAATATGGATTAACATAAGCTGGCGATTAATAATCGCCTCTACGATATGAAATGATATCCGTCCATGAAGATAGCGTTGTTTACGTTTGGAATATATGAAAAATTATGGGGAAACAAGAGGAATTATGGTAGAAAATAAAGACAACTAGTGATATAATGACCCTGAAGGTTATGAAATAATATGGGAGGCGTATTTATGGGATTATTGGGAGGCATAATATCAGGATTAATATTTGGTGCAATAGCCGTGATCATAGGAAGTATTAGAGGTTCCCATGGATTTAACTCTGAATTAAAAAAGTGCTTAGTTAAAGACGATGATACCACGATAATAACATTTGAATTAAAGGGTAATAGATATGACAGGCAGAAATACCTTGAAGGGCGTATAGAATCACTATCAAATGAATTTAACACAGAACAGTTACAACAAAAATTAATAGAAAGCATACAATCGAAACAAGAGAAATCTACCGATCTGCTCGATATAGAAATAGAAGCGCTCAGGACTATTATGAAATCAAAATAAAACTCCATTTTGGCAGTAACGCTATTTTTATTGGAGATGTTTGCGGGCGATCAATAATCGATCCTACGGTGTTTTA
>CAZJOS010000155.1:0-6005 GCA_964547655.1 uncultured Christensenellaceae bacterium
TATTGCATATGTAAAACTATAAAAACTCCTTTATCATTATTATGCAATGGTAGTTTTCGCCGAGGCAGTTAGGCATGAAGCCCGCCGGTGTAAAGCCGTACCCGGCGAAGAAGTCGAAGCGCTCGCGCCCCAGCGATTTAAGGGTTAGAATTAAATTATATATATCTTACCACAAGCTGAATATTATCGGTAATAAAGAATTTGAATTTAGTTGACAAAGTCAACTAAACTTATTATAATGGGATAAATTTGTAGTTATATGAGGTGTGCCATGAAAACACAGCATAAAGCCATCCGGGAAATACGCTCATTCAACCGGTTTTATACCGGTATATTGGGGCTGCTTGATAAGACATTGCTGAAAAGCCCTTACTCGCTTACGGAGGTACGCGTGCTTTTCGAGATCAGCCGGATGAAAGATTGCACAGCCAACCGCTTAATAGAAAACTTATGCATCGATCGCGGGTATTTGAGCCGCATGATCAAAGGCTTTGTAAAAAACAGCCTGGTCGTAAAAGAAAACGCGGTAAAAGACGCGCGTAAAAATTTGCTGACGCTGACGGACACCGGAAAAGAAGTGCTACTTGATATGGACGACAGATCAAACAGACAGGTCCTAAAGCTCATAGAAAATCTATCAACAGACGAGGTGGAGAAGATGCTTGCATCGATGCGGCAGATACAAAGCACATTGGAAAAGGGTATGAAGGATAACTGTATAAGGGCCTTTCGCCCTGACGATCTGGAATACGTCGTACGCCGGCACAGGGAGATCTACGGGAAGGAATACGGCTTTAACAGCTCTTTCGGCGATTACGTAGCGGAGCACGTAAGGGCCGAATTTGATCGGGATTCTCCCAATGCGCGTACAAACCTCTGGATCTTGGAAGATCATGGCAAACCGGTGGGAATGATAGCTATCGTGCAGGCAGACGAAGAAACCGCGCAGCTCCGGTATTTCCTGCTTGACAAAGAGGCGCGCGGCAAAGGCATGGGCCATCGACTGATGCGGACGGCATTGGATTTCGTACGCGAAAAGGGGTACAAGCGCTGCTTTCTGCTGACATTGAATATACTGGGCGCGGCTCGCAATCTATACGGCGTTTACGGGTTTAAACTGACGCATAGCGAGCCGTCCGTCGAATGGCGGGAGGACCTTATAGAGGAGCGCTGGGAAATGGCGATTGAGAATGACGGCAGACCGGAATGATCACTATGGCTTTTATATGAGATTGATACAAATGTTTCATTGAGGAAAGATATGGATGATATTATCGCATCGCTTGAAAAACATGGGCCGCTGACCGGAAAAGAATTGTATGAAAAAACCGCAATAGAGCCTTTTATGCTCTGGAAGAGATGCAATCAATCTGCGCCTGTCGTTACACAGACTATAGGCGAACGGTATTTGAGGCTGTCTAAATCGGTCAGCGGTTATGCAAGGCTTTCTCCCTCTATACTGCGGGAGTTCTACAATTATACGGTGATCGGTTTAAAAACGCAGACCGGAGAGGCAGGGGTAAAAGCAAAGCAGCTGGAACGATCGACAGGTGATATCAGCAAGGCTAAAATGAAACTGGCAAAGGATATCATGGAAAAAATCATTGATTCTCAAAGCCAAAGTAAAGCGATACGCGAAAACGCATGCTTTATGATATCCGGTGATGTTGTATATAACATGTCTCATCTGGAGCCAAGGCCGGAATCTTCGACAGGAAAAATGGTCAATGGGTCAGATCTCGATATCGTAATTATTTATAAAGACCTGCCGGAAGAAATTATTGAAAGGCTGGATCAGGCTATCTATGAACAAAAGGCGCTTTTACTGATGAATCCGGTTTACCGGGAAGAGATCGACTATGTGATAAAAGACATTTCAAAAGTGGAAAACGACTTGAATTTTCAAGGCTTTAATTCTATGGTCGCGTCAAAGATACTCGATGAAGGTAGGTTTTTGCATGGCAGCGCTTTGTTATTTTCGCAGGTCAAAAAGATGACTGACGATTCCGGTGTGCCGGGGAAATTACTTTCACTTAAAGAAAGAGCGTTCACGGAACGAAAAAATGCCAGGGAAGCTCTCCTGGCATTTGACGATGCTGATATCGATACTGAGATCATGCACTTATTTTACACTAACGAAGAAACAGAAGAGTTTTTTTAAAACTTCATAGCTTTATACAATGCATGATATGCCCAAATTGACATATTGTTTTTCCTGTTTAGCCTTCTATAAGCCATACTGGCTCTTTATGTTTTCTACATGCCTGTAATAATCAATATGTTCCAGTTTTGATGCAGCCGATTCATCTAATACAACCGCAATTTTGCCGCTGTGTAATTGTATTGCCGATGAGGTAATCTGGGATGTAACCGGCCCCTCGATACATTTGGCAACAACAGCGGCTTTTTTAATGCCGTTCGCAATCATTAGAATATTTTTAGCATCCAGTATGGTGCCGATACCCATTGTGATGGCAAAATGGGGCATTTGGCCTTTTTCGATATTCGCTTTTTTATAAAATGCCTCGTAATTATCATCCAGCGTAGTTTTTGTTAACGCCTGTACATGAGTTCTCGATGCAAGCGATGTGCCCGGCTCGTTGAACCCCCAGTGGCCGTCGCCTCCCAGGCCTAAAAGCTGCAAATCGATTCCGCCGGCTTTCTTTATTTCATCTTCATACCATTTGCAGAACTTCTCAGGCTCTTTTGTTTTCCCGTCGGGTATATGTATGTTTTCTTTCTTAATATTGATATGTTTGAAAAACTCCTCGTACATGAAACGGGCATAGCTTTGATCTTCATTATATGGTTTATCCAATTCAATACCTGCTCCCAGATATTCATCAAGATTGAATGTTTTAACCTGTGAAAAGTCAAGGCCTGCTTTATGCATTTTGATGAGCTGCTGATATGTGCCGATTGGAGTTGCTCCGGTTGCCAGCCCCAGCACGCAATTTGCCTTTTGCTTAACGTATCCTGCAATGATATCGGCGGCATGCTTACTCATTTGTTCATAGTTTTCTCTGATTATAATATCCATCTTAATCCTCACCTTTGTTCAATAGATTTGACCAATATAAAAAACCAACTTAAATATTATATCTGTTTTTTCTTTTTTTTAAATACTTTTATTTTTTCTAATCACTTTTTTTTGCAATTATTTTTGATATAATATAACAGTTAATTTATTCTTAGACCCCAAAAAAGGAGCTGATGGAATGACACAAGGTATCAGGATCGCGGATCTGTTTGATTTGAATGAAACTATTGCATCCGAAGTTTTTAACGGCTGCGAGTATCCGTGGGAAGTACTGCCCAAAATCAAGTCTTTTATAATAACTTTGGGAGCAGCACTTTCACCGGATGAATATACACATACCGCGGAAGATGTGTGGATATCAAAAACGGCCGTCGTATACCCTTCTGCCTATATTAACGGGCCGTGCATAATCGGCCATAATTCGGAAGTCAGGCATTGCGCGTTTATTCGCGGCTCGGCTGTTGTTGGAGAGCATGCCGTTGTAGGAAACTCAACAGAGCTGAAAAACGTGATCTTATTCAATGGGGTACAGGTGCCGCATTACAATTATGTCGGGGATTCTATACTTGGTTTCAAAGCGCATATGGGCGCCGGCTCTATCACTTCAAACGTCAAATCCGATAAAAGCAATGTATGCGTGCGCTTTATTGACCAAAAGATAGCGACGAATATGAAAAAATTCGGCGCCATGCTCGGCGACAACGTAGAGGTAGGCTGCAACTCGGTGCTCAATCCCGGCACTATAGTCGGGCGCAACAGCACTATTTATCCCGTTTCTATGGTGCGCGGATTTGTGCCCGGGAACAGCATTTATAAGGGACACGACTCTATCGTCAAAAAGCAGTAATCAGCAGCACTGCGGATTCTGTGCTGTCCAAGATTCGTTACCGCAGCTTTTCCACCGGGTCAATTGCTGATACGATCTTCAAAGCGTAAGAATCATTATTCGCGATATCCTGGTCTGTCACAAGATGAAAATCTAAAAGCTTGCCGGCGTCATACCCTGTGTGAAGAAAATTGATTTTTGCGAGCGCCTGGCTCCATCCGTCCAGCCAGCTTTTCAGCAGGCGGCGTTTTTTATAGTCACCGTCCACATGCAGGAGTAAATCGATATCGCTGCCCATACTGGAATTCCCGGAATTTGTGCTGCCAAAAAGATAGACCCCTTTTACGCCCATTTTCTCCATATCTATGTTGTCCGCAATTTGCTTTGCCATATAGTAACGCCACCGCCAATGTTCCTTGTCCTGCAAAATTCTCCAGTTTACCTGACCAGGTTCATCCGTTTTATCTTTGCCGATATCGCTTTTGCGCTCGTCGGTAAGAAACGCGATGGCTTGTTCCAGGTTCGAATTCATGTGGATGGCCAGCGTTTTTCCGTAATTTTCCGCAGGCACATCGATCACTTTCACAACGTCAGAAAGAAAGGAGTATTCCGGAAGTATTTTTGCTAAATTGTTTTGTGAACATCTGAAAAAGCTTTCACAAAAAGTAACGCCCGGCTGATCCGGATAAATCGGCACATACATGATATTTGCTTCGATAAGATCCTGAAAAAAGTGGGTGCCGAACGACAGCACGGGCACATAGGAAGCTTTTTTCCATGCGACCTCAATAAGCGCCGCAGTGCAGGAGATATCGGAATACGTGACCCGGACGCCTAATTTTATATCTCCCCGGCTGCCCCAGCGGCCGGGGCCGATCAATATAAACTTACGTTTGGGCAGGCTTTCGTTTAAAAGGCCGACGGCCCTTCCTACAGAATACAAGTCTTCCTTGGTGGAGAGCCTGTCATACCCGTCACCATCGATATATACGATGTGCGTTATGTCTCTTATTGTACCGTCGGAAATATATTTGTTTGCAGTAAAAACAATGTCCATATTATCGAGGTTTTGCGGTATAGGCGCAGGATTGCGCACAGTACCTTCTCCCTGAGAACGGCACTGCAGCAAATACAGATCTTTGCCGTCAAACGCAAACTCGATATCGACCGGCGTTTTCATCTTTTCCTGCAAAACATCAAGAATACGCTTGAGTTTTTTGGAAAGATCTCCCGCCGTCAAAACGCTGTCGAACGTTACAACTATCTCGTCGTTTTTTGTATCCAATGTAAAAGCATTCTTATTTTCCATCATGTTCATGTTATACACAGAAACATAACGATGCAGATCGGGGATCTGATCTCCCAGTTCTTTGAACAGATCAGCTATATTAATGGTTTCAAAACTATTGTTTTCGAGATTTATCACATCGGCACGGTTGGGAGAATAATGCCGTATATCATCAGGCGTCTGGTTTATCCGCAGCTGCGGTTTTTCCGGAGAAAACAATACAGGATAGTCGTCGTTCACTCTGTCTACGGCACGGGTGCCCAGCCCCATGACCAGACGCACCAGTCCGCCATCCCTGCTGATCCTGGTCGACCAGCGAAACAGGTTATGCGAAAAAGCGGCGCCCGCATAGATGGGCATAAAGTAGTTTCCAATTTTGCACCCGACGACTTCCTGTATCAGAATACCCATACGCTCCGTGCGGTTTATCAGCCCGCGCTGTTTACGGTAGTTGATGGAATCAGGATTATACATGGAGGAATACACTTCTAAAATGGCATCCTCAAGCGCCGCCAGCTGTTCTTCCTTTGAGCCTTTATTCGCGAGAAACAGGCTTTTATATTTACCGCTGAACGCCCCCTCGTGGCTGTCTTCAAGCAGTGAAGAAGACCGCACGATGATCGGCACGCCATCTAAATCGTCCAGCGTTATGCGAAGCATCTTTATTATACCGGGGGGCAATTTAGCGCTTTTGATCTTTGAAACCACATCGTCATATGTCATGCGCAGATAAAATGTCGAGTTGAATTTATACGCGTTGAGTTCTCTCATATTATTATAGTTTAAAAACTCGGCAATCTGATCTGTCGCGATATACCAGGTGCGCGGCGTTTTTATCCCCTGCAGCAGCG
>CAZJOS010000156.1:0-5907 GCA_964547655.1 uncultured Christensenellaceae bacterium
TACGCGCTCGTCAGGAACCCGGTGAATTATCATAAAGTCTCGAAGGTCAGCCTTGCCCCGCAGGCCGTGGACTGCTTCGTCTTCTGGACGAAGAACCCTGCGGCTATGCTGCCGCGGCTCGGCGAGCTCGCGGATTATAGTTATTACTTTCAGTTTACGATTACACCTTACGGGGGAGACATAGAGCCGGGCCTCCCGCCCAAGCGGGAGATTATAGACACCTTTAAAAGGCTGTCGGACGCCATAGGCCCTGAGAGGGTGATCTGGCGCTACGACCCGATACTTATAAGCGAGAAGTATGATCTGGATTTCCACGGGGAAAACTTCGCGAAGATGGCGGATAGCCTGAAAGGCTATACCGAGAAGTGCGTTATCAGCTTTATAGACATGTACCCGAAAATTGAAAAGAGCATGAGGGAGATGGGCGCGCGAGCGCTCGCCGACGGCGAAAAGCGGGAGCTTGCCGAAACGCTGTCGAAAGCGGCCTTTAGCCGCGGGCTTAAGCTGGAGACCTGCGCCGAGCAGATAGAGCTTGGCGACTTAGGTATAGGACACGCAAGCTGCATAGACCCGCGCCTTATTAGCCGCATAACGGGCATGAACATAGCGGCCTCGAAGGACAGGAACCAGCGCCCTGCGTGCGGGTGCGCCGAAAGCGTGGACATCGGCGCTTACGGCACGTGCCGCAGCGGCTGCGCTTACTGCTACGCGGACGGCGGTGCGGAGCAAAGCCGCGGGCTCTGCAGCGAGGCTTCGCCTCTGCTTTGCGGCCGCCTCGAAGAGGGCGACGAAGTCAGTGAAAGAAAATTCGCTAGCCGAAAGAATGGGCAGATGAGCTTTTTCGATCAGGCTTAAGCAGCGGAGCCCGCGTTTTCCGTACGCTCGCTGCATACGCGCGCATAGCGTGCGGAGCGAAAACTACGAAACTACAAACAGATGAACTATCAATTTGGTTATACCAGTGGCCCATTTTAGCGGAAGTGGCTGTATTTTCGCTAAAATTGCTTAAAAAATAATAAAATATATTAGAAAACGTATTTATTCCCATCAAATTGTGTGCTATAATAAATTTAACCCAAATACTTTCAGCAATTCCGGATATATCGATTAAAAGAGGTGATCGAAGCCTGTGTGCTTAAGGGTGCCGGCCGGGAAAACAGATAAGTTTGATTATTATCCCAAAAAGCGGTTGGCTTTTTGGAGACGTACCCTGCCGTAGAAGCGCTGGGGAGAAATAAAATATACGGATCATATTTACACTCTAATCACTTTACGGTCGCACTAACACATACAAAACTACGAAATATTTCGTAAACGAATCAGCTTAATATAGTGTTATATGGTATAACTATATATATGACGAATAGGGAGAGAAATGGAGGAGTTCTATGTTATTAATCATTACGCCGTCCCAATTCTCAGAAGCGCTGCTTCCTTTAAAGCAGCACAAAGTGAACACCGGTTTACTAACATCTATCATCACATTGGAAAAAGTGTATCAGGATTACAACGGCAGGGATGAAGCGGAGAAAGTAAAACGCTGCATAGAAGACTTTCACAGGCAGCAATGTATACGCTACGTAATGCTTGTAGGCGATTTCGGGACTTTTCCGGTGCGTTACACCGTAACTGACCGTAAGTCGGACGCCGCGATGAACACGGCGTTTTGCCCGACCGACCTTTACTATTCGGCGCTGTACAAAAAAGACGGCAGCTTCGACGACTGGGACGGCAACAAAAACGGATATTATGGGGAGCTGTTCGGCGAATGCCACAGCGGCCATGTAAACGTTGACAACGTGAGCCTTGACCCCGTTGTCGCGGTAGGCCGCCTTCCGGCTTCCACTGAAGAAGAAGTGGCCCGTTACGTCGATAAGGTAATAAGATATGAAAAGGACGCGGGCAGGGAAAACTCCCGCAAGATCGCCTTGCTTATGGCCACGCACGACTGGCTGAGCGACGCGTGCAAAGTAAACGAGCGCATAGCCGAGGGATATCTTACAGATTACAGCTGCGTGAAGATGAACACAGAAGGGTGCATATGCTCCAGCGACAGGGTGCTGGCTTCTGAAAAGGTCACGGATATGATAAACAGAGGCATCGACCTCGTGGATTATATCGGCTTCGGCGACCCCGGAAGCCTTACGATACCGGGAGTGCCGTGGATCGCCGCCGACGCCATGCAGCTTACCAACAGTAAACTGCCTGTTATGTGCGTCTCGATAGGCTCTACCTCGGTGGTCTCGGTGTTCCCTCCTTACTCGCCGTATACCGATACTAAGGGCGAAAGCCACCCCGGTCTGAACAGGGGCGAAGTATTCGAGGAGACGCCTCCCCAGCCCGCGTGCCTTCAGAGGGTGCGCAACGCAGACTCCGATCTGGCGACTATTCTTACCGTTAAGACGGAACACGGCGCCGCGGCGTATATAAGCGGGCTTAACGGCATGCAGATGTACGAGCCGACGGAATACTTCTTCCAAAGCTTTCAGGGTTCGCTTACGGTAGGGGAAGCCTGGCAGGGGATGATAAGGCTTTTTTACGAGAAACAGGGATTGCCGGGCAAGCTTAACCAGCAGTACTGGTTCGCGGTGGCCAAGGCCCATCAGCCTTGGAAAACGATGCTGTTCGGCGACCCTTCATTGAGGACGCAGGGAGCGGCAAGCGGAAAGTGGTGCGAGAAGCAGATAACGCGCCCCGACCTTGGGTCGTCTGAAGCTCCCGCGCTCGGGGTATTAAGGAATAAATTATATATGGCGTGGAGAGGCAAGACCGGCCCCAACCTGTGGTTCTCGGTCTTCGACGGGGAAAGATGGTCGGCCCACCGGGTAACAAGCAGCGACCATGACTCTTCGGGCGCGCCCGCGCTTGCCGACTATAAAGGCAAGCTGTACATGGTATGGAAAGGCAAGGAGTCGGACCCGCTTATCTGGTATTCCGTCTTTGACGGCGCTGTGTGGACTAGGCAGCGCATAACGCGCGCCGACAGGAGCGCTTCGTTCAATCCTTCGCTTGCGGTCTACGGTAACAAGCTGTATATGGCATGGAAAGCAAAGGGGGCCGACCCGCAGCTCTGGTATTCATATTACGACGGCGACTGGTCGCCTCAGAAAATTACCGGCGCCGACCACGGCGCGTCCGGCGCCCCCGCGCTTGTGGTATTCCGTGATAAACTCTGCATGTTCTGGAGAGGGAAAGCGGACGCGCTTATCTGGTTCTCCGTTTTCGACGGGACGGACTGGTCGCCGGCTGAGGTCATCAGCGCAGAATTCGATACTTCCGACGCTCCGTCGCTCGCGGTCTACAGGGACAATCTCTTTATGGCATGGAAGGGCGACGGTCAGGCGTGGTTCTCCGTTTTCGACGGGACCGCGTGGTCTCCCAAACAGGCGACGGATACCGCTCCCGGCATTTCAAAAGCCCCGGCACTCGCGGTCTACGACGACAAGCTTATCATGACGTGGAGAGACGCCGACCAGCAGCTCTGTTATTCATATTTCTACATAGCCCCTTAAGACAGGCCGTATATTAAACCGATAGAAGCTTAGACAACACAGCGCCCCGCATTGGGGCGCTGTGGTTTATACGGCCGCAAGCGCATCACGTCTCATAAAATACGAAAAATATCTAACTTATTATAGATTTTTATGGTATAATTGATCGAATATGAACGAGCAGGGAAATATGGAGGATGTTTTATGTTTTTAATAATCACGCCGTCCAAATTCCAGGATGCGCTGCTTCCCTTAAAGAAGCACAAAGAAAGCACCGGCTTATTAACATCGATCATCACTTTGGAAAAAATTTATCAGGAATACAGCGGCAGGGATGAAGCGGAGAAAGTCAAAAGATGCATAGAAGAGTATCACAGGCAGCGATTTATTCACTACGCAATGCTGGTGGGGGATTTTAGCACATTCCCGGTACGTTACACCGTTACTGACCGAAAGTCGGAGGCTGCGATGGACACGGCGTTTTATCCGACCGATCTTTACTACTCGGCGCTGTACAAAAAAGACGGCAGCTTCGACGACTGGGACGGCAACAGGAACGGCTATTACGGAGAGTTGTTCGGCGAATGCCACAGCGGCGCTATCAACGTTGACAACGTAAGCCTCGACCCCGTAGTCGCTGTAGGGCGGGTCCCTGCCTCCACCGAGGAAGAAGTGGCCCGTTATGTGGATAAGGTAATAAGCTATGAAACGAATGCGGGCAATGAGACCTCGAAAAGAAAAGCGCTGCTTACGGCCACACACGACTGGCTGGGCGAAGCGTGCAAGGCAAACGAGCGCATTGCGGGCAAGTATCTTACAGACTATGAGTGTTTAAGGATGAACAGCGAAGGATGTATGTGCTCCAGCGACAGGGTGCTGGCATCGGAGAGGATAACGGAGATCATCAACAATGGCGTCGATCTGGTGGATTATATAGGATTCGGCGATACCGAGAGCCTTGCTGTCCCGGGGGCGCCGTGGACAGCTGCCGACGCTGCGCAGCTTACAAACAGCAAACTGCCTGTAATATGCGTCTCGATAGGGTCCACATCAGTATCCAATGTATTTCCTCCTTACTCCCCTTACACGGATATTAAAGGCGACAGCCACCCCGGTCTAAACAGGGGCGAAGTATTCGACCGGACGCCTCCGCAGCCCGCATGCTTTCAGAGGGTGCGCAACGCGGACTCAGACCTTGCCGCAAGCCTGACCGTAAAGACGGAGCACGGCGCCGCCGCCTATATCAGCGGCGTTATAGGCATGCAGATGTACGAGCCGACGGAATATTTTTTACAAAGCATTCAGGGCTCAAAGACGGTAGGGGAAGCCTGGCAGGGGATGATAAGGCTTTTTTACGAGAAACAGGGATTGCCCGGAAAACTGAACCAGCAATACTGGTTTGCGATGGCAAAGGTCCATCAGCCGTGGAGAACGATGCTGTTCGGCGACCCTTCGCTCAGGATACGCGGCGCAATAGCCGGGGAATGGTCCGGCCGGCTGACGATGCGCTCAGATATAGAGTCGTCTGAAGCTCCGGCGTTTGGCATACTCGATAATAAACTATATATTGCGTGGAAAGGCAAAACAGGCACGAACCTTTGGTTTTCCGCTTTTGACGGAGGACGGTGGTCGGCAAACCGCGTGACCGGCGAAGGCCACGACTCTTCCGGCGCCCCCGCTCTCGCCGCCTATAAGGGCAAGCTTTATATGGCCTGGAAAGCGAAAGGAGCCGACCCGCAGCTCTGGTATTCATGTTTCGACGGGGAATGGTCGCGGCCGATTACGACCGGACAGGACCACAGCGCGTACAGCGCTCCGGCGCTGGCGGTATTCCGCGACAAACTCTATATGGTATGGAAGGGCAGAACTAATTCGCAGATATGGTTCTCCGATTTTGACGGGGCTTCGTGGTCGTCCGCAAAGGCTGTCAGCGCCGAATTTGCAGTCTCCGGCACCCCGTCATTGGCAGTCTACGAAGACAGGCTGTATATGGCGTGGAAGAGCAATGCGGACCAGTATATATGGTTTTCCATTTTCGACGGGGAAACATGGACGCCGTCGTGCATAACCAGCTATGAGTTTGAAACGTCGGACGCTCCGGCGCTGGCATTATTCGGAGACAAGCTCTATATGGCCTGGCGGGGAGAATATGAAGGCCATGCGTGGTATTCTGTTTTTAACGGACGTACGTGGTCTATGCGGGAAACCGATCTGGATATCCCCAAAGCCCCCTCTCTCGTGGTATATGACGGCAAGCTGCTTATAATGTGGAGCGGGTCTGAGCGGGAGCTGTATTATTCATACTTCAATATGCCTTTGTAGATATTAATACCTTATATGGGGAAAAATGTAGAATTACGGGAAAAAATATACTTTTTTCGTGGCAGCGGATTCTATATTGTGATATTATATGGGC
>CAZJOS010000157.1:0-5898 GCA_964547655.1 uncultured Christensenellaceae bacterium
GTGTTCTCTTTCGTGTTGAACGCGGTCAGCCTGAAATACCCTTCTCCCGCTCTTCCGAAGCCCGCGCCCGGCGTGCCCGCCACGCCAGCGGCAAGAAGCCTGTCAAAGAAATCCCACGACGGCATGCCGCCCGGAGTTTTCAGCCATATATACGGCGAATTAACGCCGCCGAAACACTGTATGCCTATAGCTTTAAGCCCTTCGAGTATTATTTTCGCGTTGCCGAGGTAGAAGTCTATAGTATCTTTTATCTGCTGCCTGCCCTCTTCGGAGTAGCAGGCGAGCGCGCCTTTCTGCGTAATGTAAGGCACGCCGTTGAACTTGGTCGTATGCCTACGGTTCCACATCTGCCCTAAGGGGTGAAGCTCCCCGTCGCTGTCCGCTCCGTACAGTTCCTTCGGTATCACGGTGAACGCGCACCTCGCGCCCGTGAACCCCGCGGTCTTGGAAAAACTTCTGAATTCTATCGCGACCTCTTTCGCGCCCTCTATCTCGTATATGCTGTGAGGCACGCCGTCTTCGCGTATATACGCCTCATATGCTGCGTCGAAAAGTATCAAAGCGCCGCTTGTCTTTGCGTAGTCCACCCATTTCTTCAGTTCTTCTTTACCCAGCACCGTACCGGTGGGGTTGTTGGGGTAGCATAGGTAGATTATATCGACAGGTCTATCGGGCAGAGAGGGTTTGAACCCGTTCTCCGCAGTACACTTAAGGTATGTTATGTCGGTAAACGCCCCTATACTTTCGTCGAAATCACCGGAGCGCCCAGCCATCACGTTGGTGTCCACATAAACGGGATAGACCGGGTCGAGCACGGCAATACTGCAGCTTTGCGAGAAAAGCTCCTGTATGTTACCCGTGTCGCATTTCGCTCCGTCCGAGACGAATATCTCTTCAGCCCCGATGCCAAGGCCCGCGTAATCGCCCCCGGCAATGGCTTCGCGCAGCCACGCATATCCCTGCTCCGGCCCGTAGCCGTGGAACCCCTCTGCCGTCGCCATATCGCCGACTGCCGCCTTCATGGCGTCGGTCACCGCTTTTGGCAGCGGTCGCGTAACGTCGCCTATGCCGAGCTTTATTATATCGCTCCCTTTGTGCGCCGCTATCCTCTTTGCCATCTCGGAAAAAAGATAGCTTCCGCGAAGCTTTAAGTAGTTCTCGTTTATCAGTACCATAATTTCTCCTTAGTAATTTCTGTACTTATTCTACCGTCGGCAGTCGCGGCAGTCAAGTTACGGAACCGCTGATTAAATGAGGAATGCTGGATTGGAGAGCTGGTTTTGAGTCCTGCAAGAAGCAAAGTCGAAGGAATAGCAGAGCTATTTCAAGATTTTGCGACGCAGCAGGGCACGAAAATCTACGGGGTCCCCTATGACGCTAACGTCATTGGGGCGGTGGACAATAAGACAGTCGTTCCGAATTAATCAGCGGTTCCTTATCTCTCAGGTATGCGCAGCACCATGCCCGGCCTGAATTCACTTGGCTTGAAATCCCTGTTGGCCGCGAGCAGGCTGCTCACCCTGAGGCCGAACCTGTCGGCAACGGAAACGAGCGTGTCGCCCTTCTCTACGGTGTACCGCATACCCAGTGAGTGATCCTTCTTTACCCTTACTTTCGCCCCCTCCTTAAGGCCCATGGGGTCGATATCGGGATTAAGCGAACAGAACGTGGATATATCCATGCCGTACCTTTTTATCACGTCGGCCAGCCGTTCGTTTTTGCCGAGCGTATAGCGCGCTAAAGCCTGCTTAGAGTACGGCAGCACTATCACCTGCCCGGGCAAATAATATGAGGGGTTAAGATACGGGTTGTATTTAAGCAGAGTTTCCATTGATATTTTATTCTTTTTCGCTATCCTGAAAAGCGTTTCGCCCCTCTTTATAGTATAAAAGACGCCGCAGCCGCAGCCCCCGCCCATGCACGGTATCTTAAGCCTGGTGCCCTGCGTTATTGCGGAGAAGTTATTCAACGCTTTGAGTTCCTTTTCGTTTACGGAAAACTTCCGGGCGATTGAAGCGGACGTATCGCCCAGTTCGGCATAGTATTCATAAAATTCAAAAGGACACGCCATAATACCGCCCCTGAAAATGAATTGATAAATCCCTCTAATAATCAATCTATTTTTGCGCCGTTATATTAATGACACGGTTTGCGGAACAATAAAGGCATGAAAATATCCCCGGTATATTTTGGCGTATTGTTGCATTTTACCGGGCAGATTGATAAAATAAATATTAAACTAAAAAAAAAGGCTGAAACTATGCGGATACAGGACGAGATACAGCGCCTTAAAAAAGAAAAGAACGCGATAATACTCGCGCACTATTACCAGACCGAAGACATACAGGACGCTGCCGACATGGTGGGCGACTCGTACGGCCTGAGTAAAGCGGCCAGGGATAACGACGCAGAAATCATAGTATTCTGCGGCGTCAAATTCATGGCGGAGAGCGCGAAGATATTGAGCCCTCATAAAAAGGTGCTTCTCCCGGTGATGGAGGCAGGCTGCCCTATGGCTGAGATGGTGACTCCCGAAGATATCGCCGAACTGCGCGCCAAATACCCTGACGCCGCTGTAGTGACGTACGTAAACTCCACGTCTGAAGTAAAAGCCGTGAGCGACATATGCGTAACGTCCTCAAACGCCGTTAAGGTGGTCCGCTCGCTTAAAGAGAAGCGCGTCATATTCGTGCCCGACCAGAACCTTGCGAACTACGTCGCTTCGCAGGTCCCCGAAAAAGAAATAATCCCGTTCCACGGATATTGCATAGTTCACCACCAGATAACCGCGAAAGACGCTGAAGACGCTATGGAAGCCGTGCCCGGCGCGCTGCTGCTCGTGCACCCCGAGTGCCCGCCCGAGGTCACAGATAAGGCGCACTATGTGGGCAGCACGGCAGGCATAGTAGAGTACGCCGGGAAATCGGAAAACGAAAGTTTCATAATAGGCACTGAGATGGGCATACTCCACGTGCTCAAAAAGCAGAACCCTCAGAAACACTTCTTTCTGCTCGCTCCAAAGCTTCTTTGCGCCAACATGAAGAAAACGAGGATAGCCGACCTCCTTAACGCTCTTAAGTTCGAACAGCACGAAATAATCTTAAGCGATGAAATAATAGAAAAGGCGAAGAGAAGCCTTGACCGTATGCTCGAGGTCTGAAAACGCCTTTTGAGGGGTTTAATGAAAAGATACATATGCAGCACATCAGGCAGTGAAGTAGAAACACACGACATAGACGTCGCCATTATTGGCAGCGGGCTCGCGGGCATGTACGCAGCGTACCATCTCAGCGGCGCTTTAAGCTGCGCCATATTCACTAAAGACATAATAGAGACGAGTTCGTCTTCGCTCGCGCAGGGCGGCATAGCGGCCGTCACCGAAAGCGACGACAACTTCACATTCCACTTCGACGACACCATGCGCGCGGGAGCGGGGCTGTGCGACCCGGAGGCGGTGCGCGTGATAGTGGAGGAAGGCCCCAGCGAAATAAACGAGCTTTTAAAGCTCGGGACGAATTTTGACCTCGACAGCGCGGGGCATCTGCTTACCACCCGCGAGGGCGGGCACGGCATGAGCCGCATACTGCACGCGGGCGGCGACGCTACGGGCGTCGAGATGGTTAAAACGCTGAAAAAGACCGTAAAATACAAAGACAATATAACGATGTACGAAAACTCGTTCGTAAGCGACATAATAACGGATAACGGAAGCGTATGCGGGCTTATGGCGCATATGGACGGGCGCTGGCACCTTTTTAAGACTAATTACGTAATAGTAGCTACCGGCGGTCTCGGCCAGGTATACAGGTACACTACCAACCCCATGATAGCCACGGGCGACGGGTTTGCGCTGGCGCAGCGCGCGGGCGCGCAGCTTAAAAACATGGAGTTCATACAGTTCCACCCGACAGGGCTGTACACGAGGGAAAGCCGCAACCGGCAGTGCTTCCTCATATCGGAAGCTGTGCGCGGCGAGGGCGGAATACTTCTCAACGACGCGGGCGAGAGGTTTATGATGGGCAAGCACCCCTTAGCGGAGCTTGCGCCGAGAGACATAGTAGCGCGCGCCATATACGCCGAGATACAGGATCAGGCGTCCCCTTACGTGCGCCTCGACATAACCCATAAACCAAAAGACTTCCTCGAGGGCCGCTTCCCCACTATATTCGGCAAGTGCCTCGAATATGGCATCGACATGGCCAGGCAGTTTATACCCGTAGGCCCGGTGCAGCACTATATGATGGGCGGAATCGATACGGGCCTGTGGGGCGAGACGAAGGTAAAAGGGCTGCTCGCCTGCGGCGAGGCCGCGTGGACGGGAGTGCATGGCGCTAACCGCCTGGCGAGCAACTCAACGCTCGAATGCCTCGTGTTCGGCCGCAGGTGCGCTTATGTAATAAACGGCGGGTTTGAGAAGCGCAACATAAAAGTCAGCGTTCCGTGTGACGAAAGCTCGGGCAGGAAAGACGTGGTTGCCGAAGAGAGCATGATAGAGCTTAAAGGAATAATGGTGAAGTACTGCGGCATACTTCGCAACGGCAGCGACCTCTCCTACGGCCTTAAGCGCGCGCAGGAGATTTTGGGCGAGATAGAAAACGCCAGGCTGGATAATATAAAGGAGATGGAGCTTTACAACATGGCCTCGGTCGCCATAGAGGTGCTGAAAGGGGCATATAAGCGAAAGGAGTCGGTAGGCGCGCACTACCGCACCGATGAGCATGTTTGATAAAAAATATCTGGAAAGATTCATAGAAGCCGCGCTGGCCGAGGATATAGGCACGGGCGATATTACGACGATGAGCACTGTGCCTGAAGGCACGGAGATAAACGGCAGCTTTATCGCCAAGGCAAAGGGCGTGCTTTGCGGCACTGAGGTCGCCTCAGCCGTATTCAGCTTTATTGACCCGAAAATAAAGATCGAATTCAATTTCTCTGACGGCGCCATTGTGAACAAGGGCGATATTATAGGCACTGTATCCGGCAAAGCCGCATACGTGCTTCAGGGCGAGAGGCTCGCCCTCAACATGCTGCAGCGCATGTCGGGTATTGCGACTAAGACGAGCGAAGCGGTATCGAAGGTGGAAGGCTTCCCGGTAAAGATACTGGACACGCGCAAGGTTACGCCGGGCCTCCGGGTATTCGAAAAATACGCGGTGCGCACGGGCGGCGGACACAACCACCGGTTCAACCTCTCCGACGGAGTACTCATAAAAGACAACCACATAAAAGCCGCGGGCGGCATAGCGAAAGCGGTTAAAGCCGCGAGGAACTACGTTCCTCACACATTAAAGATAGAAGTCGAAGTCGAAACGCTCGAACAGGTAAGCGAGGCGCTCGAAGCGGGAGCGGATATAATAATGCTCGACAACATGTCCGTCGAGCTGATGAAGCAGGCGGTAGAACTGATAAATAAAAAAGCCCTCGTGGAAGCCTCGGGCAACATGGATGAAAAAGACCTTTGTGTAGTGGCGGGTACAGGGGTCGATTTCATATCCATCGGGGCGCTTACGAATTCACTTAAGCCGCTGGATATAAGCCTGAAGTTTAAATGATTATTTCCAGCGTTACTCTAACTGGTATATTCTACTCTTGTATGCCTGTGTGCCTGCATTACCATATCCATAAGTTATTAAAACGGAATCTTCGAACCATTCAAGGCTGTAATCATTATGCGTAAACGGCCAGTATCCGTCATCCGTTGATATACGCCCATTTAACCCCTTTATAGTATGCGGATCTGCCTTTTGATAAACGTTGCTCCATCCGCCTAATAGCCAGCTGCATTCTTCAACTACTATTATTCTTCCGTCAGGGGACTGAAATTCAAAATATGTTTTATCCGCTTCCCAAAAACCACCTGTAAATGAAGATATAACATAAATTATCAGAATGCACGCA
>CAZJOS010000158.1:0-5888 GCA_964547655.1 uncultured Christensenellaceae bacterium
ATACATAACGCAGCGCGAACAATACAGGGAAAGGATAACCGAAATGAAGGAGAAGCTCGAGGCGACGATGCCCAAGGTATGCCGCCATTTCGGGCGGATGAAATTCGTCAACATACTTTCCGAGCTTAAGAAATTCGACAGGAAAGTCGAATCGCATTTTGAGCAGTTTAAGGAAACCCAAAGGGTATTTTCACAGATTGCCTGCTATTACGCTGAAAAAAGGAACAAGGTATGCCCATAGCGCCGGGCATTCATTTTGCAATTGACAAATCGCCGGAGATGATATATTCTAAAAAAGGAAAGTAAAGATAACTAAATATATAAATCGTTTTGAGTATTGAGTTAAGCGATAATCGACCTAAGAGGAATTCTTGGTTATTGATGCTTAACTTTTTTATTTATGTCACAGAGAAACGGATCAATGCGGAGGCAGCTATGGTTTATGATGTTGCAGTGATCGGCGCAGGCGTTATAGGTTCTATGATCGCGAGGGAATTGTCGCGATATCGCGTTAATACATGCCTTATAGAAAAAGAAGCCGATGTTGCAATGGGTACAAGCAAGGCAAACAGCGGGATAATACACGCAGGATATAACGACATTCCCGGAACGCTGAAGGCAAGATTCAACATGCTTGGAAGCGGCATGATGGACCGGGTATCAAAAGAGCTGGGCGTCAGTTTAAAAAGAACAGGTTCATTGGTGCTGGCGCTTAACGAAAAGGATATTAGAACTATACGGGAACTTTACGGCAGGGGGATAGAAAACGGAGTTCCCGAGATGAGGATACTGGACAGCGGGCAGGTAAGGGAGCTGGAACCTAACGTTTCCCACGATGTTATAGGCGCGCTATATTCCCCGACGGCAGGGATAATCTGCCCGTACGAGCTGAATATTGCGGCTGCCGAGAACGCCGCTCAAAACGGGGTCAGAGTCTTTCTGGAACACGAGGTAAAAAGCATCTCAAAGGTAAAAGGCGTTTTTGTTATAAACACGTCTCGGGGGAGAATAGAAAGCAGGTATGCGGTCAACGCCGCGGGGGTATATGCGGACACAGTCTCCGAGATGGCAGGAGAAAACGATTATACCGTAAAGCCGAGGAAGGGCGAATATATACTCCTGGATAAAAACCAGGGCAATTTAGTGCATACGGTCATCTTTCAGCCGCCCTCCGATATGGGTAAAGGCGTTCTTGTATGCCCGACTGTAGACAATAATCTTTTGATCGGCCCTACGGCCGAGGATACCGGCGACAGGGACGACACGAGTACGAGCGCGCAGGGGCTGAAAGAAATAATAGAGGGCGCAAGAAAATCGGTGCCCGCGTTTAGTATCGGAGAAACTATTACTTCTTTCGCGGGGCTCAGGGCGATATCCTCTACAAACGATTTCGTAATAAAGGCTTCGGAAAAAATCAAAGGATTTGTTCATGCGGGCGGAATACAATCTCCGGGGCTTACGGCTTGCCCGCAGATCGCTAAGTTTGTTGTTGAATTGCTCGAAAGCGAGGGCCTGGCGCTTAAGCAAAGAAGCGGATTCAACCCGGAAAGGAAGCCCGTTATAAGGTTCAATGAGATGTCGATGGAAGAGAAGAACGAAGCCATAAAAGCCGACCCCCGATTCGGAAACATAGTTTGCCGCTGTGAAACTATTACGGAAGCGGAGGTCGTCGACAGTATCCGCAGGCCTCTGGGAGCGAGGGATATGGACGCGGTTAAGCGGAGGACGCGGGCAGGCATGGGAAGATGCCAGGGAGGTTTTTGTGCGCCGAGGGTTATGGAGATATTATCGCGGGAACTCGGTATCCCAATGGACAGCGTGACGAAAAAAGGCGGCCGCTCTATAATGCTGGCCGGCAAAACAAAACAGAGGGTATAAAAGTGACAGAGACCGATTTGATTGTTATTGGGGGCGGCCCGGCGGGTCTGGCAGCCGCTATAGAAGCCCGCATAAGCGGCATTAAAAATATCACCATAATAGAGAGGGATATGGAACTGGGCGGCATATTGCAGCAATGCATCCATAACGGTTTTGGGCTGCATATATTAAAGGAAGAATTGACTGGGCCCGAGTACGCCGAACGTTTCATCAGGCAGGCCGCAGATCTCGGTATAGGCTATAAACTCAATACCATGGTGTTGGGGATTTCCGAAAATAAAGAAGTGATCATAGTAAACAGCCGCGAAGGGGCGGCCGCCGTTAAGGCAAAGGCTATAGTACTTGCTATGGGCTGCAGGGAGAGGACGAGAGGCGCGCTGAATATTCCGGGCTCAAGGCCGTCGGGCATTTATACCGCGGGCACGGCTCAGCGCTTGGTAAATATGGAAGGCTGTATCCCGGGGAAAAACATCGTTATACTGGGGTCGGGGGATATAGGCCTTATTATGGCGCGGCGTTTGACGCTCGAGGGAGCGAATGTCAAACTGGTGTGCGAACTGATGCCTTATTCCAGCGGGCTTACCCGGAATATAGTGCAATGCCTGCACGATTACGATATACCGCTGGCTCTTAATCATACCGTTGTCGGCATACACGGGAATGAGAGGCTGGAAGGCGTAACCGTTGCGGAGGTGGATAAAGAACGCAGGCCGATACCCGGCACGGGCAGATATATCGCGTGCGATACGCTCCTGCTTTCCGTGGGGCTGATACCCGAGAATGAACTATCAAGGGCGGCAGGCATAGAGATCGACCGCGTTACGGGGGGGCCGGTAGTAAACGAATCGATGGAGACGTCGATGGAAGGCGTATTCGCGTGCGGCAACGTGGTGCACGTACACGACCTTGTAGACAACGTTACGCAGGAGAGCATGCTGGCGGGGAGATGCGCTGCCCGGTATATTACCGGGCAGCGGGACGGGGCGGTAAGCGCCCGCGTTATAACCGCCGCTGCGGGAAACGACGTTTCATACGTTGTTCCGCAGAGGATCCGCCGGGAATACATACAAAAGGAAAGCAAGCTGTTTTTCAGGGTGAAAAAAGAGTTCAGGAAAGTAAAAGCCGTTATAAAAAGCGCCGGCGAAGCGATATATGAAAAAAAACTGCAGAGGGCGGCGCCCGGGGAGATGGAGAGCATCGCGATATCGGATGATTTGCTCAAGAGAGTTAAAGGCGGCGATATCGTGGTATCTATAGAGCAGCGGCCCGAAAAGAAGGTGTAAAGATGAAAGAAACAAGGGAATTGATATGCATCGCGTGCCCCACCGGATGTCAGCTCAGGGCGACGATAGAAGACGGCAGGGTCACGGCAGTAGAAGGCAATTCATGCCGTAAGGGCGAAGAATACGCCGCGCATGAATGTATAACGCCTACGCGTATACTGACCACTACTGTAAGAGTAAAGGGCGCGGCGCTGCCCGTGCTGCCGGTAAAATCGGAGCGGGCGCTTCCTAAAAGCGTGATAAAGAAAAGCATGGAAGCGCTGGACCGGGTAGTTGTTTCGGCGCCGGTAAACATAGGGGACGTTATCGTTAAAAATATTTTGGGGACCGGGATAAACATCGTTTCGTCAAGAAGCTTAAATAAGACCCGGAAGGGAATGAAAACCTTTCGTCGCAGGATTTTTTCCCGGTAAGATATGCGGTATAATAGGCTTGACGTAATTGACCTGCATCGATCAATAAACGGCAATAAGGTTTTTACTTGGAACCGTATGGTTCTCAGGAGATAAACAGACCGGGAGGATATTCCATGAAGCGGGAAGAGTTTATCGGGCTCTTGAAGAATAACAGGATAATAGCGGCTGTTAAAGATGAAGAAGGCCTTGAGAGGACATTAGCCGGCAGCTGCCGGTTCGTATTTGTATTATTCGGCGATATCGTTAACCTGCCTCATATAATCTCCAGCTTAAAGGAGGGAGGAAAGGCTGTTTTTGTCCATATCGATCTGGTCGACGGCTTGGCGTCAAGGGACGTCGCGGTAAATTATATAGCCCGGAATACCTGCGCAGACGGCATAATATCCACCAGGCCCAACATAGTAAAATGCGCAAAGGAGTACGGCCTTTTGGCTGTGCAGCGGTTTTTTGTACTCGATTCCATTGCGCTTGATAACATAGGTAAGCAGATCTCGCAGTCGGCCGACGCCATAGAGATACTTCCCGGTATAATGCCGAAAATAATAAAAAAGCTCAGCGGAAGCGTTAAAAAGCCTATAATCGCGGGCGGACTCATAACCGACAGGGAAGATATAGTAAACGCGCTCAATGCCGGGGCTTTCGCCGTGTCGTCGTCTAAGTGGGACGAATGGTACGAGGAAAATACCTGACGAAGACATAAAGACACTTTTAGCGGGCGCCCGCCTATCGATATTTTGAGAGGAGAATGTAATATGGCAAAATATTTATTAGCGCTTGATCAGGGAACGACAAGCTCGCGCGCTATCCTTTTTGACCGGGAACAGAACATAATAGAAGCGGCGCAAAAGGAATTCACACAGTTTTATCCGAAACAGGGCTGGGTGGAACACGACCCGATGGAGATTTATTCCTCCCAATACGCCGTAATGATGGAAGTAATTACGAAAAGCGGCGTCGATATAAAGGACATAGCCGCTATAGGGATAGCCAACCAGCGTGAGACAACTATTCTTTGGGACAGGAATACCGGACGGCCAATCTATAACGCGATAGTATGGCAGTGCCGCAGGACCGCGGATATCGTTGAATCCCTGAAGAAACGCGGGCTGGCCGGGTATATAAGAGAGGCTACGGGGCTCGTGCCGGACGCGTACTTCTCGGGGACAAAGATAAAATGGATACTCGACAATGTGGAAGGGGCGAGGGAACGCGCGAAGAGGGGAGAGATATTGTTCGGAACGGTGGACAGCTGGCTGGTATGGAAGCTGACCAATGGGGAGAGACACGTTACCGATTATACCAACGCCTCTCGAACTATGATATATAATATTAAGACTCTCGATTGGGACGAGAAACTGCTCGGCGCGCTCGATATACCCCGGGCGATGCTGCCCGAGGTACGCAGCTGCAGCGAAGTCTACGGATATGCGGCGATACAGGGCGCAAGTATACCTATAGCGGGCATTGCGGGCGACCAGCAGGCCGCGCTGTTCGGGCAGACGTGCTTTGAGCGCGGCGAGGCTAAGAACACTTACGGCACGGGGTGCTTTTTGCTCATGAACACGGGGGAGACGCCGGTAGACAGTAAGAACGGGCTGCTAACCACGATAGCTATTGGCATTGGCGGAAAAGTAAAATACGCGCTTGAGGGCAGCGTATTCGTGGGGGGAGCGGTGATACAGTGGCTGCGCGACGAGATGCGTTTTATTGCGGAAAGCCGCGACGCCGAATATTACGCGCAAAAGGTGGACGATACTGACGGGGTCTACCTTGTGCCGGCGTTCACCGGGCTGGGCGCGCCGTATTGGGACATGTACGCGCGCGGCTGCATAGTCGGAATAACCCGTGGCACACGGCGCGAGCATATAATCCGCGCGGCGCAGGAATCGATAGCCTACCAGAGCCTCGAGCTTGTGGAAGCCATGGAAAAAGACAGCGGCCTTAAGCTCAGCGCCCTAAGCGCAGACGGCGGAGCGAGCAGGGATCGGTTCCTTATGCAGTTTCAGGCGGATATACTTGATAAGCCCGTAAACCGCCCTAAAGTTCGTGAAACGACCGCGCTGGGCGCAGCCTATCTTGCCGGGCTTGCAACAGGCGTATGGCAGGACATAGCGGAGATAAAAAAGCTATGGAGCTGCGATAACAGCTTTACTCCGGATATGGACAGTTCAAGGCGGGAAGAACTTTTGAAAGGCTGGCGGAAGGCGGTCGGGCGCAGCCTTAACTGGGAGGAGCATAAATAATTTAACAGAGTAATGCGCGGTTAAAGTATTTATGCTTTGTTTTTTAGCAATGAAGACAAAAGAACTGG
>CAZJOS010000159.1:0-5884 GCA_964547655.1 uncultured Christensenellaceae bacterium
CTCGGGTTTTATAAAGAGATACTCGAGAAGCGCCGCCTTGCCGCTTCGGAATGTTTTATGATAGGCAATGACGTTGCGGAAGACATGATAGCTTTAGAGATCGGGTTCAAAGGATTTCTTGTTATAGATAACCTTATAGGAAATATAGAAAGGATACCGGAATGCGAGCGGGGAGACTATTCGGATCTTCTGGACTTCGCAGGAAGTCTGCCGACCTTAAGTCGGACTATTACATAATAGGCCTCGGCAACCCCGGCGGAAAATACGAGCATACGCGGCACAACGCCGGGTTTGACGTTATTTCTATTCTTTCGCAAAGGCATAACATACCGGTGCGCATATACGCGTATAAGGCGCGCATGGGAAAGGGCATTATAAAAGGCAGGAAGGTAACTCTCGCTATGCCGCAGACGTATATGAACAACTCGGGCGAGAGCGTAAGGGAGATAGCGAAGGCGCTGGGTGTAGGCGAAGAGCAGCTCATACTCGTTTATGACGACGTCGACTTAAAGGAAGGCGCCGTGCGAATAAAAGCAAGGGGAAGCGCGGGCACGCACAACGGCATGAAATCTGTGATCTACCATCTTCAGACCGATGATTTTACGCGCGTACGGGTAGGCGTAGGCAGGCCGGAAGGCGATATAACAGATCATGTACTGGGAGAATATAAGGACAGGCAGCTTGCGTTCGATACGCTCATAAAGGCTGCCGACGCTATAGAGACCATACTGGAGGAAGGTGTTCTGGAAGCGCAGAGCCGCTTCAACTGACAATGAAGATAACTTCACATATCGCGAAGCTTGAGTCGTTTTCAAAGCTTAAGGTGAATATACGGGCAGGGGATGTTCCCTGCTCGATTTTTGGCGTTCCCGACAGTTTAAAGCCGCATCTCGCGCTTGCCGTGTCGGAGGCATTCGCGCGCTCTGTTATATTCGTATGCGACACTGAGAACAGGGCTGAAAGCTACGCCGAAGCGGCGGGAGCAGTGCACATACCGAAAAGGGCGCTTCAGCTTCACTCCACCATTGCGCGCGGCCGCGAGATCATGTTTAAAAGGATAGACGGAATATCCAGGTTTCTGTCGGGAAAAGCGAAAGCTGTTTTCATCTGCGAGGAAGCGCTCGCGGCAAGGCTCGCGCCAAAAGAAGATTTCGCGGGCGCTCATATCACTATAAAAAAGGACGAGACGTACGACCCGGAAGAACTCATGCAAAGGTTGGTCCTTTCAGGATACGAGAGGGTAACCGCTGTGGAGACCGCGGGGCAGGCCGCGCGGCGCGGCGAGATACTCGACGTGTTTTCGCCGGGCAGCCCGTCGCCTTACCGGATAGACTTCTTTGATGAGATCGTCGAGACCATTGCGGAATTCGACCCGGGAACACAGAGAAGAAGCAAGAAGACGATTGAGAAGATAACGCTTAACCCCGCGGTAGAGCTTGTTATAAGCGGGGAGGCCGCGAAAAGAGGAGCAGAGTATTTCAGAAAAGCGCAGGCCCCCGGGCCGGGGCTGTCGCTCAAATTCAGCCAGTACGCGGAGAGCCTGTTAAAAGACAGGTTTTTCGAGGATATGGAGAACTACGCTTACGCTTTCTGCGATTCGTGCCTGCTCGATTATTGTCAAAACGCCATTATAATATTTGACGACTATAAATATATAAAGACTGCGGGCAAGAGCAGGTCGGAAGAGTTTGAGCAGCGCCTTGCGCAGGTGATGGAGACGCACGAGGGCATAAAAGACCAGGGAGATCTTTATCTGCATCCGGCGGATATTTTAGCGAGGGCAAAAACGCACACGATTCTCGACATATGCGTTATAGACAGATCTTCAGATATAGGCGCTGCAGCGGAAGCGAGCTTTCACGCGAGGGGAGCGCTGTCGTACAACCGTAAGATAGACATGCTGGGAGAGGATATAAAGACGCGGGTAAATAACGGGTGGAGCGTTTACCTCATGTGCGGAAATATGCAGAAGGCGGAGAAGCTCGCGGGCGAACTGACAGACAAGGATATAGTCGTTCCATGTATAAAAGAC
Organism: uncultured Christensenellaceae bacterium; assembly: GCA_964547655.1. Taxonomy (GTDB): domain Bacteria; phylum Bacillota; class Clostridia; order Christensenellales; family SZUA-584; genus DTFZ01. The sequence continues at coordinate 2,033 of CAZJOS010000159.1, forward strand.
GGCAGAGACCTTGCAAGGGGCGAAGCCGCGGCATACCCCGAGCGGCTGCAGTCGGGATTTGAATTGACGACGCAGAAAGAATATTTCCTGGGCGAGCACGAGATATACGGGTTCGCGAAGAAGAAGACGATAATACCAAGAAGAAAGCAGCTCGATATATTCTCAGACCTTAAAACGGGCGACATGATAGTGCACGACATACACGGCAAAGGGCGGTTTCTGGGGCTCGTCACGCGAGAGGTGCAGGGCATATCGCGCGACTACATGGAGCTGGAATACCGCGACGGCGACAAGCTCTTCATACCCACCGATCAGATAGACAGGGTGCAGAAATACCTGGGAGGCGAGGGCGAGCGGCTTTCCAAGCTCGGCGGGCGCGAATGGGTCAATACCAAAGCGAGGGTCAAGAAGTCGGTAAAGGCGCTCGCGGAAGACCTCGTTTCGATATACAGCGAGAGGATTAACAAAAAAGGCCATAAGTACGGCGAAGACACCATATGGCAGGGGCAGTTTGAGGATGATTTCCCTTACGACGAGACGGACGGGCAGCTTAAGTCGATAGAAGACGTAAAACAGGATATGCAGGACGAGAAAGTGATGGACAGGCTGCTGCTCGGCGACGTGGGTTACGGCAAGACGGAAGTGGCCATGAGGGCATGTTTTAAGGCGGTAATGGAAGGGCGGCAGTGCGCCGTGCTCGTGCCGACAACGCTGCTCGCGCGCCAGCATTACCATACGTTCCTCGAGAGGTTCGGCGAATTCGCGGTAAAGATAGAATCGCTCTCGAGATTTGTTTCGCCCGCCGAGCAGGGCAGGGTGATAGAAGGGCTTAAGGCTGGCACGGTAGACGTAGTAATAGGCACTCACCGGCTGCTCTCAAAAGACGTCGTCTTCAAAGACTTAGGGCTGCTCATCATAGATGAAGAACAAAGGTTCGGGGTGTCGCACAAGGAGAGGATAAAGGATATAAAGAGGAGCGTGGACGTTCTTACATTATCTGCCACGCCGATACCGCGCACACTGCAGATGTCGTTAACCGGCATAAGGGACATGAGCCTTATAGACACGCCGCCCGAGGAGAGAAAGCCTCCGGAGAGCTACGTGATGGAATATTCCGGCCAGTTGGTGCGCGAGGCGGTTATGCGTGAGATGGAGCGCGGCGGGCAGGTATACTTCGTTTGCAGGCAGATAGGGCTTATGGACAAACTCGCGGCGGACTTAAAGAGATCCGTTCCGGAGGCAAGGGTTGGCATGGCACACGGGCAGATGGGAGAGGCGGCGCTCGAGAACGTGATGGTCTCTTTTCTCTCGGGCGGGTACGACGTGCTGCTGTGCACCACGATAATAGAATCGGGGCTCGATATACCGAGCGTAAACACGATAATAATCTACGAAGCGGATAAATTCGGGTTGGCGCAGCTCTATCAGCTTAAAGGCAGGGTGGGCCGCGCCACGAAAAACTCGTATGCGTACCTCACATACATACCAGGGGTCCATATGACGATAGAAGCGGAGAAGAGGCTGCAGACCATAGCCGAATTCACCGAACTCGGCGCGGGCTTCAAGATAGCGATGAGGGACCTGGAGATCCGCGGAGCGGGCAACCTCCTGGGCCCCGAGCAGTCGGGGCAGATGGCGGCCGTGGGGTACGATATGTACTGCCGCCTGATGCGCGAGGCCGTTGCGGAGATACGCGGGCAAAAACCCGAAACGTATAACGAAGCGTCGGTCGAGATAACGATAAACGCGTATGTTCCCACGTCGTACATCGCCGACGAGATGCAGCGAATAGAAGTCTATAAAAGAATAGCGGCGGCAGACGGGCTTGGCAGCGCGAAAGCAGTGAGGGAAGAGCTTATTGACAGGTACGGCAGCGTTCCGAAAACGGTCGAAAACCTGATACTCATATCGCTGATAAAGAGCTTTGCGTCGAGGGCTGGTATAGCGTCGGTAACGCGGAGCGGAAGGGCTTTCACGCTCAAGTATGGTGAGGAGAGCCGGATAAGCGTGAAGGGGCTGCTAAAAGTGCTTGACGAGTATAAGGGAATTGCGCAGCTTCGGTCGGCGGAGCCGCCTTATATACTTTACAGCCCGCGGGAGCACGTTATGGATTCGCTTCTTAAGTTTTTAAAAGATATAAGTCGTTGCATAATTCGGCAGGTTAAAGTATAATAAAAATTTGAAATAACTAAAATAGATTCCCGCATTTTGGGCTTACGGAGGATAACGGATTTTATGAAGAAACTGAAGATAATCGCGATTGCAGTTGCTGTGGCGCTAATTTTTTCGGGCTGCTCGTCGATGTTTACGAGAAATGAGGACAGAGTGCAGGCACAGGCAGTCGCTACTGTCAACGGGGTTAATATAACGAGGCAGCAGGTCGAATTTGAAGCGCAGCAATCTCAAGAGTACCAATTTTATGCCTCTAATTATGGCGTTACCGAGGAAACTATCAGTGAAGATAAAGATTTAAAGGAATGGTATCAGGATCTGCTGAGCAGGGCGTTGGATCAAATGGTCATAAATGAACTGTTGGTGCAGAAAGCGCCTGAGATCGACGTCGCGCTTGACGACGAGGAAAAGCAGGAACAACGTAAGATTGCTGACGACTTGTTTAATAGTGTTAAAGATATGATACGCATCGAGGTGGAAATGGAAATGGCGCCCAGCCCTTCGCCTGAAGTAAGCGTTTCACCCGACGTGAGCGCTTCGCCCGAAGCCAGCGTTACGCCTGAAGTAAGCGTTTCACCTGAAGCCAGCGTTACGCCTGAAGTAAGCGTTTCACCCGAAGCCAGCGCTTCGCCCGAAGCCAGCGTTACGCCTGAAGTAAGCGCTTCACCCGAAGCCAGCGTTACGCCTGAAGTAAGCGCTTCCCCGGAGGCCAGTGTTTCACCCGAAGTAAGCGCTTCGCCGGAAGCAAGCCCCTCGCCAACCGCCACTCCCGACCCTGCGGTCGAAGCGGAAGTCGAAAAAAGATATCAGGAGATGATTGCCGGGATGCCTTTTACTCCGGATTCATATTACGATTATCTCTGCAAGCAGCAGCTTGTTTCAAAGGTGCTGGACCGCATCAACGAAATCGCCGAAGTGACGGATGAAGACGTCAAAAACTGGTATAACGAGAGCGTTACTGCGCAGCAGACTGCCATGGAAGAGACCCCGTCTCTGTTCGTAACAAACATGAACAATAACCAGATATGCGTATATGTACCCGAGGATACGGTCGCGGTAAAGCAGGTGCTGGTAACTTATAAAGATAAGGACCTTGCGGAGACAGCGAAACAGTCGTATGCCAACGGCAAGACGGAAGAGGCAATGAAGCTGCTTGAAGGCCAGATAGCCGAGCTTATGCCCCAAATGCGCGATATACAGCAGAGGCTGAAAAATGGGGAGAGCATAGACGCGCTTATCGCCGAATATAACGAAGACCCGGGAATGACGTCGGGCACTGCAGCGACTATTGGCTACCTTGTCGGGCCGAGCACGACGACGTTTCTTGAAGATTTTACGAAGGCGGCCCAGGGACTTACCGTTGTCGGACAAGTATCCGAACCAGTAGCGACATATTACGGCGTGCATGTGCTGCAGGCAATAAAGATATACAAAGAAGGCATAATACCCTTCGATGAACTCAAAGACTCGATAAAAACTGCGCTGCTGCCTACAAAACAGCAGCAGAAATATGACGAGTTTATTGAGAAGTGGAAGAAAGAATCGAATATAACCTATGATAAAGGCAGACTGAATAACTAAGACCTCAACAAAATACAAGGGCACCCTTTTGGGGTGCCTTCATTTTTTTGGCGGAGGAGGTGGGATTCGAACCCACGGTACCTTTATAGGGTACACTCG
>CAZJOS010000160.1:0-5786 GCA_964547655.1 uncultured Christensenellaceae bacterium
GCGGATAGCTTTGCCGGCAATATGGGAAACCTGCCGGCCTATAACCTTTGGGTTATTAGTTATCGGCCTGCTTCCGCAGGCCTTCCGTCTTTTCTTTTCCCAGCACGTTTTCTATAGTGCCCGTAAGGAAATTGGCCCATCCGTATGTCTCGTACTCGTTTTTCCTGTTTTCCCTTGCCTGTTTGCCGTTGCCGAGGGGATTCGGCTTTCTGCCGATCTCGATACAGATCGACCGGAAATTCTCGTTTACGGGCCTGTAATACTGCATCTGATCGTCGAGGTCAAGAAAGCAGATGAGCGGCGTTTCCACGCCGTCAATAACAAGGACCATGCGCCCGAGCGCGTAGCTGTATATAAAGCCCTCCGCTACCGACCTTGCGTAATCGGTAAACGTTCCCCCGTAGCTGTTGAACCCGTACACAATACCCTCCTGCCGCAGAGGATAACCGCCCAAGAGCAGTTCATCGCTCTTTTCCGCGTATTCTTTCGAAAGGCTGTCGCTTTCCCTTGTTACAAACCCCTTATTGTAATACGTTAAGCCCCCCATCTGGTGAAGGTCGATGTAAACGTAAGCCCTCGGCACATAATAGTTGAACCATTTTATCATCGCCTGCATCTCGCTCTCTGTTCCGAGGTTATGCCCCGCGAAAAAGTCGAGGCCGGGTTTTGAGGAAAAGTCTTCGTACAGCTCAACGTTCTTCGCGAGCTGTCCGGCGTTTACGGACGGCATGGCCCTGTTGAGGTCAACGCCGTTGGCGTTTGATTTACGGTCTTCGTCGCGGCCGTCGATTATCATTTCCCGCCCGTCGGGATTGACGAGCGGAACGGCGACGATAGTTACGTTTTCCAGCAGCGCTCTTGTGTAGGGGTCTTGTTCGGCCTGTTTTATAGTATCGTTTAAAAACTTAATCATATAATCAGTGCCCGCGAATTCCCGCGCGTGAACGTTTCCCGTCATCATTATTATTGGCTTGTCCTTTACAGGATTATGTTCATTTACGAAATCGACTTTCACCATATAAATATTCTTGTTTTTTTCGCTATTGCCGATAACGGAAACTTCGACGCCCTTGTATCTGTCGAGATTGAGTATGTATTTTTCTATCGTTTCATAATCCATCTTATCGCTCAGGTCAATATTCAGGTCTTCGGGCTCTCCCTGAGTATTGAGCGCTTCCCATTCTATCGACATCGCTTTATCGTAATCTTCGGGCTTCATGCCTTCCACTTTCATGATGCCGTATTTTTTATATGTTTCGTTTATCACTTCAAGCGAAAGCAGCGGCTGCCTTAACCCGGTCTTCACCTCTCTTATTGCCGGAACGATATCAGGGGCGCTTTCAGACGGAGAAGGCTGCGAGCTTTTAATATCGGGAGTGGGCGAAGCCGGCGTTTCGGGGCTTAAAGAAGGGGCTACGGCCGTTACGTCGTTTTGGCTGAAAGCGGGCGTACTGTTGCCGGAAGAAAATTTGAGCACGATTATAATGCATACCCCTGCCAGCAATACGAGCCCTATTATTTTTATTGGCTTTATTTTTTTATTGCTTTTTTCTTTATCCAATTTGCCTTACCCCGTAAACTAAATATTTTCATGCGTTTTATACTGGAACCAAAAGTTCTTTTGGGAGTATCAATATTTATCGGCCTGACTGCGAAGCTCGCCAGCCTTCTCTTCTCCCAGCAGGTTTTCAACGGTGCCGGTAAGAAAGTTGGCCCAGCCGTATCTGTTGTATTCCTTCTCCCTGTATTTTCTCGCGGTCTTGCCTGGGCCGCGGTTTACCCGGTACTTCCCTATTTCTATCGTGATATATTTAAAATTGCTGTTCAAAGGCTTGTAGTATTGCTTGCAAAGGTCGATATCCTTATAACAGATGAGCGGCAGCTCGATGCCGTCCGCATCCAGCACCATCCTGCCGAGCGAATAACTGTAGATATATCCTTCGGCTACTGATTTTGCGTAATCCGTCATCGTGCCGCCGTCGCCGGCAAGCCCGTATTTCCCTTTTTCCTTTCGCAGCGGATAGCCTTTTTTTAAGAGTATATTATTTTTAACGGCAAACTCTTTGGATAGCTTGTCGCCCTCCTCCGACGTAAATACCTTATTATAAAGTTCGTACCCTCCCTGCTGGTGCAGGTCTATATACAGGTCGGCTTTGGGAACGTAATGGTTGAACCATTTTATCATGGCCTGTGTTTCGCTTTCAGTCCCCAGGTTATAGCCCGCGAAAAAATCCATATCAGGCTTGGTGGAAAAATTTTTTACGCGCCTTACCCCTTTTGCCAGCTGCCCCGCGTTTATCGAGGGCATCGCTCTGTTTAGGTCTACTCCGTTCGCGTTTGATTTACGGGCTCCTTTTCCCGATTCTGCCTTTCCCGTCGCTATGATCATTTCCCTGCCGTCCGGGTTTACCAGCGGCACGGCAACGATGATTGCGTTTTCAAGCAGGAGCCTCGTATAAGGGTCGCTGCCAGCTTTCTTTATGGTATCGCTTAAAAATTTCACGATATAGTCGGCGCCCGCGAATTCCCGCGCGTGGACGCTCCCCGTAAGCATTATTAGTGGCTTTTCCTTACCGGCATCCTCCCCGCCGAGATCGACTTTTACCATATATATATCCAGTCCCTGCTCGCTTTTGCCGATAACGGATACTTCAACGCCCTCATATCTGTCGAGGTTGAATATGTAATTTTGGAATGACTCGTAGTTTATCAGCTCGCTCAAGTCGACGGTTAAGTCCTGCGGCTCTCCGGGGGTATTAAGCGCCTCCCACTCTATAGACATCGCCTTATCATAATCTTCGGGCTTCATTCCGGCTATGGTCATTTTGCCGCATTCTTTATATTTCTCGTTTATCTCGTCCAAAGACAGCAAGGGCAGTTTTTCTCCTGTTTTGACTTCGCTTAGAACGATATCGGTTTCGAGGGCGGGATCCGCGGTTATGGCGGGCTGTGGTATTCGGTCCGTATACACTGCCGGGGAAGGTTCGGCCGGACGGCCGGGAGCCGCCGATACTTCGTTACCTTCAGCTGCAGCGGCCGCCGGCGTATTGCTTATGCTGAAAGCCGGAGCGCTATCGGCGGCTGAAAACCCGAGCGCCGGCAATATCAACACTGCTGCCAGCAAACTAAGGCCGATCACCTTTATCGGCGTGCTTCTCTTAATGCTTTTGCTTTTATCCAATTTTCAATACCCCAACAATATAATTTACAGGTTGATTTCCAGTGCTTTTCGCCGTTTTTTTATTACAGGGCTTATCGATATACCGTACGGCGGAAACGGAAGGACAGCCGAGTAATTATTTTATACTTTTTTCATTACATACCCTGCCCTGACATATCATGGGCTGCATGTATTATATCATGTGATAGTATAAAAACAAAACTTTTCTTCATAATACGCGCTGCGCCGTTTTTCGGCGCTGCGGGAAAACGCGTTAATAAAAGGGAGTCCATACGGCTTGCGGGCATGGGAAAAACGCATATGCTGTTTACGGCTCTTATATACGTAAAAGCATTATAAACCGCTCCTATTAAGGCACACGCTTTATCGATTATTCGCCACATATCCGCCATTTTATTTTTTATGCCGAACGCGGTTCTACAATATATAAAGATTCAGTAATTATATAATAACCGCATCAAAAGAGAAGGGCAGACGCAGATGCAAAAGATATATATTGAGATCGTTTTTCTCGAAAATTTCATAGTCGATCTGCTTATACTTTTCCTTGCGTCGCTGCTCACAGGCTCAAAAAAAAGATGGGGCAGATTCGCGGCGTCCGCCTCAATGGGGGGGATATACGCCTGCGCCGTTTTCGGCGCAAGCGGTTTCGAAGTTTCTTTCCCGGCAAAAGCGGCTGTAAGCGCTTTAATGTGCTTTACAGCGTATTACGCAAAAAACGAGAGAAGTTTCTGGAAGAACGTATGCGCGTTTTATATCACGTCGTTCGTTTTCGCGGGGGCGATATACGGTATCACATACTGCTTCGGGGCATCCGGAAGTTTCGGCGGAGCGATAGCGGTAAGGCCGCCGGCAAGCTATATAATTATCGGTCTGGGTGTGGGGGCGGCAGCGGCGGGTATTTTCAGCAGGGTAAGAAAGCGCACCATTGAAAGAGAAAGCAAAACGGTTACGATAAATGCCGTATATAAGGAACGCGCCGTGCCGCTTAAGGCATTCGTCGATACCGGAAATATGCTTACCGAGCCTTTAAGCGGGCTGGGAGTAGTGTTCGTATCCACAGCCGCGGCAAAGGAGCTGCTGGGTAAAGATACTCTTGACCTGCTGAATTGCCGAGGGTCTCCGCTGACGGAGAAGATGAGGATAATCCCGGCAATGACCGCGGCCGGCCCGGGGCTGTTTTACGGCATAGAAATAGACGGCGTAACGCTGAAAGGCCAAAAGAAAGAAATAAAAGCGGTCGTCTGCATAGCGAGAGGCTCTCTCGCGTACGGGTGCGCAGCGGTCATAGGAAGCGGCATGATAGATGAACTTATGAAAGGAGCAGGTCATGGTAAAGTATTTTGCGAGGAAAATAGCGGCATGGATATTGCAGCAGCTGGGGATTGCGCTGAATGCGGATTACATAAACGGGAGCGAGGCTCTGCCTCCGCCGCTTACGCAGCAGGAAGAGAACCTGCTGCTTCAAAGGCTGGGGAAGGGGGACAAATCGGTCAGGCGCGTATTGATAGAGCGTAATTTAAGGCTGGTCGTCTACATAGCCCGCAAATTCGAAAACACCGGAATAGGCATTGAAGACCTCGTATCTATAGGCGCGATAGGGCTCATAAAGGCCGTGAACACCTTTGACGTGCATAAAAATATCAAGCTCGCGACGTACGCCTCGAGGTGCATTGAAAACGAGATACTCATGTACCTGCGGCGCAACGCCAAACTTAAATTCGAAGTATCTTTCGACGAGCCGTTGAACGTGGACTGGGACGGGAACGAACTGCTGCTGTCGGATATACTCGGCACCGAACCGGACGTAGTTTACACCGAGATAGAAGGCAGCGTTGAAAAAGACCTGATGAAGGAGTGCATAGACAGGCTGTGCGAGAGGGAGCGCATGATAATGGAGATGCGCTTTGGATTGAACGGCCAGAAGGAAAAGACGCAGAAGCAGGTGGCCGACTATCTCGGTATATCGCAGTCGTATATCTCGAGGCTGGAAAAGAGGATAATCAAACAACTCCGCACCGAGATAAGCAAGATCGTTTAATTAAGATAAATTTTGGGAACGCCGGTTTATTCGTTCATCTGTTCATTCTCATTGGATCGGCGTTTCCCAAGATTGTTATTCGGGAATAATATAATACAGAACGATAGAAGGAGGTTTGTGAAAATGGCAAATATGGTTCCGTTCGGCGGAAGAAACAGAAGCCTCATGGGCTCGGACGATTTTTATGATATGATAGACAATTTTTTTGGCGAACCGTGGCTCATGGGCCGCTTCGGCAGGGATGCGTTCAAAGTGGACGTGCAGCAGACAGACGGAGAATACCTGATAGAGGCAGAGCTGCCGGGGATAAAGCGCGAGGAAGTTAACCTTGACCTTAAGGAAGGCAATCTTCTTATAGCCGTGAAGAGGGAAGAAAGAGTTAACGAGGAAGGCAAGGACTATATCCACCGGGAGAGAAGGTACTCTTCGATGAGCCGCGGCATCTATCTTCCTGACGCAATAAAAGAAGGGATACGCGCTAAACTTGATAACGGAGTGCTAAAGGTTACCGTTCCGAGACAAAAGAGTATAGGCAGCGATACGAAGCGGATAGAAATCGAATAG
>CAZJOS010000161.1:0-5747 GCA_964547655.1 uncultured Christensenellaceae bacterium
GAAAAAATATACTTTTTTCGTGGCAGCGGATTCTATATTGTGATATTATATGGGCGCATGTGATTTTACAGGTGAAGAGGGTGGCGAAACGCTTTACGGAAGGGCATATCTTACCGTGATAAACGGACAGACCATATGCGTAACGCTGGTTTCGCGCTCGGGAGGGATATCGGACGGCCTTGCGAATGCGGTCAAAGAAACGGTCGATAATATAAAGCTCACAAAGGTCTCATCGACCATGGTAGACGATTTCATAGCCGTATATGCCAGCCTCGCGGGAGCCGCGGCGGGCGCCCTCATCGGCGCGGCCGTAATGACCGTAAGAAAGAGAAGGGCTAAGGTATCCTGAGGAAGTTTCTCATATTTGCCGGGAGGCATAAATATATAATGCGTGAAAACGTAACGGCGCTTCGAATGGGGCGCTGTTTTTTTGCGGCATTAAAAATAATGGGATAAATTGAATTATTATGTTATAATATAAACATTACCGCCGCTTGCAGGATACTGGAGGAAGATCATGAAAAGATTTTTATCCCTGACGCTCGCTCTGCTTTGCATTTTCCTGGCCGCGCCCGCGGCGCTGGCAGCGGGCGGCGAGGCGTATGAGCTGCCCGAACTGAATATGACCATTGAGGTTCCAAAAGGGTGGTATACGTTCGATCAGGACGTACAGGCGGACGACCCTGTCCTGAAGTTTTTGGGGATAAACGGGAAAGGGCTTGCGGAACATTTTAAAGAAAACGGCATCTACCTTGATATGGAATGCGCCGACCCTGCCGCGCGGATATATGTGACGATGGACGATTCCGATATCAGCAAGCGCATATATGATTTTAACCTCATTACCGACGAGGAATTAAAGGACGGGATGGAACAGGCGTCGCAGAGTGCTGAGGAACAGGGGAAAAAAGAAAAGATCGATTATTCGGAGGGTTTCATATACAGGCATAAGCAGGCAAAATTCTATGTTCGCAGTTTTTCCAGGCCTGTCAGCAGTAAATTAACGGAATATGGTACGGAATATATTACAATAATAAACGGACAGGATATAGCATTCCAGCTGCTGTATCCCAGCGAAGGCGAACGCTTCGAAAGCCTCGAACAATCGCTGAAAAGCGTTGTGGAAAGCATAGTATTCACAGAGGTAACTTCAAAGCCGATACCCGTGGCGCCTCCTCCGTCAGCATATGAAATGCCCGAAATCCATATGATGGTATATTCTCCTGAAGGGTGGTTCGTATTCACCAAAGACGTAAAGGCAGACGACCCGGACCTTAAGCTTTTAGGTATAGACGGAAAGCATTTAACGGATTATTTTAAGGAAAACGCTATCAGCTTACATTTGATAGACCCGGTGTCTGAAGATGAGATCGTGGTAAGTATGGCAGATTACAGCGAGGGCGTTGACTTTAACGAGATTCCCGATGACCTGCTGCTGCAATCGGCATCTAAAGGGATAGAAGAGGGGACTGTTTCAGCCTGCGCCGCTTATGGGCACATACAAACCAAATTTATTATTTTATATAGAGACGACAGAACGGAATTTTTAACGTCTATCAACGGACAAATCATATATATTACACTGTTTCCATACAGAGACGAAGCTAAAGCCAGTTCCGTACAGACGCTCAAAAGGGTCGTAGACAGCGTAGTATTCACCAAAGTATCGTCTGTGCCGGTCACTCGCGCGGGGCCGAAATCGGCAACGATCGATTTGCCCGAACTCAATATGTCGATAGATTCCCCTGAAGGGTGGTATACTTTTACGCAGGACTTAAAGGAAGACGATATGAACTTAAGGCTCTTAGGTATAGAGGGAAAAGGGCTTGCGGAAAAATATAAGGAAGACGGCGTCTTTTTGGATATGATAAGCACGGACATTTACGCCCGGATACTTGTGAAATTGACCGGAAACAGCCGGGGCATCAACGATTTCAGCGATATGGATGACGACCGCCTGTTGTTTTGGGCGTCCATAATCAACGAAAAGGTGAAAACGGAAGACGTGACTTTCTCAGACTGCTCCGTCTATACGCACAACCAGGCCAAATTCGCGGTTTGCGATTTTATCTGGGAGACCGAGGGAGTAACGCTGAACGGGAAACGGTATTTTACAGTCGCGAACGGGCAATGGATCGAAGTTTCGCTGCTGTACGATAGAGAAGGCGAAATACCCGGCAGCTGTGAAGAGGCGCTGAAAAGCGCGGCGGACAGCGTAGTGTTCACGAAAGTCTCTTCAAAACCGGTATCTTCAGCGCCGGTGCCGGATACGGCATCGTACGATTTGCCGGAACTCGATATGACGATAAGTTCGCCGAAGGGCTGGTATGTGTTCACGCAGGAAGTAAAGGATGGCGCCGCGGAGCTTGAGCTTGCGGGCATAGACGGCAAAGGAATCGCGGAGAGGTTTAAAGAAAACGGTATCTTCCTTCAGATGGAAGACGCTATATCGGACGCAGGCATCATTGTCACTATGACAGGTTCCAAAAACAGCAGAGGCATTTACGATTTTAGCAGCCTGACTGATGAAGAAATAGTGGCGGAAGCGGAAGCCATTATGAAGGAAGGGGAGGACCAGGCGGGAGAACAGGCGGTCTTTTCACGCTGCAACGTTTATACGCACAACCAGGCCAAATTTGCCGAATGCGCTTTTACCAGACAAAATAACGGCATGGCGGAATACGGAGTGAAATATATTACTATAAAAAACGGGCGGACGATAGATATAACTCTGCGTTCAAGCGAAAGCAGTATATCTAAAAGCCTTGCACAGACGATGAAAGGCACGATAGACAGCATAACGTTCAAAGAAGTCCCGCCGGTAGATGATTTTATTGCAGTGTATGGGAGCCTTGCGGGAGCCGCGGCAGGCGCGCTTTTAGGCGCGTCTATAATCTCCATAAGAAAGAGAAGAAAGAAGGTAATAAGCGCGAGCTATTACAGGCCGGGCAGTATAAACGTATAGCTATTAAAAAAGAAACGGCGCACATAACGGCGCTGTTTTTCTTGAGAGTCTTCTTATTTCCATGAGCGTATTATACCTATTATTGATCAATACGATAGGCAATATTAAAACTAAAGCTACAAAACTAAAAGCAAGGTCGCTTTCTATAATATAGGTGAAGCCCATATTATTATATATATCCCGAGAGCGCCTAAAACTAAAACCACTATTACTTTTATAACTTTGTGCCGGAATTCATTATCCAATTTTCGCTCCTTACTGACCCTTGGAGTTTCCGCCGCCGCCCTTCAAACTCCAAATTACCCAAAGTACGCCTAATACCAGAGCGCCGAATATCACAACGCGGATAACGATGTGCACGACAAATAACAAAACAGATACAGCCGCTATTGCGAGCACTCCTAAAACTATCAATCTTATAAGACGATCCAACATACTATTTCACCTGATATCCAGATTTATATAACCTTTCATATCATCTACAGCGGCTTGTTCTCCCTGTAATATTCCAGCACCTTTAGCGCGAACCTCGCAGCAACCGTTGCGGGGCCGCCGCCCGTCTCGATGCAGACCTCGATCATCTCCACTACCTGTTTTTCGGTTGCGCCCGCGCTCAGAGCCTCTCTTATGTGCGACTCCATGCACGACTCGCAGTTATCCTTTATCCCGATGGCCGCGGCTATAAGCTGCTTCTCCGCCAGGGTAAGCGCCCGTCTTTAAACGTCTTCTCCGCCACGCCGGAAAACGCGCAATACACTTCCGAATTCTCAGTGCAAAAGCTGTCGGCCGCTTTACGGTCGCGTATTATCTTTTCTATCCTGTCCCTGTCTTCCTGTTCCAGCATATAGACCTCCGATTTTTCTTTATATTGGACGGAACGATACAGGGGTCGTTCCCTACGGTTAATCTCTGAACTGGCTTTTGTACAGCTTCGCGTATTCTCCGCCCGCATCGAGCAGCTCCTTATGGGCGCCGCGCTCTATTATGCCCTCTTCGCCTATAACCACTATCTCATGGGCGCTCTTTACCGTGGAAAGCCTGTGCGCAATCACCAACGTCGTGCGCCCTTTTGAGAGTTCGTCGAACGACGCCTGTATCTTTGCCTCGGTAACGCTGTCAAGTGACGACGTCGCCTCGTCGAGTATAAGCACCGGCGGGTTCTTTAAGAATATTCGCGCTATGGAGACCCGCTGTTTCTGCCCGCCTGAAAGCCTCACCCCGCGCTCGCCGACTTCGGTATCGTAACCGTTTTCCATCTCCGTTATCATGTCGTGGATCTCGGCCCGTTTTGCCGCCTCGATTATCTCTTCGTCTGTCGCGTCTATGCGGCCATAGCGTATGTTTTCCTTTATGGTGCCCGCGAACAGGAACACATCCTGCGAGACTATGCCTACGTTGCGGCGCAGCGAGCCTAATTTAATATCCCTGATATCGTGCCCGTCGAGCGTTATGCGGCCTGAGTCCACCTCGTAAAAACGAGGTATCAGATGGCAGAGCGTCGTTTTCCCGCCGCCCGAAGGGCCCACTAGCGCGAGCGTTTTCCCGGCTTCTATTTTAAGATCAAGGTCTTTAAGCACGTGCGTCCTGTCGCTGTAAGAAAAGCTGACATTTTCAAAGGCGATATCTCCGCGTACCTGTTTTGGCTCCACCGCGCCAGGCAAATCGGTTACCTCCGGCTCTTCGTCCATAAGGCTGCGGAAACGGGAAAAGCCCGCCGCGCCTATGGTGAACTGCTCCGTAAACGCCGACAGTCGGCGTATGGGCTGCAGGAACACGCTTACATACAGCGTGAAAGTTACGAGCCCGATATAATCGAAATTGCCCTGCATAATGAGGTATCCGCCTACGGCTACGACCGCGACGGAGAACAGGTTGGTGAACATGTCCATGCCGCTCGAAAATACTGCCATGGACGAATAGAACTCTCCTTTCGACGTCTTGAAGCGCTCGTTGTTTTCGGCGAACCTTGCTATCTCGTATTCCTCGTTGGTGAACGCCTTGGCTACGCGCGCCCCCGTAATACTCATCTCGAGTCCGGAGTTAATATCCGCCGTACGCTCCTTAACGCGCCCCGATGCCGACATCATCCTGCGGCGAAGAAGCATGGTGAACGTAACGCCCACCGGGACGAGCACTATGAGCACAATCGCGAGCGCCCAGTTTACGCCCAGCATAACTAAAAAAGAGCCGATTATGGTGACCAGAGAAATAAACAGATCTTCAGGGCCGTGGTGCGCAAGCTCGGTGACCTCAAAAAGATCGTTAGTCACGTGCGATATAAGCTTGCCCGTGCGGTGCGTATCGTAAAAGCGGAAACTGAGCTTTTGAAGGTGTGTAAACAGGTCGCGCCGCATATCCGCCTCTATGCGTATGCCGAGAGTGTGCCCCCAGTACGTGACTATATAATTGAACACCGCCCGAAGTCCGTAAGCAGCTATGAGCGCGCCCATTATTATGAAGAACACCTCATACGCTTTCGTGGGCAGCAGCTCCGTCATCGCGTACCTCGATACGAGCGGGAATGACAGGTCTATAGCCGCTATCATAAACGCGCAAAACATATCGAGAGCAAACAACTTTACATGAGGCCTGTAGTATGACGCGAACAGCTTTACCGCTCCGTCTTTTTTCTTTTTATTATCCAATATATCCGCCTTCTGACAAAATTCTATGCCTGCATATTATACAACAGGGGGGAGCGGTTTGTACAGACAGTGACATCTGAAGTATACACCGGCATAGCTTGCGCGTTCCCGGAAACTCGTATATAATCCGATTGACC
>CAZJOS010000162.1:0-5743 GCA_964547655.1 uncultured Christensenellaceae bacterium
GACGTCGTTTACTGCGAGAACGACGGCGAAGCGTTTGGCGCTATAGAGGCGATGGAGAACGCGGGGCTTAGATGCAACGCTGACGGCGGCGTTATCGTCATATCGTTCGACGCGACAAAGCTGGGGCTCATATATTGCCTTCAGGGAAGAATAGCGCTGAACGTGGAATGCAACCCTCTGCAGGGCCCCTATGTCGATGAGATAATCAAGCGGATCGAGAACGGCGAACATGTCGAGCATGAAAAATATATCGATGAGGCAATATTCGATTACCGTACTATCACTCAGGAGATGATAGACCGAAGGGGATATTGACAGCAGCCGTTTTCCTTCTGGAAAGGTAACGGTATTTTGTACTTCCGGCTCCGTTTATACGGAGCCTTTTAATATTATTACCAGTAAAAAGGCTGTTTCCTGGCGGCACCGGCGCTTTTGGCGGCGGTCTTTTTTTTACTGCGACGGGTTAAAAATTACGGCCGGTCATAAATAAGCCAGGTATAAAAATTTACGATAGTTCGCTATCTAACCGGGATGGTTAGATACTTTACGCGGTTCTTCCATTGATATTGCTATTCATATTATCACTATGTTATAAGAAAATCGCACAATGTGTATCTCTCGATATAAAAAATTGGAAAGGAAAAAAAGTATGAAAAAACTCATTTTTGTTGTCCTGGCTGTCGTAATGGCATTAGGTCTGGCAGCATGTGCCGGAGAAGCAACTCCGTCCGTTACCCCGCCGCCGGCAGAAAGCACGTCGCCGGATACATCCGTCGCGCCGCCGGAACCGGCCGGACCTATTAAGGTAGGTATCGTCAACAATCCGCCATCTGAATCCGGATATCGCGCGGCGAATGTGGCATCCTTTGAAGCAGTATTCACGGAAGAGAACGGATACGATGTTTCGGCTTTCTTCAGCATTAAGAATGATGAGCAGCTCAATGCGGCCTCTCAGTTTATCACCGCCGGCGTTGACTACCTCCTTATCTCGGCAGCCGCTACAGACGGTTGGGATTCCGTTCTTAACGATGCTAAGGAAGCGGGCGTTAAAGTGTTCCTCTTCGACCGCATGATCAACTGCGACGAGAGCCTGTATGAAGCAGCCGTTGTCTCCGATATGGCGCAGGAAGGCAAAACGGCCGTGGAGTGGCTGGTAGCTCAGAACCTCCCTGAGTACAACGTCATCCACATTCAGGGCGCAATGGGCAGCGATGCTCAGATCGGCCGCACAGCCGCGTTAGATGCGAAATTCGCGGACGGTTCCATGAAAAAGGTTATGCAGCAGACCGCTACCTGGGATGAAGCTCAGGCAAAGGCAATTGTAGAATCGGTAATCAATGCCGGTGACAAATTCAACGTGATCTATGCCGAAAATGACGGCATGGCCAAGGGCGCTGTCGCGGCTCTCGATGAAGCCGGCATCACCCACGGAGTTAACGGGGATGTAATCATCATGGGCTTCGACTGCAACAAGTGGGCGCTTCGTGAACTGCTTGCGGGCAATTGGAACTATGACGGACAGTGCAGCCCCTTCCAGGCTTCTGTAATCGAAGAAATGATACAGACGCTTGAAGCCGGCGGAACGCTTCCGCAAAAGAAGGTTATCAACGAAGAGCGCGGTTTCGATGCGAAGACCATCACTCAGGCTGACATCGATACATACGGCCTCGGCGAATAACCGGTAAATCCTCCTCCTGATAACAGGGGGGTCGGTCAGCGCGGTGCGAAGTATGCGGATTTTCCTCATACACGCACCGCCGCTTTTCCGAAACTTCCAATGCTTAAAGGATGGTTACCTATGCGGAACGAAATCGTTTTATCAATGCGGAAAATATGCAAAGAATTCCCGGGCGTACGCGCTCTGCAAGATGTGGATTTCACTCTTCGAAAAGGCGAGATTCATGCGCTGATGGGTGAAAACGGAGCCGGCAAGTCAACCTTGATTAAGGTTCTGACAGGCGTATTCCCGAAAGATTCAGGGAAGATACACATAGCTGGCATCAACAAAGAAATTAACGTCAAATCACCTCATGAGGCTCAGAATCTGGGTATCAGCACGGTCTATCAGGAGATAACTCTTTGCCCTAACCTCTCGGTTGCAGAAAACATGTTTATAGGACGGGGCAACTACCGTTTCGTTAATTGGCGCTCTATGGAAAAAAAGGCGGCTGAGATACTTGCCAGACTGAATATCCCGGCAAGAGCGGCCCAGCAGCTCGATTCCTGCTCGCTGGCCGTACAGCAAATGGTCGCCATTGCCCGGGCAGTGGACATGGACTGCAAAGTACTTATACTGGACGAGCCTACCTCATCGCTGGACGAACACGAGGTTGCGAAGCTTTTCTCCCTTATGCGCGAACTCAAGTCACGCGGAGTCGGCATCATCTTCATAACGCATTTTCTCGAGCAGGCATATGAGATCTGCGACCGGATAACGGTGCTTCGAAACGGAGAACTGGTTGGGGAATTCGAGGTGGAAAACCTGCCGCGCATCGGGCTAGTAACAAAGATGATGGGCAAAGCGCTTGACGACATTTCAGTATTGCAAAATCAAAAAAACTTACATGCCGAGACGGATGCCACGCCTGTTTTTGAAGCAGTCGGGCTCTCCAGCGCAGAGGGTGTAAAAGCGTTTGACTTCAAGATCTATAAGGGTGAAGTAAACGGTTTTACCGGGCTCCTTGGCTCCGGCCGCAGCGAAAGCGTACGCGCTATATTCGGCGCCGACAGAACTACCGGCGGAAATGTCAGGGTAAACGGAAAAAACGTTAAGATAAAAAAACCCAAGGATGCCATGAAGCATGGCATCGGGTATCTGCCCGAAGACAGAAAGCAGGACGGTATCGTTGAGGACCTGTCCATGCGTGAAAATATAATACTTGCCCTGCAGGTAATGAAGGGCTTTTTCAAGCCTTTTTCCAAAAATGAAGCGGAAGCCTTTGCGGAGGAGTATATCAAATTACTGGGCATAAAATCCGCTTCGACGGATACGCCCATAAGATCACTTTCGGGCGGCAATCAGCAAAAGGCAATACTTGCGCGCTGGCTGCTGACAAATCCGCAGTATCTTATTTTAGACGAGCCGACGCGCGGCATAGACGTCGGCACAAAAGTTGAAATACAAAAGCTTGTTTTAAAGCTTGCGGAAGAAGGCGTCAGCATCACGTTTATTTCATCTGAAATAGAGGAGATGCTTCGCACTTGTTCGCGGCTCATCGTTATGCGCGATCGCGATATAGTGGGTGAGCTTAAAGGCGAGGACATGACGCAAGCTAATATTATGCATACGATAGCGGGGGAGGCAGCTCAAAATGGCTGAGAGTTCTAAGAAATCTACGCATTTTTTACTGAAGGGTTTTAAAAAATTTACAAAGTCTCAATTGTTTATCCCGTTGTTTGCGTTATTCTTAATAGTTGTATTTAACCTGATCAGAGATATTAATTTTTTCTCTATAACCACCAGCAATATACAAGACAAGTTCAGTATAACCGAATACAAATATGACGTTCTTACCGGGAATATAATCAGTATTTTCAGCGGCGCGTCCGAGCTTGTTATTCTGGCAATCGGCATGACACTGGTGACCGCGTCGTCGAAAGGGCAGGATATCAGCGTTGGCGCAACATCGGCAATAGCGGGCGCTGTTTTTGTCCGTGTGCTTATAGGTAATCAAATTACGTTGCCGCTTATTCTTGCCGCGTTCTTGGCAAGCTGTGTTGTAGCAATTATTTTTGGCGCATTCAACGGCACATTGGTCGCCGTATTTAAGGTTCAGCCGATGATCGCGTCGTTAATACTGTTTTCCGCCGGGCGTTCTATAGCGTATGCGATAGTCGGCAATAAGTCGCCTGTTGTTGAAGGCCCGCTGATAAACGCTATTGGAAGTTTTATTCCGGGCGTCCCCGTACAAACGCGTATTTTTATCTCGATCATTTTCGTGGCGTTGGTTTGGCTTGTATTAAAGTTCACCAATCTTAGGCTGTACACGCAAGCGGTCGGAATCAACGAAAAATCCGCCCGGTTAAACGGGATCAACGTTGTATGGATAAAATTATTGTCCTTTATGATACTGGGCGTTTGCGTTGCGGTTGCGGGCTGTGTCCGCGTCTGTAATGTAGGAGGGGTCATTCAACCTGAAAATCATCTTTTTGAAATCGAAATGGACGCTATTTTGGCAGTCGCAATCGGAGGCAATGCGTTAAGCGGAGGAAAATTCAGCCTGGCCGGTTCGGTGACAGGCGCATACATCATTCAGGCGTTGACGGTTACTCTAAATGCCATGAGGGTCGATTCAAAGGCGATAAAAGCTTATAAGGCAGTCGTTATTATTGCCATCGTTGTATTGAGTTCGCCGATTATGCAGCAATATGTCCGTCAGTTTCGCGATATGATAATAAAATATACCCGTTTGCTGCGCTGTAAGCTATTTAAAAAACCACCGAAAGATAAGCAAATCGACGAAAACGGAGAATTAACGATATGACAAGTAACAAAAAGTTATCTACCGGGAATCGGGGGAAAAAACGCAGGGAGCGCATTTCCAACACCAATTTGCTCCTGACCATAACGATATGCATCTTTGTTGGCATGTACGGACTTGCCATGCTTATATGGGGCGGAGGTTTCCTTAACCCCCAGCAGTTTCTTAATATTTTCAATGACAATGCGTATCTTATCGTAATCTCCTGCGGACTGACTTTGGTCATGATTGCGGGAGGCATCGATATTTCGGTGGGCGGCATAACCGCGATGGTGACCATGGCCTGCGTTGTGTTCCTGAACGGCCATGACGGCACCACCACATTAGCTTCATTAACGCCGGAGCAATTAGCCAATATCCATCAAGGCAGCGTAATAGGCTCAATAGTTTTGGCTTTGGGCATAGGGATAGCGTTCGGACTGATTCAGGGATTTTTGATATCCTATTTGGATATACAGCCCTTTATTATCAGTTTGGCGGGTATGTTCTTTGCAAAAGGAATGATAACCATAATCAGCGCCTATCCGTGCCCGGTGGATAAGACCTCACCCTTTGCCGCCATTCTGGACACTCGTATTAAAATACCGGGCGTAGGTTCATTAGCAAAAAACGGCAATTTTATTCCTGCTAAAATCGAGCCCGGCGTAATAATCGCTATAGCCGTAGTATTGATTATATTCGTAATCCTGAAGTGGACGCGATTCGGGCGCAACCTCTACGCGGTGGGCGGAAACAAACAGAGCGCGCTCATGCTGGGCATCAACGTAAGGCGCACTAAATTCTATTCCTATCTGCTGTGCGGGCTGCTTTCCGGTATCGGCGGCTATGTCTATCTGATGCAAACAGGGGCCGGAAACGCCTCCAATGCATCCCAGGCAGAAATGAAAGCGATAGCGGCTGCTATCATAGGCGGCACCTTGCTGACCGGCGGCGTCGGTAACGTGATAGGTACGCTTTTCGGGGTGCTTATTTTAATGACTATCAACAGTATCGTGGCTCTCTCAGGAGTTCAGGAAGCATGGCTGCAAAGCATTACCACCGGGCTTATGCTTACCTTCTTCATTTTGCTTCAGAGCGTAGTTCTCGCGCTTCGCGAAAAGGGCGGACTTAAGCTGATGAAGTTCAGAAAAAGGCCCGGAAGCGATATAATACCCGGAAAAGATTTGACGTCATAACGGAAAGCGAAGGTGTGGATATGCAGGACAGCAAAAGTGCAATAAACAGCGGCGATACATACCTCGGTATTGAGCTGGGCTCGACGC
>CAZJOS010000163.1:0-5742 GCA_964547655.1 uncultured Christensenellaceae bacterium
AGTTTTCCGCATGCGCTTTCACAAGCGCATTTTTTATATCCTCTTGTGTGTAACGGCAGCCTGTAAGGCTGTTTTCCAGATCGCCGAGGCTCTCGGACGCGAAGAAATCGCCATAGAACTTTATACTCGATATATGTCCCTTTTCCACGAGCAGTTTCGCGGTGAGCTTGCCGCCCGCAAAACGGTTTTCTTTAGTAACGTTGAATTTGGGGTCGCTGCCGAAGTTCCATTCCCAGGCATCGAACTGTGAGCGTTTGATCTCGTTCACACCGGCTGTATCGGTTTCATTAAGCTCGTATGCGCCCATGCCCTTAAGCAGGTACGAGAGCATTACGTCGCGGAACTCTAAGCTCGTCATCTTCTCCGGCAGGTGCTCCGCTATATTCGTAACGCGCTGGCGGACCGACTTTATGCCCTTAGATATTATCTTCTCGTCACTCACATTCAAAGCCCTTACCAGCTCTTCAAGGTCGGTATTAAAAAGCAGCGAGCCGTGGTGCAGCATGACGTCTTTACCCGCAAACTGCGCGTTGCCCGAAAACTTCCTGCCGCCTATAGTCAGGTCGTTCCGTCCGGAAAGCTCCGCCTCCACACCAAGAGAACGAAGGGCTTCTATTATAGGGCGCGTGAACGTTTCGAACTCCAGCCTGCCTTTACGCTTCACGATGAACGAAAACTGCCACCCGTTCATATCGGTATAAATAGTGCCTCCGCCCGTTATGCGCCGCACTATGTTTATGTTATGCGCTTTCGCGTACGGCATGTTTATCTCGGCGAGCGTGTTCTGAAATTTACCTATCATCAGGGTTGGCGACGTCCTCCAGAACAAAAAGTATTCGTCGGAAACTTCAAGCCGGTGCAAAAGGTATTTTTCCAGCGCAAAGTTGAAATTGGCGTCTGTCGAATCGCATTTTACGTATATCATGCCTTCAGCTCCTTCATGGCCTCGGCGGCGTTGTACGAGCTGCGCACGAGCGGGGCGCTGGCGACATACCTTATCCCCTTTTCGAGAGCCGCAAGTTTATATTCCTCGAACTGCCCGGGGCAGATGTATTCGTAAACGGGCAGGTGCGCTTTGGAAGGCTGGAGATACTGGCCTATGGTCAGCATGTCGCACCCCAAAGCCGCTGTGTCATCGAGCAGAGAGAGCACTTCTCCCTTCGTTTCACCGAGGCCGACCATTATGCCGGTCTTCGCGAGGATGCCGCTTTTTTTTACTCTCTTCAAAAGTTCGAGCGACCTCTCGTATATTGCCTGCGGGCGCACTGTCTTATACAGCGAAGGTACTGTCTCTAAGTTGTGGTTTATTATATCCGGCTTTGCCGCGATCACAATATTCAAAGCGTCCTCGCTGCCTTGAAAATCGGGTATAAGTACTTCGACAGTGCTTTCGGGAAGGCGCGGCCTGATAGCATTTATAGTCGCCGCAAACTGAGACGCGCCCCCGTCAATAAGGTCGTCCCTCGTAACACTGGTTACTACAACGTGTTTAAGCCCGAGTTTCTCCGCCGCTTCCGCGACGTGTTCCGGCTCTGCCGGGTCGGGCGGCAGCGGCTTGCCCTTGCTCACTGCGCAGAAGCGGCAATTCCTCGTGCACGTGTCGCCGAGTATCATAAACGTAGCGGTGCCCGCCTTGAAGCACTCGCCCCTGTTGGGGCAGTCGGCGCCCTCGCATACGGTGTTAAGCGAGAGCGAGCGCATGAGCGCCTGCATCCCCGTAAGCGACTTTAAGTCTATCTTCTTCTTGAGCCATTCGGGTTTCTGTTCCATAGACTTAATAATAACGCAGGGGGGATATAAAAGCAACGCCGCAGTACGGTTCGTACAGCGGCGCGTTCAGAATATAATGCCATTCCATTATTTGCTTTTTGGATTATAATTACGACTCTCTTATCCTCTTTTCCTTCCTCAAACGTCTCATCTTCCGCCATGTGGAGAGCGCCAGCAAGAGCAGCGCGGCGCCTATGGGAAGCAGGCAGAAGCCCAGAATGAGATTCAGGTTTGATTCGCCCGGAGGCGTAACGCCGATAGTTATGTTAGAGATGCCTATGCAAATTTCCGCGAAAGCCAGAGTTGCCCACATGGCGAATACTCTCTTATAATGGTTTATCTTCGAGTCGATATCGGAATACAGGTCGAACGGGCCGTCGGCCGCCTTTTTGCGGAAATATACCCAGCGCATATACGACGCCACGAATTCCACTCCCGTATCCTCGAGGAACTCGATGTATCTGCGGCTCTCAGGGTGAGTCGGCCAGTGGTCGAGTAATTCGATACGGTATATATACTCGCCTTTGGGCGCGTCTTCGAATACATACCTGCACCACGAGTAATCGCACATTGCGAGCCCTTTTGCGGACATCTCGTTAAGCCACTGCTCCTCTTTTTCATAGTTCCAATATGGTTTTCTTATTACATGTTTCATTATATAACACCCCCCGTTACTTTTTTACCGTTTTTCAGCAGCTCTTCGAGCCGCTTTAATTCCGCCTCGACGGCGGCTTTTCCTTTGTCCGTTATCACATATTCTTTCTTGCGCGATTCCATATCTTCTCCGCTTGGGGTTATCCAGCCTTTTTCCACGAGCGTGTTTATCGCTCCGTAAAGCGTCCCCGCGCCGAGAGTTACACGGCCGCTGCTCAGCGCGCCTACGTTCTGCATTATTCCGTAACCGTGCAGCGGTCTATAGAGAGATAAAAGAATGTAGTATACCGCCTCGGTCAGTGCGCCTGCGCTTTCAGCCATTTCTGTCACCTCAATCTTTCTATTATTACGTTCAACGATATATCGTCTGACGATATATATTATATCGGCTGCCGATATAGTTGTCAATATGTTTTTATTGAATAAACAAATCATCGGCAAAAGTGGAAAGCAAGCTTGACATTATTGAATCGAGTTGATACTATTATGGAAAGTAAACTTTCCATATACGATTCTAAAAAGCTTGAAGCTTTTGGGTATGCGTGGAGAAGAGCATGAAAAACAGGCTTGAAGAGATACGAAAGCAGAGGGGCATCACACAGGAGCAGTTGGCGGCAGATTTGAAAGTCTCGCGGCAGACGATAGGGTCGCTAGAGAACGGCAGGTATAACCCGTCGATTTTGCTCGCGTTCAAGATCGTCGGCTATTTCGGAATGTCGATTGAAGATATTTTCATATATCAGGAGGAAGATTTAAAATGAAGGGGAAGACGGCTTACTTCTTTACCTCAATAATCGGGCTGGCGTGCGCTATATGCGGCTTGTTCGTATTGACCGATGCTGTCGTATCCGGTTTGTGCATAGGGGCAGGTTCTGCGGCATTCGCACTCGGGCTGGGAAATTTCATACTGCTGATAGCTTTGCCGGAGGCCGCGCGCCAGGAACGGCAACGCGTAAAGAATATTGAGGCAAACGACGAACGAAATATTCGCATCAGGGAAAAGGCGGGAGCGGCTGCAAATCGCATAATATTCTATGCGCTTTGCGCTGCTGCGCTGACGTTCGGCTTGCTCAAAGACCTTTTGGCGGTGTTAGTAGTTACCGGAATTTTGTTAATGGAATTTGTGCTTTTTATCGTGTTTACCGGACGTTATTCGAAACAGATATAAAGTCCGCAAAAACGGTCAAGAATCTGTTGCTTCTTTAAGATATTATATCTGTGGAGGTTGTCGATGGAACGGTGGGAGAAGCTGCTTGGGGTGCAGCGGATGCAGGACTATATCGAAAAGCACATGGCCGAGCCTATAACGCTCGGAGACCTCGCGCGCAGGGCGGGATATTCGCCCTGGCATGCAGCAAAGGTTTTTAAAGAGCTTACCGGTAAAGCTCCTTTCGATTATATCCGCGCTCTCCGTTTATCCCGGGCAGCCGAGAGGTTGCAGAATGGAAATGAAAAGATCGTAGACGTCGCGTTCGATTTCCTGTTCGGCTCTCACGAAGGCTTTACGCGCGCTTTTTCAAAGCAGTTCGGCATTACGCCTAAAAACTGCGCCAAAGGCGGGAGCGTTAAGTTGTTTATGCCTCCCGCTGTCGGCGAATATTACCTCAAAAAACAAAGAGAAAGAGGAGATACAGAAATGCCGGACAATGTAAATACCGTATTTGTACAGGTGGTCGAGCGCCCGAAGAGGAAAGTCATATTAAAGCGGGGCATAAAGGCCGCGCACTATTTCGAATACTGCGAGGAAGTTGGCTGCGACGTATGGGAAGTGCTGTCGGGAATAAAGGACGCGCTTTACGAGCCCATAGGCATGTGGCTGCCTGACGGCATGATAAAGCCCGGAACGTCGAAGTACGCGCAGGGAGTCGAAATGGCGGCCGGCTATAATGGGCCTGTGCCCGAAGGCTACGAAGTGATGGACCTTCCGCCCTGCAAGATGATGGTTTTCCAGGGGCAGCCGTTCGACGACGAGAAGTTCGAGGACGCCATAGGCGGGCTGTGGGAAGTGATGAAGAAGTACGACCCTAAAGTGTACGGCTTCGAGTGGGCCGACGAAGACGCCCCGCGCTTTCAGCTCGCGCCGCTCGGCTACAGGGGCTACATCGAAGCCCGGCCGGTGAGAGAGTTAAAAAAGTAAATATCGTGACAGCCGCCTGAGACTTGTTCTCAGGCGGTCTTTTCTTGTTTAAATAATTTCATTTATACCCCGCGTTTATGCTATAATAAGGCAAACGAATATCGGGGGTGGCGTATGGCGAATAAAGGGCTGAAAATAGCTGTAATAGGCGCGGGAGCCATAGGAGGCATAACCGCGGCATTTCTTTCAAAAGCCGGGTACGACGTGGAGATAGTCTGCAAATACCCAAAGAAGGCAAAAGAGGCCCGGGAAGAAGGGCTGCATATCCTGGGGGTGCGCGGCGAGCATTATATAAAGATGAAGGCCGTCGCCGATATAGAGCAGCTTTCCGGTAAAAAGGATATCGTTATGATAGTCACCAAGGCATACGACATGCCTGACGCGGCAAAGCGCGTATTGCCTTATCTCAAAGACGATTCTATAGTCGTCTCGATGCAGAACGGCATATGCGTGGAGGCGATGGCACAGATAGTGGGTAAGGAGCGTACGGTTGGGTGCGTTATAGGCTGGGGCTCCACTATGCTGCCGGACGGCACGCTCAACATGACGTCGGAAGGCGACTTTGTGATAGGCGGCCTACAGCCGGATAAAGACGTGTCATTTTTAAAAGATGTTCTGGAAGCAATGCTGCCCACAAGAATATCCGAGAACATTTTCTCAGATCTGTATTCGAAGATGATCATAAACTCATGTATAACTTCGCTTGGAGTATTGAGCGGCTTGTACCTCGGGCAGATACTCAAGAGAAAGGCCGCGAGGAATATATTCATTGCCATCATGCGCGAGGCGATAGCCGTGGCGGACGCGATGCGGCTAAAAGTCGAACCGTACGGCGGCAAGGTAGATTATTATTCGCTTCTCCGGGGAAACCATTTTTTTGCCCGTTTTAAACGCCATTTAATAATAAGCGTAATAGGCTATAAATACAGGAGGCTCAAGTCTTCCAGCCTTCAGTCGCTGGAGCGCGGAAAGCCAACCGAGATAGATTATTTCAACGGATACATAGCCAAAAAAGGCGGCGAACTCGGCGTGCCTGCTCCGGTCAACAAGCGCATTGTCGAAATGATAAAGGAGATAGAAGCTGGGAAGAGAAAGGTGGAAGTCTCCAACCTTTACGACGAAGGACTGAAATAACTATCAGAAGAAACGATACCGCTCAAGTTCTGGCGGTATTTTTTCAA
>CAZJOS010000164.1:0-5701 GCA_964547655.1 uncultured Christensenellaceae bacterium
AGGGGAGATGAGCGGGCGGGATGGCGGGAAGAAAACTCATATCCGATAACAAACTTAAGTTTGTTATCGGTCTTGCCCCCGCACCAGATTGCAGAGCTAGAATAAAAGACCCGCAATCTGGTGCGGTGGCGCTTGTGAGAGGATATTATAAGATCTATATTCACCCTTGACCGGCGGAGCCGGATGAAGGGCATGAAAGTATCCGGATCATATTTTAATTATCCCTTATATCATATATATGGTACAATCAAAAGAGGAATTTTCGGAATAAGACGGAGCAAGGAGAAACATTTGGACGAGCAAAGAACGCTGTGCGTTATGGGCGTATTTGACGGGGAAGCGAATAGGGAGGTCAAGCGGCTTAAAGATATCCTGACAGGGCGGGGCATTACGCCCGACTCACAGGAGCCGCACATGACTTTCGGAATATACACCGGCCTTGACGACGGGGAGCTTCTCGGGTGGATCGGCAAAGCAGCGGCAAAGCAGGAGAGCTTAAAGATATCGCTCAACCATTTCGGGTTTTTCCCGGATTCGCGGTATTGTTTTCTGGCACCGGGTATAACAAAAGGGCTCATGGAGCTGCACGGGAAGATACATGAAAAATACGACAATTACTGCACAGACAAGGGGTGCCTCTATTCGCTGAGGGAAAAAGCCTGGGTGCCGCATATGACGCTGGCCGCCATAGAGCCGGGGCAGGAGGAAGCTTTGCTTACGGCCATGTGGGAAGGATTCAAGCCGTTTACGGCGGAGATAGGCAGGCTTAAAGTGACGTCGAGCGATATGGAGGAGGAGATGGGGGAGTTTGGGCTGGGGGGATGAAGGGCTTTGAGGATTTGGGACTTTTAAACTCTGGGAAAATGAGAAAACAGGCCTTGCGGAGACACGGGGCTTTTTATTATCGAAAAGTTATGATCCGATGTTTTTTTGAAAGTGAGGAAAGAAGAAATATGAAACACAACATAGCATATGATGATGAGAAACTAAAAAAGGCAATAACAAAAATAGACGCTATAAACAAAGAATTAAAACAAATAGCTTATGAACTTGATACTATTATTAGTCTAGAACCGCCTAAAGAATCAATTAGCGGTGTTCAAGTTTATGCTCAAGAGCGCTAATTTTATTTTCATGCTGTGAAACGATACAAGCAAGAGAATAGATATATTGACCGACAATTTCATTGTATTTTTCAAAAGCTATTCTTGTCGGATCATCTGCATATTTTCTAATGATCTTATCTGCTTCTTCTTTTAGACCAGCAATTGCGCCGAGCTCTATCTGCACTGGATTTGACATTACATACTCCTTTCATATATGCATTATACATTTATTGCTTAGAATTTTCAATAAACTTATACCATATACTGTATAATATAAAAATGTTAGTACAAAATACGGTAAAATAATCCTATTGACATTTGTAATACATTGTAATATAAAGTAATTAGAATAAACGAGGTGCTCGGTTTTAATCGAAGTCTTGCGCTTAGTGCGCGAGAGATTATGTAGATTTAACGGGGCACCTTTTCTTTTTAGTTAATGTTTCATCATACTGTGAACTGGTAGATATGAAGTTCCAATGCCTGTATGGTTGAATCCATATATTATTAGCGTTATCGTGAGTGCCTGTGCTAATACCTATATTAAAATTAGGGTATATTTTCTGTATCCTATGTAAAATGTGTTTGTATAGTTTTTCTTTTGCCTTTGTTCTTTTGCCTCGTTTTTTACTATCAGGCAATTTCTTTTCATGAAGATTATTTAATCTAAATTGCATTGCTCCGAGAATAATATCTATACATTGAAGTATAACATGATCGTGAGACTTTACTTCACCTATATCCTGATTTCGAATTTTTATTTTCGGATAGAGAAACTCCGGCGTTGTTTGTAACCTTTGAATATATGCTTTAAATTCTACACAACTATCTTTATCGTTTGGTAATCTATCAAAAAATATCTTTAGATTTGATCCCTTAGATGAAGTGCAGTACTTAAAACCGAAAGCATGTTTGATAAATTGGTAATATAACAGGAAGTATTCTTTATCAATTTGCTCTTGTGATAATCCGGTCGGTGTAAAAGCATTTTGAGAGAACATTATTCTTATTTTAATTTTATTTTCTGTAACAAAATCAAAAAACAAATCTATAACAGAAATATATTTATCTAAATATGCTTCTGTTACTTTTACCCATTTTATTTCATCGTGAAGATTATTTTTAGCCTTAATTTCATTTAATGAATTAGTAATATTATCAAGGTATAGACTTGTTGTTAAGGCTCCCCCATAAAAGTTACTATAATATTGCCCTTTCTTTGTAGATTCATCACAATATAATATGAGTTCTTTCATTCAACGTCTTTCAAAATTCTCTGCAATACATATTGCATTTAATTCTTTTTAACACGATATATATATTATACATATATTCACTATAATCTTCAACAAAATATAACAACACATCCAATAATGTGATATAATTATTTGAAATGAATTGAGATAAATCTAATAGGGGGTATAAAAAAATGTCATTGTTATTAATTTATATTCTAGTTATTATTGCTTTTGCATTTGCTACATTCGCGAATCTAAGTCGAGGTGCATGGTTTAAAGAAACAGTTAAAGCGATAATCTTAATTATAGCTATTTTATTAACCATTACCATGTGTATATTTGCAGCTATCTGGTATTCATGGTTGCACATATTTGGATTACTTGGCACTGCTCTGATGAGTGTATGGTTTTTTGGTTTCATATGGAAAACAACAATCTTTAAACATATTCCTTAATAATGAAAGAGAAAGCAGATGGCATGGATAAACCCTTCTTCCATATGCGCTACAATAAAAGTATTTCAATACAAACTCAGATCACATTGTATTAGGTATACCACAAGGCGAAAGACGCTAGTTGGTTTAGTGTTTATATACTTCTCCTATCGCAAACAAGCAGTAACCATATCATGGCGGGAGAATCCTCCGTCACCAACACTATAGTGTTGGCGCCACCTCCTGAACGGGGTCCCCAAAAAGGTACGGCTTTTTGGGGCGGAGGAAAAGGAGGC
This sequence comes from uncultured Christensenellaceae bacterium, assembly GCA_964547655.1. Classification (GTDB taxonomy): domain Bacteria; phylum Bacillota; class Clostridia; order Christensenellales; family SZUA-584; genus DTFZ01. The sequence goes on from CAZJOS010000164.1 coordinate 3,075, forward strand.
TTAGGCTCCACACCTCATCAGTCGCCTGCGGCGGATGAAGTGAGCTGTAGGCTCTGTGAACAAGGGAGTATGCCGAGCGCCAGCGAGAGCAGACGACCATTGTGAACAGAGGAAGCCAAGTGTAATAGTGAAGGCAGGCGGAATTCGTGAGCCGACAGGCGGGCGGTCTGGATTGCCGCGTCGTCCAGCACATAAACGGTATAACAAATGATTATTTATTTGAGGAAATCCTTCCAATTATGTGCTGGACTCCTCTCAATGACGGGGGCCAAAGGCCGCCAGGACTATGGCTAAGCGCTATAGGGGAACTGTCAGAAATGAGTGAGTTGAGGCTCTGTGAACAAGAGGACATGCCATTGTGAACAGAGGGCCTTCTTATGTTTTATGGTTCTTATTATTAGCAGAAATCGCGATAGTGCTGCTTCCTGCCTACATTGCGGTGATACCCGTATCTATGAATGGTGCGATAATTAATGCATGGGTCAGCGTATTCGTTATATTGATTTTTTTTATAGTATACCGCATTATACTCTGAAATAGAAAAGTAAAGAAGAGCCCTGATTTGACGGAATCTGCAATACCCCGGCATACAGCAAAAAGCGTGAATCAGAATTCAAAAAAGCCGGTTAAGATGGCTTGAAAACTAAAGATTCAAGCCAAATGCGCCAGTATAAAAAGAGACGGCTTAACGCCGCCCCTTAAGCTTTACGTATTTCTCCCAACTTCTCCCGGCTGATTCCCCATCCCCTAATATTGGCTTAACCTAAAACATTTTTCAGCAAGCTGAGAGAAACCGTAACGCCTTACTCTTTCAAACCTTGCCGTGTTAATCACGAATACTTCTTACCCTTATACTATTAATAAACACAAATCAGGTAAAATAAACACATTAATGGAAAAAGCGCTCATAAGGCGGAAAACGGGACTTAGTTATATTTTATGTGGATAAGCTTAATGGCAAACGGCAGCGAAAGCCGCGTGAGAAATGACGGCAGGCGGGGTGCATGGGGAGCGATAATAGTTAAGCGCCTGATTTGGGCTGCAGCAGGGCGATGGTGTCGGACGCGGCATGCTGCTCGTCTATGACCAGATCGAGCTGGTAAAGGCCGGGCCTTGGGAACTGGACGTTATGGAACGTCGGCATGATGGGGATGATGCCGCCGGCGTCGTTTATATTTATTTCGCCTTCTATGGGAGGCACGATGCTCTTTCCGTCATAGTCGACAAACGATATAATGAACCTGTGCTTTCCAGTTTCGGCAACGTTGAACTTAAGCCCTGCCACATATGTAAACTGCGGATGTTTGCACGGGAACGTTTTTGAACAAATTGTGCTGAACATGCCCATGATATAGAGCTTGCCGCTTTGTTCTTTAGCCGCGTAGTCGCAGACGAAAGAATACTTTACTTCCATTGCAGATTCTCCCTTTCTTATCGATATGGTAATTATAACATAAAACAATGGAATGAATAGTTATGAAAACAAATATATGCTGCGGAAGCAGACGATTGATATGTATTATGGATTGATAGGTGAGCTGCCCGCCCGGCGCATAAAGTTAAGATGCGTCGGTTGGCCTTGATTAAGAGTCAAGTAAGCGCGCCCGGTAAACAAGAGGGTCAGAAAATTAACGGGAAGTATATACATATAAGTTAATGCGGTATATAATGGACAGTATATGGATATTGCATTACGGAAGATAAACATGTTATTGGGGGGCGTTTATGGAAGAGAACAGATGGGCATTTAAAGTTTTCAGTGCCGACGGGCGTATAGGCAGGTTACAGTTTGCTTATGCATTTTTTCTGGGTGCCTTAGGAGCTGTGCTATGTTTTGCGGGGCTGGTGCTGAGCAAGCTTACTTTCCTTGTCGAGGCGGCATTTCTCGCGGTAAGCGTCGTTCTCATTTACGCCTATACGGCAGCCGTAATCAAGAGACTTCACGATTTGAACAGGCCCGGATCGGATTTTTTCTTAACGTTGATACCGGTGTATAATGTCTATATATTTATCAAGCTCTTTTTTTTCAGATCGAAACCTGAGGCCGATGAATACTGGGAAAAGCAAAGCAAAGCCCATTATTGGATGGTCCCGGTATTCATGGTGCTGATGCCTGCCCTTATCTTCGGCATAGGCGCCGGGTACCAGGTACTTAGGGGGAAGCCCATTATCCCCGTTATTTCGCATTACTATGATAAAACAAATATATACAGCATCGATCTGCCAAAAGGCGTCTATATAAGCGGTACTGCCAAGCCTACCGACGAGAAGCCGTTCTCGGCGTATACCCAGGCAGATTTCGCCAAACTCTCGCTGACCTACGGTACTGCAAGAGCATATGTGAAACATGAATTTAACATTGATGATGAATACATCGAGGAAAACGCCAGGGCGCTTATTGATTATACTTACAGGATCGAGGACATAGGCGGGAGGAAATTCGTGCATATCTCATATCAGATCGGACCTATTTGGGGGATCACGCTTCTGGAAAACCATATTATCGGGATATACGATTCGAAGAAGTATAAGATAGATATTCCGTTTCGAATAGAGGGAGACCTTCTTTCCCGTTATATGATGGAGAGATCCATTCATACACTCAGGGTGGGGAAGGATGCGATCCC
>CAZJOS010000165.1:0-5699 GCA_964547655.1 uncultured Christensenellaceae bacterium
GAAGATACCACCTGTCCGTTTATGTTATTATATAAATGCAAAATCAACTCTAATACCATACGATGATACCGTATTGTAGTATATATGTCAAGTATTATGCTATTAAAGTCTCGCGATATGTTATACATCCGAGCCGCAGACCTTGGTTACGGCCCAATTCCATTGATGAGGTAAAGAATTGAAGCATCGGGGTAATAATAATGCGTTCATTATAAGGACGTTATATGGTATAAATAATTATCCGAATAAACAGGAGAGTGGGATATCAGTGAAAAAGATTTATATAGCCCTTTTGGTTTTATCGATGATATTGGCTTCGGCTTGCGGAGCGGCGGCGGATAAAGAGCAGCCAAGCGTGACGCCTGCCGCAACGCCGACCCCAACGGAAGCAGCGGCGGACGTTTCATGGAAATGTTCGACGGAAAGCGGGGAATGGAAGGATTTTGAATCTTTGCAGCTCGTTCCCGGCGCTGCCGGAAAAGCCGATATAAATATAGACACTTCGAGCCTCGGTCAGCAGATACTGGGATTCGGCGGGGCATTCAACGAAAAAGGCTGGGAAGCGCTGTCGTTGCTTGCGCCCGGGGAAAGAGACGCCGTTATGAAGGCGATGTTCGACCCCGAAGAGGGCGCAAAGTTCAATATATGCAGGGTACCCATAGGCGCGAGCGACTATGCGGTCTCCCGCTATACGCTCAGCGAGACCAAAGACGACTATGAAATGAAAGATTTTTCGATAGAGCGGGACAGGGAATACCTGATACCGTACATCAAGGCCGCAATGCAGCACAGGCCTGACCTTCAGATATGGGGCTCCGACTGGACGCCGCCCACATGGATGAAGACGAGCGAAGACTACGACGGCGGGTATATGAAGGACGACCCGAAAGTGTACGCGGCTTTCGCGCTCTATCTCGCGCGTTTCGTTGAAAGCTACCAGGCCGAAGGGATCAACCTGTTCGCGGTGGCCGTTCAGAACGAGCCCGAGATCGACAGGAATTACCCGACATGCCTGTGGACCAAAGACCAGTTTGGCACGTTCGTAAAAGACTATATGGGGCCGCTGTTTGAGGAAAGGGCGGTAAAGGCGCAGATAATGCTGGGCACGTTTCAGGACGGCGATTATTCATTATATCCAGCGCTGCTCGAAGACCCGGATATAAACAAATACGTATCCATCGTAGGCTTCCAGTGGGAAGGGCTGAATTCTGTAGCTCAGACTAAGGAGAATTTCCCCGACAAGCTGATATTCCAGACGGAAACCGAATGCGGCAACTTCCACTGGAAACCGGGTTACGACCCCGACCGTCCGCAGAACGACTGGGCGTACGGCATATACACCTGGAACAAGGTAAAAGACTACTTCGACGAGGGCGTAAACGCCTATATGCTGTGGAACATGGTATTGGACGAGGAAGGGAAGAGCATAGACTCTGAAAATCCCTGGCCGCAGAATGCCGCCGTAACCGTCGATAAGAGCACGAAAGAAGTTACGTATACGCCGATGTTCTGGGCGTTCAAACATTTCACGTATTACGTACAGCCCGGCGCGCGTTATGTGGATATAGGCAGCGAAAAAAACGCCGTAGCGTTTTTGAACCCGGACGGCAGCCTCGTCATCGAGCTGCAGAACGAAAAAGCAAAGGATAAGACTCTTACGATAAATATCGACGGCGCTGCGCTTTCCATAGACCTTCCTGGAATGTCGTGGAGCACGCTCGTCGTCCCGGGGCGCTGAAAGCAGCGCAGAAAAGCGGCATTAAATACATTTGTCAGACAAAAGCAGTGTTCTGCTTAAACATATCTCCCATATCTCTCCCCGATCCCGGCATAAGATTGCCTGCTCTGATAATAAGCTCTCAATCAAGTGCGCGGGAAGACCCTCGTCTTTACCCGTACTGCGAATATCGAGCCCGGGTAAAGACGAGGGCCATTTTTTAATATCAGCGCATAACCAATTTTTAAAACCTCACCCCTATGAAGAAAAGCAGGCCGTTTGCTGACGCGATTTATTCGGAAACATCGTAAAGAGCCCGGAAATGTCCTCCCCGCTTTATCAATTCTTCAAAGCTGCCTTTTTCTTCAATGGCGCCGTTCCTCAGAAATATTATTTCGTCGTATCTTCGCAGCGTCGCCGCACTCATCTTATGCGTCACGATAACGCGTGTTATCCCTTTAAGCGAGAGTATCGCCTCTTCGATGACTGCCGCGGTTTCGTTATCGAGCGAAGCCGTCGCTTCGTCCATCAGCAAAATGGGCGTTTTTTTAAGCAAAGATCTGGCTATGGATATCCTCTGCCTTTCTCCTCCGGAAAGATTACAGCCGTTCTCTCCGCATTTGTAGTCGACGCCCCTGATTTTTATCAGTTCTTCAAGTCCCGCCTGCGCTATAGCTGCGGTAACTTTCTCCTCGTCAAACTTTTTGCGCATCGTGATGTTTGACCTTATATCATCATCGAATATAAATACGTTTTGCTGGATGACGGATATCAGCTCATATAGGCTGTCGGTATTTATTTGATTGATGTCCACACCGTCTATCGTTATCTGTCCGTCGTAGTCGCTGTGATAGCCAAGCAGCAAGTTTACGAGCGTCGATTTTCCGCTTCCGCTCACGCCTGTAATGGCGTATGTTTTGCCTTTTTCAAGACAAAGGTTTAAGTCCTGAAGCACTCTGGTACCCTGACCGTAACCAAAGGAAACGCCTGAAAAGCGGATCTGGCGGTAAAAGCCGCCGATTGTCAGACCGCCTTTACGGGTTTCGGCATGGCTGATCTCCTGCTGCGCCTTTCGGGCCAGGCCTTTTGCGGCCTTGATTTTGCCGAAAAGCGGCGGAAGCTGCTGAATAGGCCCGACGACATAGTTGAGAAGCTGTATAAAGGCTATCATGACGCCCGCGCTGATAACGTCGTTTATACTGAGAAGCGCTCCTATTACGAATACGACCAGGAGCACTAAGATGCTCGCCACGCCTGACATTATTTCCACGTTGACCAGCGCGTCGCGCCTGCGCTTTTTCGTTTTCTCGAGAGCGTTGTCCTTTTGTTTGAATACGGCTGCCGTTTCGGGTTCGGCCTTGAAGCTTTTGATCGTAGAAAAACCGGACAGCATGTCTTTTAGCCCGCTGACATACTGCTCGTTTAAGTCGGAAACCCGTTTCTCTTCGGCAGCGATCCGTCCTCCGAAGATAACGGAAACGAGTACGGGCAATACGGACGCACCCATAACGCACAGGAACAGCGTCCAATTATAATAAGCCATGGCCATGACGCCGCCCGAAAACAAAAGAATATGGCCGATAAGTTCAAACATGCTTTCGAGATAATTTTTCTCTATCGAAGAAACGTCGTTGCTTAAAGCGGAAATGTATTGCCCTGTAGTGCTGCTGTTAAAAGCGTTTATGTTCTTGGAAAACATTTGCGCAAAAGAAAACGCCTTATAGGCCGTAAGAGCCTTGAAGAAGAACCGGTGAAGAAATATCTTTTGGGCTATAGCTGCAAATATATATACTGCCAGGACGATCCCCGAGAATACGATGAGCCGCAACAGCTCTCCCAGCGTTCCTTCTGTTGCGATGTCGATCAGCATTTGCAGCGCAAATGCTATAGCGATCTGGGTCGCTGAGATTATTGTAAGAAATAAACACCCTAATAAAAAGTTGGCTCTGTTATTCTTCCAGAACATCTTCAGATATTGGTTTTTATCCATACCGGATACCTCCTAGTTGTTTTATACTTTAGATCCATTTGCATCATAAACTATACCCTAAGGGGAGAGTCAACATGTTCACTATTAAGATCTTACGCTTTACTTCATTTTTAAGATAATTTATACTTACAGCATCGTTTTATATAAGGGATGTCTATGAAAAATGATTATTATTCCATAGGCGAAGTTTCTGAAATCAAGGACGTTTCTGTAAAGGCGCTGCGATTCTATGAAAAGATAGGCCTGCTTAAGCCTTTTTTCGTCGATCCCTTGACGCGGTACAGATATTATCATGCAAGCCAATTCATGATTATCGACGTAATCAAAGCGGCAAGATGTATGCAGATAAGCCCAAATGCGCTTGTTCCGTACTTTGCAAACAAAGATACGGCAGGGCTTGTCGCGCTGATAGACAAACACAAGGATGAGATATCAGCGAGGATCGCAAGCCTTCAGAATGTATTGGATACCATCGACGGCGCAACGGACACACTCAGCGCCGCCCGTGAGGCAAACAAGAACGGATGCGTGTTCGAAAGGACTATCCCCGAAAGGCATGTTATCACTATTCCTTTCGGCTCAGGAAAAATAAAAGACGATTTCATCGCCGATTATTCAAAGCTGGATACTTTAGTCTCGATCCGCGGGCTGGGTAATAAATATGAAGCCGGTGTAATATACGCGCAATCGGAGCTGGGCTTTTATCCCGGGTCCATATTTACTTCGATATCTTCGAAGGCGGACGGGTACGACGATTACAGGAGCATTCCGGAGGGCAGATATTTCTGTATTGTCGTTACGAAGGATAACGCTGAGAAGCAGGTCAAGAAGCTTTTTACGCATATTGAAAACAAGGGCATGACTCCGCAGCTGATGGTATCTGTAGAGCTTTTGACGGATCTTTTCGTAACGGAGTCTGAGTACCATGAGTTTCAGGTAAAAGTATAACGCGCTTAATCCCGTATAAACGCCTGCGGCAAGAGTTAACAGCGTCATGATATCTGCTTTGGGTGAAGAGATGTATTGTATAGATAGTAAATATACGAGAACATTATAATCAACAAGAGCATACCGGGCTCTTTTTTTTTACGCGCTGAGAAAATTATTAATCTGATAACGGCAATATCCGCTGTTGTAACATACGTATATTTTAAGAATATATTAATACAGAACACTGATTACAGGAGTGATGATATTGAATATTGCGCAGAATCAAAATAAACAGATGCAAACGAATAAGCCCGTAAAAACTGAACTGATGAACGCGCCGGGGGGAAGAATACAAATGAACATGTTGCAAAGAAACGCGCAGATGAGCGCTCAAACAGACAACAAAGCGGCGCAGCCCCAAATGGCCCGGGTAATGAAGGCCGGCTGCGCGGAGCCTCCGGGGCTGGGCGACCCCGCGCCGTATTTTAAAGCCGTAACTACCGACGGGGTCATGAGCCTTTCTGATTTTAGCGGAAGATGGCTGATAATGTTCTCCCACCCCGGCGATTTTACGCCGGTTTGCACTACCGAATTTATTGCGTTCGCTGAGCGGTATCAAGATTTCAGGGACAGGAACGCGCAGCTCATTGGCCTTTCGATAGACTCGAATCCCTCTCATATAGCCTGGATAATAAACATATACCGGAATACGGGCGTAGAGATACCGTTTCCTATTATCGAGGACAGGGATATGGCGATATCAAGAATGTACGGGATGATACAGCCCGGGGTCAGTTCTACCGAAACCGTACGCTCGGTGTTCTTCATAGACCCGGGCGGCGTTATACGCGCCAAGCTCGTATATCCTCTGACTAACGGCAGGAATATCGATGAAATTTTAAGGCTGCTCGACGCGTTGCAGACAACGGACGCGCAAAAGGTTGCGACCCCCGCAAACTGGTATCCCGGGGATCCTGTTATAATCCCTGTTGCGAAAACAGTGAAAGAGGCGAAGGAGAGGCTTGCGTCGGGAGAAAATTGCGTAGACTGGTACCTGTGCTA
>CAZJOS010000166.1:0-2333 GCA_964547655.1 uncultured Christensenellaceae bacterium
AGCCCGTAGGCGCTGCTTACCTGCTGAACATATATTATGCCGTTGCCCGGCTCTTCTATTTTCAGACCCGCTCTTATCGAATCTATAATGGCTTCGGTGGCTTCATTCTCGGATATTATGAGCACGATCTCTTTTTCGGGTTCTATAGTCATAGAAAACAGTTTGCTTGTCTCGTGTATGCCCGAGCCGCGCGCGTTTACAATCGTGCCGCCCTTTGAGCCCGCCTTTACGGCCGCGTCTATCACGTCTTCCGCTTTGCCTTTATCGACTATAGTCGTTATTATGTTATACACAGTGTCTCCACCTCTTTCTCCCGTAATGCAGCGCCTGCAGCTGCCCGTCCCCGTTACTTCGCAGACCGCGGTCGTGAACGCTATGCCGCGGCCCGGCTTATCGAACCTGAATTTTTCATTGAGCGCCGCGGCGGCGCTGCGCGCGGTGTCTCTGCCGGAAACCATCAGCACTATCTCTTTTCTGGTATCCGACAGGCCAAGGTAGTCTGAAGAGGGGTTTTTCACCGTGCCCCTGCCCAGCATTACCGTAGCGCCTGTTATACCTGAACTCTTTGCTTCCTTTATCACCTTGCTGCCGAGCCCGCTGCTTACCACTACAGATATAAGCTCGTATACAGCTTCTTCAATGTCGCCTGACACCGCCGATACCTCCCTTAACGGTTTTTATTTTATATATAAGGCCCATGATCTGCAGCGCTATAAGCGGCGTCAGCGCGACCAGCGCTATCATGCCGAACCCGTCGACAAGCACGTCGGCGCCTTTGGTGGCGTCGGCGGCGCCGTGCGCAAACGCTAGCATAAAAGTAGCTGTCATGGGGCCTGACGCTACCCCTCCCGAATCGAACGCTATGCCCACGAACAGCTTCGGAACAAAAAACGACATGGCGACGGCTATAGCATAGCCGGGCAGCAGATAGTGCCAAAGCTGTATTTCGGGTATCATTATGCGCAGCATCGAGAGGGCCATAGCGGCGCCTATGCCGGTTGAAAGCGTTATCAGCACGGCTTTCTTTTTTACGTAACCGCTTGTTACATCCTCTATCTGCCTTGTAAGCACGTGCACCGCAGGCTCGGAAAGGATCGTAGCAAAACCCAGAATAAAAGCCATTATTACAAGTATAGATTTTTTGTCCATAGAAGCGAGCAGAAACCCTATTTTTCCTCCCACATCCATAAAACCCGCGTTGACTCCGGTCAGAAAAACGACAAGGCCTGCGTACGTGAACAATAGCCCGAAGAATACGCGCAGTATAGCCTTTTTGGACAAGCCGAACACTATCCTTTTCAGAACTGCAAATATCAGTACAATTGGTAAAAGCGCGAGCAGCACGTTTCCAGCAGCAACGGGAAGGCTGCTCAGAAACGGGGCGATCACTGACGCCGAAGCCTCATGGGCGGGCATGATTCCCGTCAGGCTTCCGCCCCCGGAGGCGATGCTCATTATCATTACGGACATGACCGCGCCGGCCGATACTATTCCCACAAGGCCGAAGCTGTCTTTTTCGGACGCTTTACTGTCTTTTTTGAGCCTCGTGACGCCCACCGCGAGCGCAAGCATGAAGGGGACGGTAAGCGCGCCCGTAGTCGCGCCCGAAGCGTCGAACGATATCGCGAGAAACTCGCGAGTCGTGAACAGCGAGAGTATGAAGATAATAAAGTAAGAAACGCTGAGTATTATGTGCAGCGGTATGTTGTACAATATCCTTATAAACCCGACGCAGAGCAGCACTGCTATGCCCGCGGAGACCACGACTACAAGTTTAAACTGGGATATGAGGCCGGACGTCACGGAATCCACCTCGCCCGCGAGTATATGAAGGTCGGGCTCGGCTGCGGAGATAAAGAACCCGAGAGCGAGCGCCGATATGATAACTATCCAAAGCTTGTTTGATTTTGCAAGGGCTGACCCTATCGAGTTGCCTATGGGGTTTAAACCGATATCAACTCCAAATAAAAAGGCGGCCAGCCCTGCGACAATAAGAGCGGCGCCGATCAAAAACCTGATCAGCAGAACAGGGCTTAAAGGCGTAAACGTGAAGTTGAGCAGCACCACCATGGCAGTGACGGGAGCTACGGCCAGCGATACCTCTTTAAGCCTTGCGCGTAAAACCTTCAAACCGGTCTGTTTCCTTTCTATCAATTCTCTGCATCGGCATTACGATCTGGCGGTCAACTGCCTTAAAGCCCGCGGTCAGCATTATCACTTAATTGTACCAGTCGTATTAAGACTGTTTTATTATACCCTGACTTGGGGCGGCTATCAAGCCGAAACAGGCGTCATTGGTCTTTTTTGACCCTGCCGCCCGTATTGAGGAATAT
>CAZJOS010000166.1:2433-5688 GCA_964547655.1 uncultured Christensenellaceae bacterium
TTTATGATATAATCGTTGCATTGCAGAAAGGAAAAAGATGGTGAAAGAAAGCAAGGAACATGTAATAAAAGCGGAAGACTGCGGCAGGGGCGGAATACTTAAGCCCGAGGCGCTTATGGATATATGGATGGACACTATACTCGACAGCTCGGAAAGGCTGGGAGTGGGCGCATCTTATATGAAAGGGGAAGGCTTGGGATGGGTGCTCATCAAAAACAGCCTTGACACACCACGCTGGCCGAAGGCGGGCGAGCGCGTCACGGCTCATTCGTGGCCGGCGGGAAAAAAGATGTTGTTTGCATACCGGCAATTCGTTCTGGAAGACGCTGCCGGAGAGGAGATGATAACCGGCGATTCGTGCTGGATGCTGCTGGACCTTATAGCACGCAGGCCGGTCACCATTACCCAGAGGCTCACAGAAGTTTACGGTTTTGACCGCATGGACCATAAGGCGCTTAAATTCGGCAGCCTCAAGGCGATCGAAGACGCGCAGTATGAAGCCCGCTATCTTGTAAGCCCCGAAAACATAGACAGCAACGGCCATGTAAACAACGCCGTTTACCTGACCTGGGCGCTGGGCACGCTGCCCGAAGTCGGGGCAAACGGAACCATCCGGCGCATCGAATGCGCGTTTAAGCGCGAAGCGCTGCTCGGCATGGATATTGCGGCCAGAGCGGCGGCTGACGGCGGCGGGCGCGTCACGCGCCATGAGCTTAAAGACAGTGCAGGCGAAACGTTGTTTCAGATGCGCGTGGAGCGGGCGTGATCATAACCATTATAAAGAGTGCATTTTAACAATATCAAATAAATAAAGAGCCCGGCGAAATGCCGGGCTCTTAAGTGTTATAAGTCTATTTATTACCCGACCATTCTCCCATCAGAAGTCTTGCGAGTACGGAATCGCTGCCGAGAATAACGGTCTTGTTCGTGCCTTCGAGCGAGGCTTTAAGCGCGTCGATCTTGAGCATGAACTCATAGAATTCCCTTTTTTCGGGAGTGTCGTATGCCTCGTCGAGCATCCTCATATATTCCTGTTCGCCCTCGGCCTTTATCTTGGCCGCTTCCGCCTCGGCGTCCGAGACGATTATGCCTACTTCCTTGTCGACGTTGTTCCTTATTTTGGACGCTTCGTATTTACCGTCGGCGACGAATTCCTCAGATATCTTATTGCGATCGGATATCATGCGAGCGTATACGGCCTGCTCGTTCGCTTCGGGGAGATCGAACCTCTTTATTTTAATGTCCACTACTCTAATACCGTAATTGACGGCAATACCGTCTACACTGGAAGCTATGCCGGTATATATGTCGTTTCTCTCCGAGGCGTCCTCTTCGTTTATTATGTCTTTCTGGGCAAGCGTGCCCATTATGTTTTTAAGCGCGTTGTATGTCATCGCGTCGAGGCGCTCTTCCGCCACCGCAACAGTGCCCAGCGTCTGGTAGAATTTCAAAGGATCGGAGATGCGCCAAAGCACATAGCTGTCTACCGTCATGTTCTGCTTGTCGGATGTGAGCACTTCCGAAGGCGGTATATCGTAGAACATAACCGCTTTCGGGAACGTCCTTACGCTGTCGACGAATGGGGTCAAAAGGATCATGCCGGGAGAATCCTTCGTATCCACTATCTTGGAAAATCTTACGATGCAGGCGTACTCGTTTTGCTGGACGACGTGTATGCTCGATAATCCTACTATTATCACAAACAATACTAACAGCGCTATTATAACCTTTATAACTTTTTTCTTCATGATCGTATCCTCCTCACTGCAGCCCGTCTGCGAAGCTGTCAAGCGGCAGCAGCGTTTCAACGCCGCCTTGCGACGTGTTGATATATATCTTGACGCCGGGAAGCATAGCCGTCAGCATTTCATAGTACATCCTCGCTTTAGTCATTTCCGGGTTAGTGACGTACTGGCTGTACATTGCCTCAAACAGCGCTATTCTTTCCGTGGCGTCGTTTATCCTGCTTTGTTTCTGATATTGGGCATCCTGAAGCAGTTTATCTGCCCGCGCCTGAGCATCCGGCAGTTGGGCGTTCTCGTAAGCCTCTGCTTCGTTGACGACAGTCTCGGCGTTCTGCTTGGCAGTCTCCACCTGCTTGAACGCCGCGGTTACCTCATCGGTCGGCGGCTCGCTGTCCTGTATCTTTATATCCGTGAGCATAAGGCCGATATCGTATTTATTAAGTATTTCGGTAACCAGCTCTTTTACCCGCTGCTGTATAAGCTCTTTTCCGTTTGTCAGCACTGAGTCGACGTCTGTCGAGCCTACTACGTTCCTAACCTGGCTTTGTATAAGGTTGCGCAGTATCTGCTCAGGCTCGTATGATGAGAAGAGATATTTTACCGGGTCTGACACCTTATACTCTATGAAAAAGTCGACGTTCACTATATTGTAGTCTCCCGTTATCATCTTGCTCTCGCTGTCGACTACGTCGTATCCGCCAGGCGCCGAGGGATTGGTGCGGTATCCCAGCTCTATTTTCTGATAAACGTTCGTATCCACGATATAGGCCTGCTCCATGCCGAAGGGCAGCATTAAATACATGCCGGCGTCGCTTATCCTCGAGACCTTTCCGAATGTGGTAACGACGGCCTGTTGTTTGTCATTGACCGTATAGATGCTTGTCGAAACCAAAATAATAAGGAAAATCAGTACGGCAAGCGTAATAACGATCTTCCTGGCCCTTTTCCAGTTGATATTTTTAGTCCCCAAATTTGATCACCCCTGTTATACAATTTTATATATGTTATCATAAGTAAAGGCTGATATAAAGTTATTTATCGTCTGTAGTTTAATTGTTTAAAAGTATTTTATAAAGTTTTTCGCCTCTTTGCGCAGCGTATATCCGCAATGCAGGTAAAACTTATGGGCCTGCGTCCGCTCACAGCCGGAAACGAGCCTCACCCCTGAGCAGCCGCACGACTTTGCCCAGCCTTCGGCCGTTTCAAGCAGCTTTCTGCCAATGCCCTTCCCGCGGTATCTTTCATCTACCGCTATAGCCATAATATTTTTAAGGGAATCGCAATATGTGCATTCGTAATCGGCTGCGTGGATATAACCCGCTGCTTCGCCGTTATATTCGGCGACGAATATTATATCTGTGGGGCGCCTAAGTATGGCGTTCAACCTCTTAAGAGTCTTATCTTCAGGATAATCGTACCCGAGGCCCGTGCGGTTGAGTTCTCTTATGCGGCTTACGTCGCTTAAATGCGCTTTGCGGATTATAGTTTCGCTCATATATTCGTTTCTCCT
>CAZJOS010000167.1:0-5684 GCA_964547655.1 uncultured Christensenellaceae bacterium
CATCGATACCAATCAGGACAATAGTAGGCCTGTTACTTTTGAAGCAAATGTATAGCAAATCCCCCGATTTCATCTTTCAGGTATACGGCAACGGGCCTCCTGCCCTCGGGGCCTTTTCTAGTGCTCCAGTCGACCTCATAACCCTTCTTCGAAAGATAATAGACAGCCCGCTCTATGCTGTTCGTCCTTATCGCAATATGGCCCATCTTTCCCAGGCCTATCTCTTTATTGACTTCGATACCGCTTCCCGAAAAGTTAGAGCTGGCTCCCTCTTTAAGCGCAAAACCGAAAGCGCGGCTAAACTCGCCCGCAACTTTGAGCGAACTGTCCGCAGCCGGCTGGTTTATGCCGATATGTGCAAACTCGAATCCAAGCAGAATGCTTATTGATTCTCTGGCGGCAGCCTTAATCGCCTCGAAATTTCCCGATGCGATTTCCGAAGCCGGGCACAGCCAGCCTCCCCCTATTGCGTGTATATACTCCTTGTCGGCAAAATCTTTCAGGTTGCCCAGGCCGACTCCGCCGGTAGGTATGAATTTGACCGTTTTGAAAGGGCCAGACAGCGCTTTGCAGCCGTTTACGCCTCCGAATACGTCGGCGGGAAAAAACTTGATCACGTTTAAGCCGAACGACATTGCGTGTTCTATCTCGGTAGGAGTCACGCATCCCGGAGTTACCGTAACGCTGTTATCGAGGCACCACGATACCAGCTTTTCGTTGAAGCCCGGAGCCACGATAAATTCGGCGCCCGCGTCCACAGCCTCCTTTGCCTTATCCACGCTGAGTACAGTACCCGCGCCCAACAGCATTTTAGGAAACTCGTTTTTGATCTTCTTTATTGACGCAATTGCAGCCTGCGTCCTGAGCGTGACTTCCATTATTGGCAGTCCGCCTTCTATTAAAGCATTCGCAACACCCGGCGCTTTGTCCTCATCCTCTACCACAACAACAGGTACAAGCCCCATCTGTCCTATCCTCTTCAGCAAATCGTCCATGCTATTTCTCCTTATATTTTATTTAACGGGAAGTCGGGCAATCCGCCTTCCAAAACTGCTTTTGCTGCCAGTGCAACTTTTGTTTTCAGTTCCTTAACGCCTTCCTCCGTGTTATATGCAGAGTGATCCGTCAATACACAGTTATCCAGCATATACAGCGGGTGGTCTTTACCTAAAGGTTCAGAGTTGTGCGTATCGAGCCCCGCCATTGCGATATTGTTATTTCGCAGCGCATCAACAAGAGATCTCTCGTCTACAAGAAGCCCTCTTGATGTATTTATCAGTATTGCCGTGCGCTTCATTATAGCGAATGCCCTTGCATTAATCATCCCTTTAGTCTCGCTCGTTACAGGCATGTGTAATGATATGATATCTCCCTGTCTAAGCGCATCTTCGAAAGATACTTTTTCTACGCCCGCTGCGGCCATCGCTGCTTTGTCCACATACGGGTCGTATGCTACTATTCCCTGCAGGTTAAAACATTTAAGCTTTTCCGCTAGCCGCCTCGCTATCCTGCCGAACCCTATAAGCGCCACCTTTTTCCCTTTTAGCCTTACCATATTGGGAGAATTTATATTCCACTTGCCCTGCCTTATCATTCTGTCCTTTACCGCTACTTTACGTATGCAGGCAAATATATGAGCTATCGCCATGTCCGAGACGTCTTCGACACAATAGTCGGGTACATTCGCCGCGATAATCCTTTTCCTTGTGCATGCCGCAACGTCAAGATTGTCGTAACCTACACCGTACCGTACTATCACTTTGCATCTATTAAGCCCCTCTACTGCTTTTGCGTTCATAGGCGCCATGTCGAGCAATATGGCGTCTGCGTCGCCGCATTTTCTTATTATGTCCTCAGCTGTAGCGCAATTTTCGATAAAGAGCTCCGCGCCGCATTTCTTGAGTATCTCCTTCTCTATGCTGTAATTGCTGTGCCGGTTATCGCTGACAATCGCCTTATATTTTGACATAAACTATACCCGCCCGCTTTCTTCGTCCGGAATAAAAAGCGCCTTTATGCCCTTTTCTTTTATCAGGTCATCAAAAACGCTTTCCCAATCTCTGATGGAAGCCCTGTGCGTTATCAATTTATTTAAATCAAAGCGCGTATTGCTCATCAGCGTAAGAGCCCTGTCCCAGGAGCTGCAGCTCGAACTCAGATTAAATATAATAGTCGCCACCTTGTATATGCATGCTCTCCATGGAAACTCTATCGTTTCGCTTTCAGGAATGCCGACGGCGCATATCCTCCCGTACTTCTTTATAAGTTTCACATCAGTCGCAATAGCGGCTCCGGCTCCGCTCGTCTCTATTACCATGTCCGCGCCTCTGCCGCCAGTCATCTCCGTTATTATTGTTTCGGGATCTTCTTTCTCCGTGTTGATTATTCTGTCGACGCCCAGCTGAATAGCAGCCGGAAACCTCACTGCTTCGCCGGCGTTTATCCCAGTCATTACAACCGTTCCCGCTCCGCAGGATTTGGATACTATTGCCGATATTATTCCTATTGGTCCTGAACCGGATATTACGATGAAATCGCCGCATTCTATCTTTGCTCTCTCGGCAACTTCATGAACGACTATCGCAAAAGGTTCGGCCAGGGCGGCAATTTCGTATGAGATGTTTTCAGGTATTTTATGAAGCAGATGGCATGGCATGGCAACGTAATCCGTAAACGCGCCGTCTATCCCCCACCCGGGCGACCTCTTTTCCGCGCAGACCTGAGCACGGCCGCTGCGGCAAAGCTCACAAACGCCACACGCCAGAGAATGGGGCTCTGCGACTACTCTGTCCCCCGGCTTTATGCCCTTGACGGCTTTTCCCGTTTTAACCACACAACCGGAGAACTCGTGGCCAAGTATCACCGGCGGATAATAGGGGTAAGTATCATGCCATATGTGCAAATCTGTTCCGCATACGCCCGCCGCTTTCACTTTTATGATTGCCCAGTCGTCATGAAGCAGCCTGGGCTTGGGCTTGTCCTGCACCTCGATATAGCCTTTTCCTTTTTGCGTTTTAACCAAAGCTTTCATTTATGTACACCTCCGCAGTCCACGAGCACCTTCAACGCCTTTTCGTTTCTGTCCGCCAATATATCAAACACTCTCGCGCTGTCAGAAACGGGCACCTTATGCGATATAAGTTTTGCCATCTCACTTTTTATTGCGGAAGCATATGCCGCCGCCTGTATGAATTCTCTTTTCGTATAGACCCTCGAAGAGACGATATTTATTTCTTTGAAATTGACCTGCCGCAAATCGACAAGCGCCTTCTCCTTGTAGTTGCTGAGTATCAAGATCGTTCCGCGCACTCTGACGGCTCCGGTCATTTGATCCGCTGCTGTCTGCGAACCGCTGCACTCTGCCACTACGTCCGCGCCTTCGCCGTTCGTATGATCCTGTATATATTTTTCTATATCTGTATCTTTTGCATCGATGGGGTGAAGCCCGAGCTTTGCGCACATCTCAAGCCGGCTGCCGTCTATCTCTGAAATGAATACGTTCGCAGCTCCGAGGTTTTTTATCACTATTCCGAAAAGCATGCCTATCGGGCCTGCGCCCAGTATGGCAACGTTGTCCAGAGCTTTAAATGCGCTTTGATGTACCCCGTGTATCACTACCGCAAGCGGTTCTATCAAAGCCGCAATGTCTTCCGGAAGTTCCGGGCTGTATGTGATAAGGTGGTCGGCAGGCACCAGCGCATATTCCGCCGTGCCTCCGTCTTTATCGATGCCTATTAGCCTAAGCGTGTTGCATACATGCCCGCTGCCGCTTCTGCACGCCAGGCATGTTCCGCAGGATATCAGAGGAAACAGGACAACCTTATCGCCTCTGTTAAGATTGACGTTTTCGCCCGTCTCTTCTACCGTGCCGGAAAACTCATGTCCTATAATGAGCGGAGCCGCGGCCCTGGGGTGCTTGCCCGCGAATATGGATATATCAGAACCGCATATACCCGAATAGCTTACGCGCACAAGTGCGTGCCCTTCTCTGATCTTCGGCTTTTCCGCTTCTCTTACGGATACCGTCCTTATGCCTTCATATACCAATGCTTTCATCTGAACCACCTCTTCCGGTGCATAAAATAAAGCCGCTGACGGTTCATGCACGTTGTTTCTATTTTGACGTTATCGCCCTCATAGCTCCGGTAGAAAATCCTCCGCACACAGGTATCGTATGACCGGTTATGTATTCGCTTGCATCCGATGCCAGGAAAACTATAATGCCTTTCAGATCCTCGCCTGTGCCAAACCGCTTCTTAGGTATCCGATCAAGGGTGTATTCCACCCACTCTTTATCATCAAAAAGCGGTCCGGTCTGATCGGTTTTAAACCAACCGGGAGCGACGCAGTTTACATTTATACCGAGTTCCGCCCATTCTGCGGCCAGGCTTTTTGTAAGCTGTACTATACCCCCTCTGCTCGCACAATAAGGAGCTATCCCTTTAAAACCGAAAAAGCTCGTCATGGATCCTATGTTGATTATCCTGCCGTATCCCTTTATGCTCATATATCTTGCCACCGATTGGGCTACGAAAAATGTACCCTTCAGGTTCGTATCCAGAATCTTATCCCAATCTTCCCATTCGACTTCAAGCGAAGGCTTACGAACGTTGCATCCTGCATTGTTGACTAATATGTCCAAGCCACCAAGCTCTTTATATATCGCATCAACGGTTTGACTTATGCTCTGCCGTTCCGTAATATCGAGCCCGGCTTCAATGATAAGCCTTCCTGTATGGCGCAGTTCATCCGCCGTTTCTTTCAGCGATCCCTTATTCCTGCTCGTTATAGCGACGTCCGCGCCCGCCTCCGCCAAGGCTTTGGCCATAGCTTTGCCGAGCCCTTTTGCTCCTCCCGTAACTAACGCTTTTTTTCCGCTTAAACTAAACATATTTCCCCCCTGTATAGAACTTCAGGATATAAACGCAATGTCTATTCCAACGATTCATACGTATATCCAGGTATAATAACCACGTGCTCCTGGTCTTTAAGTATCTCTTTCTTATATAAGGGCTTCCACTGTTTCATATCATAATCCCTTATGCTGACCGAGACTCTTATGGGATCACATCCTAAAGCTTCTACTGCGGCTTTCTTGAATTTCTCGGCAATAGCCTTTTTCTGTTCCTGTGTCCTTCCCTTTAAACAATTAATAATAATATGTGGCATTTTCATTTCTCCTTTTGATATTTATTAATTCTGTTTTTTTTAATTTCTATCGCATACATGACACTTATCCCGATTATTATTAACACCCCTCCCAATATCTGCTTAAGATCCATATCATCAGATAGTATTATGTATCCGGCTATTGTGGCTGCCAAAGGTTCCGCTATGTTTAATATTCCTGCCGTAGATGAGGTAAGATTCTTAAGCCCACTGAAAAAAAGTATAAACGGCAGGACTGTACCGAAAGATGCGCTAAACACCGTATAAATAAGTACGGATGTATTCGGAAGATACATATTAATAAAATCTGCGGGAGGATACAAGGCAAGAGAGAATATGCCGCCTATCAATAACGAGTATGCAATCATAACATGCGGGTCATATTTCTTAAACCCGTTCTTGCCGAGCAATATGTATGTAGTTTTTCCAACAGCCGAGGCAAGCGCGGCTAAAGCACCAATAAAAATCATGTTACTGGGCGAAATTATCCCGGGTTCAAAGAATATTATTGCTAT
>CAZJOS010000168.1:0-1571 GCA_964547655.1 uncultured Christensenellaceae bacterium
GAGCAGCTGGACGCGTATAAACTGGCGCTTGAAAAGGAAAAAGAGAGCATCGGCCTCTACAAAGAATTATCAGCGAAATCCCCGGAGTCCGCAGACTTATATGATTTTCTCATATCGCAGGAAGAGGAACATTACGCGATAATCGAAGAGATAATTAAAATGGTGAACCGCCCGAAAGAGTGGGTAGAATCCGCCGAGTTCGGGCTGAGAAGAGAGGAATACTAAATTACAGGAGGAATTAAAAATGAAGGCTTTATATACAACTACCGCCTTTTCGACAGGAGGAAGGGGCGGAAAAGTAACTGTGGAGAACAGCCCGCTAGAGTTTGAGATGTCGCCCCCCGCGGAGATGGGGGGGACGAAATCCGGCGTTAATCCGGAGCAGCTTTTCGCGGCAGGCTACGCCGCCTGCTTCGGGAGCGCATTGCAGCATGTTGTGCGGGTTAAGAAGCTGCATATCCCAGCGCCCGACGTTCGTCTCACAGTCGGTATCGACAGAAACGAATCGGGAGGTTATTACCTGAGCGCGGAGATCGTCGCGATAATAAAGGGCGTAGATCAAAACGCCGCCGACGATCTGGCAAGAGAGGCGCATACGGTATGCCCTTACTCTAAGGCTACGATGGGAAACATCGAGGTCTCGGTATCGGCCGAAGCCGTATAAAGACAAGGAGGGAGCCCTGACGGCTGAAAGAAGTTCTGAGTATTTGTGTTATATAATATTATATAATCTTACATAACATTGCTTGACATAAGATGTACATAATTGTATCCTTATTGTATGTATTTATGTATGACAACGAACGCATTGTGGCCGCGCAATATTTCTCGCCATATGTTGAATACACCATATAATTTTTGGAGGTTAAGATGAAAAAAAGAACCGTTGTAGTTTTGTGTTTAGTTTTGGTTGCACTGGTATTGTTTTCTGCGTGCGGCGCAGCGAATTCTCCAACCGCGGTAGTTAAGAAGTTCATGGACTCCGCTAAAGGCGGCAATATCAACGCCATGTTCGATTGCTTTGAGCCTAAGACCGCTGAGATGCTGAAGAGCATGGTAGCGCTGGCGGGCGGAGAAGAGGCCATGATCGAGCAGATGGGCTTTGCTAAAGACATGACTTATTCGATCGAAGGCGAAAACGTCTCCGGGGATAAAGCGACCGTATCCGTAAAAATAACAATGAGCGGACAGTCCGAGACCAACGAAGTCCCGTGCGTAAAGGTCGACGGCAATTGGTACATATCGTCAGGTTTTTAAGCAAGGCCTTTACAGCGGCATAAGGTTTTTACAAGAAACCGGGCAGAACCTTTTTAGGTCCTGCCCATTTTATTATTTGGGCTTTAGCGTAAGACGGATAATGGGAACAGCCGCTGTAATAATGGCGGCGCAGGGAAGTTTCTACAATAATGGACAGAATAACTGATAATATTATATAATATATTGTTAATATGCTAATATGCTATTGACTTACTTTAATATATGTGTTAATTTTTATACATTAACAAGGGAGTTGCAAAGTACAACTCTTTTTTTTAGGAGGATAAAATGAAAAAGAGGATATTGGCAGTATT
>CAZJOS010000168.1:1671-5681 GCA_964547655.1 uncultured Christensenellaceae bacterium
TCTTAGCATCGGGGTCGAGATAGGCTATCCTCCTTTTGAGGATTTTGCGGAAGACGGGACTACGCCGATCGGCTACGATATCGATTTTGCGCATGCGCTGGGCGAGAAGCTGGGCGTCGAGGTCAACTTCATCAATACAGCCTGGGACGGTATTTTTCAGGGTATCGGCGTAAACTATGACTGTGTTATCTCGGCGGTAACTATAACGGATGAAAGAAAAGAAACGATGCTGTTTTCCGACCCGTATATCAACAACTACCAGGCCGTAGTCGTAAGGGCCGATTACGCCAAGGAGATGAAGAGCTTCATGGACTTAGGCGGACTTGCCATAGCCGTTCAGAAAGAGACGACCTCGGATATACTTATGACGGATTATAAGGACACAGGCTCTATCGACTGCACCATTTCTCCAAATGAAAAAATAACCACCTGCTTTACACAGCTTGCAAACGGAGAAGTGGACGCCGTTGTCGTCGACTCTACCGTAGCGGTCGCGTATATCGCTTCCGACCCCGCTACATACAAGCTGGCGTTTCAGGATGAAAGCGAGCCGGAGCAGTTCGGCGTTGCAATGGGCCTTGATAATACCGCTCTTCAGGCGGCTATAAACGAAGCTATAGCGCAGCTTACGGAAGAAGGCTTCTTCGTAGAAAATACCGAACACTGGTTTGGCGCGTAAGGGTAATTCAATTTCAGTACGCGGCCCAATGCCGGATGCGGTAAATGCAGTCAATACAGATTTGTAAGCGGGCAAAGAATGAAGACTATCAAAAGAATAATCAATATAAAAAAATGGAAACGCGCGTCTAAAACAGCTGCCATAATAATTATGGCAGCTGTGGCGCTTATTTGCGTACTTTCGGCTATCAATGTGCCTAAAAGTGTGATGATGGACCGCGCTTCCGATAAGGTAAAGCAGATCATAGAAGACGAAAAGGACAAGGACAGGAAGTCTTTGGTGATCACATATAACGACCTCGGCGTGGTCAACTACATTTCTTTCTCAACTAAGGGCGCCCAGTCCGTAAAAGAATCTTATATAGGGTTTGCGGGGCAGATATACAGCGCGGACGACGGCGCCGGTAAATTCACGGGCCAGATGGTCAATTATACTTACCGTATGCTTGGAAGCGGCGAAAATCTGCTTCACGGCGTAAAGCTTACTTTATTGCTGACAACGTTATCGATGGGCATCGGCTTTATCTTAAGCATATTCCTGGCTTTGGGAAAGATCTCGGCAAACCTTATAATAAGCAAAATATGCCGGGCATATATCTTCTTTTTCCGGGGAACGCCCCTGCTTATCCAAATATTCGTCATATATTTCTCGGTGCCGGTAATTTTCGGGTTCTCATGGAGGGGCTTATTTGACGCCACCGACCCCGAAGCGGTCTATGAAGGGGCTTTTGTTGCGGCCGTTATAGCGTTTTCATTGAACGCGGCGGCGTATTGCGCCGAGATAGTACGCGCCGCGATACAGTCTATAGACAAAGGGCAGAACGAAGCGGCCAAGGCGCTGGGCTTAAGCTACGGTCAGACCATGAGGGAGATAATAATACCGCAGTCTATAAGAAGAATGATACCGCCGCTGTGCAACGAGTTCGTCATGATGATCAAAGACGTCTCGCTCGTGTTTGCCATATCGCTTATGGATATAACGACGATATCGAAGACAATAATGACAAGCGAAGGAAATTACCTAGTTTTCCTCCCGGCCCTTGTCATCTATCTTATCATAACCGCGATTTTTACGTTTATCTTCGGCAAAGTCGAAAAAAGGCTTTCGGTTTACGAATAGGGGACAGTTATGGACGAGTATAAGTATATAATAAAGACAGAACGCCTGTGCAAGAGCTTTGGGCATCTCGAGGTGCTTAAAGATATCGACCTTGCGGTTAAAAAAGGCGAAGTCATTTGTATCATCGGCCCTTCCGGAGCCGGGAAGTCTACCTATCTTCGGTCACTGAACCATTTGGAAAACATAACGAGCGGGAAGATCTATATCAAAGACGAATTATATCTTCACAGGGAACATAACAGAACGGTGCACAGAGCCGAACCGGACAAGCAGAAAGCCATGCTTTTGGAGATGGGGATGGTCTTCCAGAGCTTCAACCTGTTCCCGCATAAGACCGTGATAGATAATGTGATGCTGGCTCCGGTATTAGTGCGGAAAAAACCGAAGGAAGAGGCGAAAAGATTAGCGGAAAAGATAATCGAGAGAGTGGGGCTGTCGGATAAGCTGAACGTATACCCGAGCAAGCTCTCGGGCGGCCAGCAGCAGCGTGTTGCCATAGCGAGGGCTTTGGCCATGGAGCCGGAGATAATGCTTTTCGACGAGCCCACCAGCGCGCTCGACCCCGAGCTTGTAGGCGAGGTATTGAACGTTATGAGGGGCCTTGCGAAACAGGGAATGACCATGCTCTGCGTTACCCATGAGATGGGGTTTGCGCGAGAAGTCGCCGACAGGGTCGTATTCATGGCTGACGGAATGATACTGGAACAGGGGAAACCGAAAAAGCTGTTTGAGAACCCTACTAACGAAAAGGCGATCAGCTTTTTGAGCAGCGTTTTGTAAATAAATATTTAGACTGTCAACTACGGTCATAGAATTGCATCCGATGGATGCTTTTTTTATTACCGGAGAGAGGGAGCCGAAGGCGCCCGAAGCTGTTGAATAAAACGCATGTCTGCTATATTATGTCATATAACAGACCATACCAGTATATCCCAATAGATCCTTAAAGATTGCGTGCAATAAGCGCAAGACGGGCTTAATTAGACAGGATCAGCATGTTTATGTTCCGCAAAAACGGCATAAGGGCGCAGATTCGGGCAAAAGCGTTGCGGCCAAGCTTAGAAAGGTAAAAAATGATGTTTCTTTACAACACTGAAAAAAGGGCTTCCGCCATAAGCGGCGAAGGTTTGTATGCATTGGAGCGCATACCAAAAGGCGCCGTCATCGCTTTATTTCCTTATGAAGAGGGTATGCTTACCGAAGATGAATATCAGGAGGAGCAAAGAAAAGGCAACGAAGTGATAATCATGTCGGCCGTAGGGTGGGTGGGTAAGTATTTCCTTACCAACGACGATATCGGAAATGAAGAATATATCAACCATTCCGGCGACCCGAATATGCTGTATCACTGCGGCATATGTTTCGCGAAAAGGGATATAGAGCCTGGCGAAGAGCTAACGGCGGATTATAAGTATTTTCTGGCGGGAACTGACGTCAACAGGTTCACCGATTCCAGGACAAAAGAAACCATCGACGGCATAGATACTACCAGCGCGCTTGTCGAATCGGCAAGAGAATCGATCGGTTTATTTTCTTAAATAAAAAGCCCCGGTAACAAACGAAAAGCCCCGGTATCTTTTTTACCGGGGCCTTTATATGCAGACGTTCTTTTATATGCAGAGGTTCTTCTCCGTCTTGGGGTCGAACAGGTGTAAACGGTTTTCCGGGGCCTTGATGCTTACGGCATTGGCGTCGCCGTACTCGGAAGCATATTTGCCCAGTTCCGCCGTCTGTACGCGAAGTATGACTTCCTTATTATCCACGCTCACGTGCAGGTAGGTCTCGCTGCCCATCATCTCCTGAACGTCGATCTTTGCTTTGATGCCGCCCGGAGCGTCTTTGGAAACGAGGGATACGTGCTCGGGGCGTACGCCCAGTATGACTTTGGAGGGAAGATCACTTTTGGCCTTAAGGGCCGCCTGCTTATCGTCCGGCAATACGATCTCCGCCGAACTTAAGTTAACCGTGTACCTGCCGCCCGACAGCTTGAGCTCAGCAGGCAGGAAATTCATCTGCGGCATCCCGATAAACCCGGCTACAAACAGGTTTGCGGGCTTATTGAATACTTCCTGGGGAGTACCTATCTGCTGAATGAACGCGTCCTTCATGATAACGATACGGTTGCCGAGCGTCATAGCCTCGGTCTGGTCGTGCGTCACGTATATAAACGTTGTGTTGACTCTGTTGTGCAGCTTGATAAGCTCTGCTCTCA
>CAZJOS010000169.1:0-5665 GCA_964547655.1 uncultured Christensenellaceae bacterium
CTGGTCGTCGCCGTATTGCTTGCGGCAGCGATGTTTGCAGGGTGTGGTGGAAACAGTCAGCCAAGCGCGACACCATCGCCTTCAGAACAAACTTCTGTTGAGCCTTCTGTTGAGCCCCCTGTAGAGTCTCCCTCAGAGGCTGCCGGGTATGAGATCGCTATGATAACCGACAAGGGCACAATCGACGACAAATCATTCAACCAGGGGACTTGGGAAGGCGTGAAAGCGTTTGCGGAAGCGAACAACAAATCCTGCCAGTACTATAAACCGGCCGAAGTATCCGACGCGGCGTATCTCGACACGATCGGCCTCGCGGTGCAGGGCGGAGCGAAAGTAGTTGTTTGCCCGGGCTATCTCTTCGAAGTGGCTATCTATGATGCGCAGACCAAATATCCGGATATTACCTTCGTTCTGATCGACGGCCAGCCGCATACGCCAGACTATGCGACATACAAGACGGAAGCAAACGTTCTGTGCATACTCTTTGCCGAAGAGCAGGCCGGGTTCTATGCCGGTTACGCCGCGGTAAAAGACGGCTTCACGAAGCTTGGGTTCCAGGGCGGCATGTCGGTTCCCGCCGTTGTCCGTTACGGATTCGGCTTCCTACAGGGCGCCGAAGCGGCAGCTACCGAAATGGGCCTTGCCGACGGTGCTATCTCCGTTATGTACAACTATTCCGGCGACTTCGCAGCGA
The DNA here is from genome assembly GCA_964547655.1 of uncultured Christensenellaceae bacterium. Classification (GTDB taxonomy): domain Bacteria; phylum Bacillota; class Clostridia; order Christensenellales; family SZUA-584; genus DTFZ01. The sequence goes on from CAZJOS010000169.1 coordinate 695, forward strand.
CTCCTGAGAATCAGGCAAGGGCGGCAGGCTGGTATCAATCAGGCACAGAGATCATCTTCGCGTGCGGCGGCAGCGTAGGCAACTCCGTCATGTCGGCTGCCGAAGCTTCCGGCGACAAGTTTGTCATCGGCGTCGACGTCGACCAGTACAACGAGTCGGCTACAGTCGTCTCCTCTGCGCTAAAGCAACTCGGCAACGCCGTGCAGCAGGCGCTTACGTCCTACTACGACGGTTCGTTCGAGGGCGGCCAGACGTGGAACCTTGACTCCGCGAAAGACGGCGTAGGCCTTGCGATGGCTAACGCCAAGTGGCGTACATTCACTCAGGCTGATTACGATACGGTATTAGCTGCAGTAAAAGCCGGCACCTATGCAATAAACAACGTGGACGATCCTGCCAAGATGGCTGATCTCGGGCTTAAGAAAGTAAAAGTTACAGAGATAACCGACTAAAAAAACGGATAACAAGATAACAGCGGGAAGGCGCAAAAAGCGCCTTCCCGCTGCTTAATCCGGATATAATACCGGAGTTTAACAAGACATGTTTAGGAACAAACCGCAGCGAGCAATTATTGCTGTTAAAACAAGATAAATATACTGTCAATATAATCTCTGAAGAAGAGGTGAAATCTTTGGATCATATCATAGAAATGAACCATATCGTAAAAGACTTCCCGGGTATCCGCGCTAACGACGATATCACCCTGCATGTAAGAAAGGGAGAGATACACGCGCTGCTCGGAGAGAACGGCGCGGGCAAATCGACGCTGATGAGCGTGCTCTTCGGCATGTACAAGCCCGAGAGCGGTAACATCGTGCTCCGCGGCAAAGAAGTAACGATATCGGGGCCGAGAATGGCCAACGAACTGGGCATAGGCATGGTGCACCAGCATTTCATGCTCGTGCACAACTTCACAGTTTTACAGAACATAATACTGGGCGTGGAAACTACGAGCAGAGGCTTTTTAAAGCTTGACAAGGCGCGCGAAAAGGTAGTCGAGCTCTCAAAACAATACGGCCTTAACGTAGATCCCGATGCCCTGATTTCAGATATCACCGTCGGCATGCAGCAGCGTGTCGAGATATTAAAGATGCTTTACCGCGAAAACGAGATACTCATATTCGACGAGCCCACCGCGGTATTGACGCCGCAGGAAATAAGCGAACTGATGGGCATAATGAAGAATCTCGCCGGAGAAGGCAAATCGATACTCTTCATCACACACAAGCTGGAAGAGATAAAGCGCGCAGCCGACCGCGTTACCGTACTTCGGCTGGGCAAATGTGTCGGCACGGTAAACGTTGCGGATGTTACTGTCGAGCAGATGTCGGAAATGATGGTGGGGCGCAAAGTTTTCCTCCAGGTCGATAAAAAAGAGAAGCAGCCCGGAGACCCTGTACTTGAAGTGGATAACCTCACTGTCAGAAGCGACGCTTCCAGAAAGAACAGGGTGCACGGTTTAAATATCGAGGTGCAAAAGGGCGAGGCCTTAAGCCCGGATACAAGCGGCAGCGGACAGAGCGAAAAAAGCAAGGTGCTCGATCAGACTATTACGATATACGACGGCGAGATCGTCTTCAGCGCGGACGCGGACGAAAGCGGCCGCCCCAAAATGATCAGGGTGCGCAAGGGCAGGATCGTCAATAACACGGCCTTAGACGACGGCAGCCTGTTGGAAAAGAGCAAGGTGCACGATCTTGACCTTAAGGTGCACAGAGGCGAAGCCATACACAACAAAGACGCGGACGGCGATAAAAAGCCCGAAAAGGTCAAAGTGCATGATTTGAACTATAAGGTGCAAAAGGGCGAAATCAGCTATAATAGGGTCGTATTCGGAAAGGACAAGGTGCACGATCTTAGCCTTAAAGTCCATGAGGGCGAGATAGTCTGCATCGCGGGCGTAGACGGAAACGGGCAGTCGGAACTCATGTACACTCTGTCGGGGCTTATGCCTGCCGACAAAGGAACAATAAAGATAAGGGGCGCAGACGTGACCCGCAATTCCATACGTTACCGTAACACCCACGGCGTGTCGCATATCCCCGAAGACCGGCATAAATACGGGGTCATCCTCGACTACACTCTTGGAGAGAACCTCGTGCTGATGCAATACTTCGAGCCGCGTTTCCAGAGTGGCGGGTTTTTGAAAAAAGACGAGATACAGAGCTACGCCCAGAGCCTTATAGACAAGTTCGACATCCGCTGCGGCGAAGGCCCGAAAACAAGGATGCGCAGCATGTCGGGCGGAAACCAGCAGAAAGCGATAGTAGCGCGGGAACTGAACCGTGAGCCGGATATACTGCTTGCGGTACAGCCCACCAGGGGCCTTGACGTGGGCGCTATAGAATATATGCACCGCCAGATAGTAAGCGCGCGTGATAACGGCAAAGCGGTGCTGGTGGTGTCGTTTGAGCTTTCAGAGGTCATGCAGCTTGCCGACAGGATACTCGTGATGTTCGAGGGCGAAGTCGTGGCGAATGTTAAGCCTGCCGATGTTACGGAAAACGAACTCGGGCTCTATATGGCGGGAGCGAAAAGGGGGAATGCGGTTTGAAAGGGAAGAAGGATAATAAAGCAGCAGGCGGGCAGGGCAAGGCAGAAGGGCTGTGGTTTAAAAAGACGCCCGGAATATTATTCCGCGGATTAACCGGCGCAGCCGGGCCGGTCTCGGCGGTCGGCGCGATAGTCATCGGGCTGCTCTTCGGCCTTATCGTACTGCTTATAAGCAACCCGTCAAAGATGATCGACGGATTCAAATGTATACTCGGTTTTACACAACTTGATGTCAAGACCGGTGAAATAGCCTACATGGATCTGACTGATCTGGGCAACGTGTTCTATTTCGCCACGCCCATAATAATGACGGGCCTTTCAGTAGCGTTCGCGTTCCGCACGAGCCTTTTCAATATCGGTACTCCGGGGCAGTTCATCATGGGCGCTTTCGGAGCGATATTCGTTGGCGTTAAAGGCACCGGTCTCGGGGAATTCCAGTGGGTGGCGGCGCTGCTGGCGGCTATGCTTCTCGGCGCGCTCTGGGCCGTGCTTCCGGGAGTGCTGCAGGCTTACCGAAACGTTAACGTAGTCATATCCTGCATCATGACCAATTATATAGGCATGTATCTCGTAAATATGATGATAAAAGCAACTGTCCTTGACAGATATACGAACCGGTCGCTTGGAGTCGCGTCGACTGCAAATATACCAAAGCTCGGCCTCGATAAGGTTTTCCCCGGCTCCAACATAAACGGCGGGATAATAATAGCGATTATTGCCGCAATAATAATCTTTATATTGCTCAATAAGACTACTTTTGGCTACGAACTCAAAGCCTGCGGATATAACCGCCATGCCAGCCGGTACGCGGGCGTCAACGAAAAGAAGGCTATCGTGCTCTCCATGGTTATCGCGGGCGCTCTGGCTGGCCTCGGAGGCGGGCTGCTTTACCTCGCGGGCACCGGCAAATACATATCGCTCGAGGATACTCTTGCGCCGGAAGGCTTTACGGGCATATCGGTCGCCCTGCTCGGCATGTCGCACCCTATAGGTTCGCTGTTCGCGGGATTATTTATAGGCTATATAACCGTGAGCGGTTCGTATATGCAGCAGGTAGGATTCAGGCCGGAAATCGTCGATATCATTACGGCAGTAATCATATACTTCGCTGCGTTCGCGCTTATACTTCGGAACGTACTGCAGTATATCCGGCTTAAACGGGGAGGAGACAGGCAATGAACGATATTTTGACTTCTGTTATTCTTGTGGTCAAGCAGACGATGTTTTTCACTATACCGCTCATGGTGGTGGCGCTGGGCGCCATGTATTCCGAGCGGAGCGGCGTAATAAACATCGCTCTCGAAGGCATAATGATAATAGGCGGGTTCGCGAGCGTGCTGTTCATCAACCTAATGCAAGACAGTGTGCCGGGGCAGCTGCTGCTCATACTCGCCATACTTATCGCAATAGCCGCCGGCATAGTATTCTCATTGCTTCACGCTTACGCTTCAATCAACATGAAAGCCGACCAGGTAATAAGCGGAACGGCGCTCAACATGCTTGCTCCCGCGTTCGCGGTATTCGCGGCGCGCATGATACAGGAAAAAGGAGTACAGCAGATAGAATTTAAGAATACGTTTCGCTTCGACGTGCCGGGTTTAAGCGAGATACCCGTCATCGGCGACATGTTCTTCAAGAATACGTATATAACGACGTTCCTTGGCGTAATCATACTCGTTGCCGCGGCGATACTGCTGTACCGCACAAAGTTCGGCCTCCGGCTGCGTTCGTGCGGCGAGCATCCGCAGGCGGCAGATTCCGTTGGCATCAACGTTTACAAGATGCGTTACGCGGGCGTTATGATATCGGGAGCGCTGGCGGGCCTCGGCGGGCTTATATTCGTCGTGACTACATCGACCAACTTCAACGCGACTGTTTCAGGCTATGGGTTTCTCGCCCTTGCCGTGCTCATATTCGGTCAGTGGAAGCCCTGGCGCATAGCGGCCGCAGCGCTGTTTTTCGGCGCTATGAAGACCATAGCCGCTGTGTATTCGTCCATACCGTTCCTGATGTCGATAGGGATAACGGGTTATGTATACAAGATGGTCCCGTACATCGCGACGCTCATCGTGCTCATATTCACCTCAAAGCGGTCGCAGGCTCCTAAAGCCGAAGGTATCCCCTACGACCACGGAGCGAGATAATAAAGGCAGATGAACATCCCCCGGCTGCGCCGTGGGATAATTTTTCCAGCCAAAGCGCTCGCGGCCCCGAGAGCAGAGGGCATACCGTACGACCACGGTGCGAGGCAGTAAACCGATAATAGTAAAAGCGCTCTGGTCATGAGCGCTTTTTTATTTGCCTCGGCAGGCTTTTATCTTTATATGCTTCCGCCTGTTCTCAAATGGCGGTATATGCCATACCCGCCGCTATTTCAGCACCCTTGCGTATTCGTTGCACAGAGGGTATTTTACGGGC
>CAZJOS010000170.1:0-5564 GCA_964547655.1 uncultured Christensenellaceae bacterium
ATAAGCAGCATAACGGGCGCAATATCTTCGCCTTTATACGCGCTGTATTCTTCTACGAAAGCGGCAATCTTCCGTTTTATCGAGAGCCTTAACGTTGAGCTGGAGCATAAAGGAACTGCCAACAGGATATTAAACGTGGCTCCGGGGAGGATAAAAGGCACACGGTTCCACGGCAGGGAAAACGATCTTAATTTACTTTGGGACTTAGCGGACCAGATAATACAAAGGATGTATGGCCATGATACGCTGTATATCCCGGATTACGACAACGTCTATAAAGGCGTCATCGAGAGATACCGCTCTGACCCTGAACAGTTCGGGCGCGAAAGCCTGCAATATAAGCTCAAAAACAGCGCATTGGTGGATCGCGCGCAGGTTAAAAAAGGATATATGTCAGGAACATTCTATCCGTTCAATGCCGGGCACGCGGATATGCTTCGCCGTGCCGCCGAGCGCTGTGATTATTTAGTCGCGGGAGTGCATGCGCCGCCTGCGGCGGCAGCGGCCATACCGCTCGAAGAAACATTGGAAATAGTAAGAAGCATCCGTTATGTCGATGAAGCGTTTGAGTGCGCCGAAGACGACGCCGGCGCGTACGATATAGTGAAATATGATTGTCTGTTCGTTGATCCCGGCCATATCAGCGCCGGACGTATCGAGCGCTATGAAGAGTACTTTAGGGGCAAAGCCGTACAGATCATCCGCTTATAGTATAAGCAGGGGCGCCTTTCCCTCAATATAAACAAAAAGCGCGATTTATTACAGCATGCCAAAGCTTCACGTCACTTATTTCTTACTCAGAGTCTGTTTTATCTGCGTCGTGCTTATCTCCGGTGTGCGCGGCAGGTAGACTACCTCTACGCCCTCGTCTTTTAGAAAATCGAATTTGCCTTCCCAGTCGTCGCCCATCACGAACGTATCGACATGGTAATCGTGGATGTCCGTTCTCTTCTGCTCCCAGCACGTTTCGGGAATCACAAGATCGACATACCTTATAGACTCCAGAAGCCACTTGCGCTGATCATACGAGAAATAGCATTTTTTCTGTTTCTGCTCCCAGTTGAATTCGTCGGTAGACAGCACGACTATAAGGTAATCGCCCAGCTCCTTCGCCCGGCGCAGCAGGTTGATATGCCCGTAATGGAGCAGATCGTAAGTCCCGTATGTTATAACCCTTCTCATGGAAGCATTCCTCGCTTTTTTCAGTATTTTATCCTCGAACAGTATGTTAAGATACGGCATCTGCAGCTCAGATGTTGACTTGCGGGCCATCAGCCCGCCAAGCACGGCTTTAGGGTCTTTATTCTCATTTACTATCTGCGCGACAGCCTCGCATATAGGCATCTCTATGCCGTACTCCTTTGATAGCTGTATCGCGGAAGGCAGTGTGTTTATGCCTTCAACTACCATACCTACCTTTTCGGCCGCTTCTTCGGCGGAACACCCCTGCCCTATGAAGAAGCCTGCTTTGTTGTTGCGGCTATGCTCGCTCGTGCACGTTACTATGAGGTCGCCTATACCCGCAAGGCTTTCGAACGTCTGCGGGAAGCAGCCCATGCGGCACCCGAGCCTCGTTATCTCCACCATGCCCCTTGTCATCAGCGCGGCTTTCGCGTTGTCGCCGAGGCCGATCCCTTTCGCTATGCCTGCGGCAATCGCGATGACGTTCTTCAGCGCGCCGCATATTTCTATTCCTTTAATGTCGTGGTTGGTATAAACGCGCATTACATTGCCCGAAAACACGCTTTGTACTGTCTGCGCGTCTTTTACGCACCCGGAAGCGGCTACGATGGTTGTAGGAAGGTCCGCGGCAACCTCTTCCGCGTGCGTAGGCCCGGAGAGCGCGACAAGTCTCAGCGAGGGGTTATTTAGCTCTTCCGACAGGACTTCGGTAAGCGTATAGTTCGTGCCCCGCTCGAGCCCCTTTGCCACATTTACTATAAGCTGCCCTTGGGGAATAAAAGGCTTTGCTTTCTTTGCCGTTTCGCGCACGTATACCGACGGTACGGTGAATACTATGATGTCCTTATCTTTGCACGCTTCGCTGATATCGGCTGTGTAGACTATGCCTTTGGGTATGGCAGCGGGCAGGTGCGGGTGCTTATGGACACAAGACAATATATCCAGTTCGTCTTTGACGGCCGACCATACCAATACGCTGCAGCCGCTGTTATATAACATCCGCGCAAGGGCTGTGCCCCATGTTCCCGCGCCGAGTATGCCTATCGACGCCATTGCTTACTCCTTTTTGCTTTTATGCTCTCAAGTAACCACTGCTTCAAACCCTAAAAACTCTAAGTTTTTTGGTGACCCCCAGATGGCTTTACGGCCTGCAAGGAATGAAACCGCAGGAATAGCATCGCTATTCAATGTTTCATGACAAATAGGACACAAAATACCCCGGGTCCCCAATGACGCTCAACATCATTGGGATGGTACTGCCGCCAAGACGGCATACCGGATTAATCAGAGGTTACTAAAATAGAATATTCTATAGAAGCCATAAAGTAAAGTATATATTTACACAATTAATACTATTATCCACCCGCGATATATTTTAAAATTCTTCGTCATTATGTTCCACGAAATAACACTTGCAGTAAACTAAATAAAACCTAAACTTTTTTCCGTCACTGCTGCGAATATCAAGACCGGAGGGGATGGAACACGCCCTGCATATCCGTCTGATCGCCCCGTAATTGCAGCGGGTCTCTTATCCGCCTAAGAATTCTCTCTTGTTGCGGCGCGGTTATCGCGTGACGGATCCTGGCCGGCGCTGGGCTGCCAACAATAATACGGACTTCACCCTATAAAATCGGTTGCAAAATCCGTCAATTAAATGCAAATTCAGCAAATGCGTTGATTGCATACGCCGGCGCGTTGTGATAAAATAAATTTTAATGTGATAATATATATAGCCTTTTAATAAGGGGCCCCGGAAGCAGAGCCGGGAAAGTTTTGGGGTTAAGCATATGGAATTTATTAACACGATTATTGGCGTCCCTCTCGGGTTTATTATGTGGCTGTGTTTTACGCTGGCCAAAAACTACGGTATCGCCATATTACTGTTTACTTTGGTCACAAAGGCGCTTATGTTTCCGTTGAGCATTTTGGTGCAGAAAAACTCGATAAAGATGATCAGGCTGAAGCCGCGGCTCAACGAGATAGCGGCCGCGTTCGCAGGGAACCGGGACATGGTCACGGAAAAGCAGTTCGCGCTGTATAAACAGGAAAAATACAAGCCCCTCGCGGGTATAATCCCCCTTCTCATACAGATCCCTATCATACTCGGCCTTATTACTGTGGTATATAATCCGCTTCAGCATCTTCTTCATATCGACCAAAGCGTGATAGACGCCCTTAGCCAAAAGACGATGCAGCTGCTGGGAGTGGCGGAGCTGGGAGGCGGCGCGCACCTTAAGATAGTCGAAGCGGTAAATAACCCGGCGTTCTCCGGCGCCTTCTCGGGGCTCAGCGCCCCCGGAGCGGCGGACGCCATAGCGCAGATAAAAGCGCTCGACTTAAACTTTTTAGGAGTTAACCTATCCGCAACGCCCAGCCTCGCGGCATGGAACGTGCTGCTGCTCATACCTCTTCTGTCGGGAGCAAGCGCGTTTTTGCTTTCGGCGGTGCAGAATAAGATAAACGTATTGCAGCGCGAAGCGGGCTGGCTCGGGCGCTGGGGCATGGCAATTTTTCTTACGCTTTTCTCGCTTTATTTCGCTTTCATCGTGCCCGCGGGCGTAGGCCTTTACTGGATATTCAGCAACCTTACGGCCGTGCTGCTTATGTTTGTGGTAAACGCTATGTACCCGCCGAAGAAGTACATAGACTACGAGGCGCTGGAAAGAAGCAAGGCGGCGCTTGCGCGCAGCAAAGAGATCGAGAAGAAGCTGCGGCCGACCGCGGAGCAGAAGGCTCGGGCAAAAGCGGATTACAGGCGTTTCTTTGCCGAAGGCAATACAAAACAGCTCGTGTTTTATTCTGAAGAGAGCGGTTTCTATAAGTATTTCAAAGACGTTATAGAGGAGCTGCTGGCATCTTCGGATATCGTGATACACTATATAACCGGCGACCCGGGCGACCAGATATTCAACATCGCGAAGCAGCAGCCGCGTATTCAGCCCTACTATATCGGGGAAGAGCGCCTTATTATACTCATGATGAAAATGGACGCGGATATGGTGATAATGACGATGCCGGACCTCGGTAATTACCATATCAAGCGCAGCTATGTAAGGAAGGACACGGAGTACGTCTTCATAGACCACGGCCCCTTGAGCTATACGATGGCGAGGCGCAAAGGCTGCGTGGACCATTTCGATACTGTCTTCTGCATAGGGCCGCATCATGTGGCGGAGCTGCGGGAGATGGAAGAGATGTACTGCACGCGGAAAAAGAACCTGATGCAAAGCGGGTACAGCCTGCTCGATAATATGATAGCGTCGTATAAGAAGCTGGAACATGTTAAGCGGGACCGCCCGCAGGTCGTAATAGCGCCTTCGTGGCAGGACGGGAACATACTGGAATCGTGCATCGACCCCATACTCGAAAGCCTCGCCGGAATCGACTGCAAAGTAGTCGTGCGGGCGCATCCGCAGTTCATGCGCCACAACAGGGCGCTGATGGACGGTATACTCTCCCGCTATGCCGGCCATATCGGGGAAAAGCTCGTTTTCGAGACGAATTTCGCCACCACTGAATCCATATTTACGTCCGACGTTCTCATAAGCGACTGGTCTTCCACAGCCCTGGAGTTTGTATTCACCACCAAGAAGCCGTGCCTGCTGATAGACACACCCATGAAGGTGATAAACCCCGATTACGATATATATAAAAACAAGCCGATCGATATCACATACAGGGACAAGATAGGACGGCGCCTTTCCGTCGAAGACGCAGGGAAAGCCGCCGAAAGCGTAAAGTACCTTCTCGACCACAGGGAGGAATACCGGCAGAAGCTGGAGGAGCTGACCAGGGCCTCGGTCTTCAACATAGGCAGGAGCGCGAAGGTAAACGCAGCCTATATCATTAAACGCCTCGGTGAAAAAGCGAAGCAGCATTAAAAGGAGGACGTTCTCAGATGAATATTGCACTGGTACTGGCCGGCGGCGTAGGAAGAAGGATGGGCGCCAATGTGCCCAAACAGTTTATAGAGGTGCTGGGGAAGCCGGTAATAGTGCATACGCTCGAGGTGCTGCAGAAAAGCCCGTCCATAGACGCCATAGAGATAGCGTGCGTTGATTCGTATATTGACGAGGTATGGGCCTATAAGGAGAAGTTCGGCATAAACAAGCTGCGCTGGGTAGTGCCCGGCGGAGATATCTGCCAGGATACTATACGCAACGGCGTTTTCGCTTTGGAAGGCGTGTGCAGCCCTGACGATATAATAATGATGGTAATGAGCGTAGTACCGCTTATCGACGAGGCAGTGATACAGGATTCGCTCAAAGTATGCAGGGAACACGGGAACGCGGTGGCTGGCGACTACAGCATATACAATCTCTGTAAGGTGAAAAACGGCGTGATGGAATCGCGGGAATACATATTCAAGGAAGAGCACG
>CAZJOS010000171.1:0-5500 GCA_964547655.1 uncultured Christensenellaceae bacterium
TATGGTTTATTATATCAACCATTCTATGTGTCAAGCAAATCCAACGCACCGCAATCCCTCCACCGCTGACGCGGTCCCCCTCCCTTTAACAAGGGAGGCAGGCGACTATTGCGAACAGAGGACTAGTTAAGATGAGGTTGGAGCGGGCGGACTGTCGTCCGCTTCTCTCCCTCAGTCTGCTTCGCATCCAGTTCACCTGTGCCCCGCAGGGGTACTCGTCAGAGGGAGCCAGGGGTGAGCGGTAGTGAAGATAGGCTGGTGGTGGATGAAAATGCCCCTTTCCTTGTTATCGTAGAACCCCAGTACTCACTTAATATCAATATTACCTTAATATTTTTGATGTAATTTTAATAATCTATCATCAGTGAATGCTATCATCAAATTGCAATTAGAGATTATAGTACCAAGAATTGGATGGTTAAAGAAATCACCCCGCTTTTAGCTACTATCCATCTACTGTTTAAACGATTCAACAAAATAAAGTTTAATATATAGTTAAAAATTTATAAAGAATTATTTAATATTACATAAAATAAACTTTATATATTTAAATAACCAAATTAATACTTGAAATATATTATATTTATGGTAAAATAAAATTAATAATTAATAAAAACAAAATATTAAGAAATATTAGTGCCAAATATACTTATAGATTGTTATATTAATAATCAAGTTTTTTTCACAGTATAAAACAGAGGTGATGTCTATAAGAGTTTTCATAAAGCCTGTTCAACGTTCGTTTTCAGTATGTAAATGAACATATAAAATTCTCAGTACATTGACAATTTTGTCGTTGGTCGATTAGTAAATGTGATTCTTAAAAAATGTCTATTGAGGAACAGTATAACTTCTTATCTTTTTATGAAGGAGGTGATGTTTATGAGAGTATAAAAAAGTCCATGCAAAACCAATAGTAGAAGACCCTACCGCTAAAAGCGGCAGCAGGTTTCGCAAGGACTTAAGATACTATAACATGTTTGTCGAACTATGGATAGTATGTTAAAGAAAAAAAGGAGGTAAATATCATGAAAAAATTTATATTAATGTTAATCGTTGTAGCATTAGTCGTTGCCATATTCAGTGTCTCCGCCTTAGCCTATAGTCAATCAAATACTTACGATACCACTGACGTTTATCATGAGACACTTTGGGACTCAAGTCCGTATTACTTTAGGAACGTATATGACTGGGGTGGCTGGGTATTACCGGGTGATGATTGCAGTGTTAGAGGATGTGCTCAAACGGTATCCGGAAAACTAGCATATGTATATGTTTACCTTAAAGATCAAGATGGAGAAACATATTCTGGTACCGGATCATCATCCAGTGGAAACCTAGTAAATCTGCTTAGGAAAGGTGATGATGACATTGCCCAGAAAGGAACTATAAAGTGCAGGTTTTACAGCGGGCCATCAACATCCTATTCAATCACAGACTATATGTATATGTATGTGGATGATAGCGGTAATTAGAAGCCAGTAAAAAAAGAAAATACAAAGGATTACGTTAACATACTATCCAATATTATTTAGGTGAATACGATGAAGTTAGTTATTCTATATTTAAAAACGCTGAAAAGCTTTCTTCAAAAAAGCGTTACCGCTTCAACGGTGCTGTTCGTATCAATCGCACTTGTATTTCTCTCAAGTTTGTATTTTGTTAACGCATTTATGAGTTATAAATCAACGCTAAGCGGGTATTACCGTATGAGAACTATTGAATGTACTTATAATGCGAGACAAAGCCAAATTGAGTTTTTAAATTTTCCCGAAGAGATAATTTCTAAAACCATAGGGAACGTTGAAAACATTATTTTCAGATATGACGATGAAGAGATTAAACATAGCTTTGAAGCTTCTTTTTTAGCCGCATACAATCAGGATGAAATAGAAATGTACGCTCCGGTGGATTTTACTGTTGTTAGTTATTATGATAACAGTGCTAACGACCGGCGCATCAATAAAGGAGAGAACATCAGCGAAGACGATGTAAAAAACAGCGACAATATCATCGTCTACAACAAAAGCATATATACGCAGTTGATAGATAAAGACGGTAATACTATCGATATCCCGGACGCATACGCTGTAGGTGACGCGATAGATATATTGGGCAAAAGCTACCGCATAAAAGGAATAATCAATAATTTCGGCTATTCCATAATACCCTATACAACGGGGCTCAAGGATCTGAAGCTCAACAGAATAGATGTAAATTTCAGCGAAAATGCCACTGATGAGCATAAGAGGGCATTGGCGGAGTTCATAGAAAGCGAATATTCGGGCCTCGACGCGGCAGCGCCGCCGAAGATCGACGAGGAGTTTTTTAAGAAGATATCTTTCCTGCTTTTCCTGCTCTGCGCGGCGTGCGCTGTGGGAGTATTCTATCTGCTGTACGTTTATAAGTATATTGTCGAGAACAATAAAAGGGCCATGATAATAAACCGCATGCTCGGGCTGACGGCGGGAAGATCAGTACTTATGATACTGTTCCAGATATTTATCATAAACACTTTCATGTATATAGTTACCGCACTGCTCTACAGGTTCGTATTTATAAGCATATTCGGCCTATATATACCCGACGCCGTATTCTTCATAATTATCTATCTGTTCGTCGTATCGGCATCGTCGATCATCATATATCCGTTCGCTAGAAAGATTACCCGCAGTATCGGAGCGGGAGGGGAAGGCGAAGCATGAAAACGATCATCAACGCATACAGACTGTTTAAACGGCAATTGAGTTCCAACATAATAATCATCATGTTTTTCGCCATACTTTGCTCTCTTTCTGCTTACCTCTATAATCAGTACGAGCAAAGTATGGCGTGCTATTCGATGTTCAGCAATAGCAGTTACAACATTCTATATGTAAACCTGCCTAACGATGTTTCGTTTGATTCATCACAATATATTGAGCTTAGAGACAGTATTGAAGCACAAGGCAAAGATATAGAGGGCTATGTCGGGACTTCTACGGCATTTGAAACACATGTGGAAGTTAACAGCGATAAAACAGGCGGGCGCTTCTGCAGCATGTACATGATCGACCGTTTGACTTCGAAAGCGCTAAAATACAAATTAAGTCAGGGAAAGTGGCTATCCGAATCCGATACTGTAGGCGGGATACAGCCCTGCATAATCGGGGGCGGCAGCGCGGACGAATATAACACGGGCGATATCCTGAACGTTACTTTTTACATAGGCTCCGACGTAAACGGCGAATATGAAATAAAAGAAACACAGTCCGAAAGCTATTACGTAGCCGGTAAGTTTGACGATAAACAACAGTTTTTTAATATATGCTTATCATCAACTTCCAGTCCTCAGCCGCTGAGTTATTATTTTGAACGTGCGCAGGATACGGATCTTTATATATGGGCTGAGCATGATTATACTTACAGCCAGATCAAAAGTGTTATGGATTACTTTATAACTTCAGCGCCGCTGATGTATTTTGATAAATCCGTGCCGCGCGAATCGATCGGGCAGGTCATAAAAAAGATAAGCGAGGTCAGCCTGTTCAGCCATTACGATCTAATGGCGGAGGAAGAGGCAAAGATAACGGAAGATTATGAACTGGTAATACCGGTCCTAATCATACTCGCGATAGTATCCATAGTCGGCATATATTCGATATGCCTTTTGAATGTGCTGAAAAATTACAAAACGTTTGCGATATTTTATTTATGCGGCTGCTCAAAGCGCAGGAACATCCTTATTACTGCGGCGTACTCTTCGTTCTTTATGGTCTTTACTCTGCCGGCTGTCGGGATAATATATATTATAGCTGTTTGCCTGACTGGTATGGACGAATATGTGTCGCAGTATATATACATAAACTTCAGGCACATTGCGGGCATCGTACTGCTGTGCTTTTCAATATCTTTTCTTTCGTTTATAACGCCTTGCACCTTGCTGAAAAGGATTAGCATCGCAAAATTGCTGAATGTGGAATAAAAGAAATCTAAAAGGAGCCGCGGCCATGATAGAGATAAACGGGATCACGAAAACATACAACAGAAATAAGCCCAACAAGGTCAGAGCCTTAAAGGATATTTCCCTCAGAATTGAAGAAGGGGATATGGCAAGTATTATGGGGCGTTCGGGGGCGGGCAAATCGACGCTTCTTCACGTTATAGCCTGTATAGAGAGGTTTGACAAAGGGAATTTGCGCATCGGCGGTATCGATGTTTCAGATCGAAGCGACAAGGAGTTGTCAAAGATAAGGAACGAGAAAATAGGTATTGTCATGCAGGATTTTTCCCTTATAGACGCCGAGACCGCGCTGTATAACATAATGCTTCCATTATATTTTTCAAAGCAGCCTTTGAGGACGTTTAAGAAAAAAGCTATGGATGTATTGGAAAGGCTGGACATTGAGGAGCTGTCCGGCAGAAAAGTGAATGAGATGTCGGGCGGTCAGAAACAGCGAGTTGCGATAGCTAGGGCGATGATAAACGATCCCGAGATACTGCTGGCGGACGAGCCCACGGGAGCGCTGGATTTGAAGACATCGAATGAGATAATGGAGTTGATGAAGAAATTGAACGAGGACGGTATGACAATAGTCGTAGTGACGCATGAAAAAGAGATATCCACTCACTGCCGGAGAAATATAGTTATAGAAGACGGGGAGATCGTTACTGGATAGAAGTAGCGAAACGTAGAGGGAAATTGACGGAAATATCATACTAAAATCAGAATTGATCATATAAACAACCGCTTATAAGGCGGTTTTTTTGTACTTGAAAATGAAATTTGTGAGCGAGTCGGGCTTTGCCCGCGAAGCGAACACCTTGCGGCCCAGCACTAGATTGCGAGTCTATTATTTGGGCTTGGCAATCTAGTGCTGGGCCGGAAAAATGGCGGGAAACCTAAAGTTTCACGCCAAACCGGGTAGGGCCCCGGTGAAAGGTGAAGATATGAATTACGAGGAAGCATTGAAAGAGGCATTGGACGCGGTGAATGCGCAGACCGCGCAGCAGCAGATGGCGGCCAACATAGAGGAAGGGAACGCCGCGTACGGGCAGCTGAAGGATCAGGCAGCGGTAAACCGCAGCATGGAGAAGCAGAGGCTGGCGAAGAGGATGGCGGACTTAGGGCTCGGCGGGACGCCGCAGCCGCTGAGCGTGAGCAACAACTATATGATGGCGGGGAACCGGGACATTGGGGATATATCGAGGCAGAATAAATATTATACCGATACGCAGAACGCCATGATTAAGCAGGCGGACGCGAACGCGGCCGCGCAGACGGCAAGGATAACGGCGCAGATGAACGCGGCGCAGAACGCCTCGGATCTGGACGAGCAGATAAACAGGTTTGACAGGTATTACAGGATGTATATGGCGAAGAAGATGACCCGCGGCCAGTTTAAAAAGCTGACGGGCATGGACGTGAGGGGATGGGCGGTAAAGAGGGCTGCGGATAGAGACCCGGACTGCGGTGCGTTGGATTTGCTTGACACATAGAATGGTTGATATAATAAACCAT
>CAZJOS010000172.1:0-5495 GCA_964547655.1 uncultured Christensenellaceae bacterium
TTTCCTTTTCCTGATTGGGCTGTCCGTTCCATGCTGACAGGCCGCCGTCAACGGGAATATTCACGCCGCACAGGTGCACGGCGCTGTCGGAAGCAAGGTATACTATAACGTTTGCGCACCATTCGGGTTCACACAGCGCCCTTGCAGGCATGTTCTTTCTGAAGCTCTCAAGCACCGCCTCGGAAGCGCCCGTTAAGAACATCGGGGTCTTGACTGCAGACGGAGATATGATATTGACTCTTACACCCTGCATTGAGTAGTCCATGGCTACTGCTTTAGACATCGCTATTACCGCCCCTTTGGTAGCGCAGTATAAGGACATGTTGTAGTCTCCGCCCATCCCGGAAACCGACGATACGTTGACGATGGCGCCCTTCTTCTTCGCCAGCATCTGTGGGCCGAACGCCTTCATGGTATGGAACGTTCCGCGCACGTTTACATCAAACTGGAAGTCATAATCCTCTTCGGGCGCGTTCTCTATCTGCCCGACGCGGAAAACGCCTGCGCAGTTGGCAAGCACGTCCGCTCCGCCATGTTCGGCAACCAATTTTGCCAGCGCCGCAACCTCGTCCCATTTGGCTACGTCCGCCGCCTTCATGAAGAGCATATCCTTGCCTGCTGCGTCCGAAAGCTCGGCATATGTGGCTTTAAGGTTATCCTCTTTCCAGTCGGTCATAAAGACCTTGTCTCCAAGCGCCAAAAAAGCTTTTGCGGTCGCTTTGCCTACTCCGCTGGCAGCGCCTGTTATTACAACATTTCTGCTCATTTCTTCCTCCCCTAATCGCTGTTTTTTAATAAAACTACTTCGTAAGTATATATTAGAATACTTTGTTATGCTCTTCTTTGTAAACGTACAATATTTGTATTTTGTTTGATATATTCGCTTGTTTTTAATGAGCTTCATTTTTAGACATAAAAACGCTTTATGCTTTGTTGACATTGATTATTATCTGCTATATCCTTATTGCCATGCTATATAATGTAGGCGAATTATATTCATGAGGCATCTTTGCATATGATGAAGATCAACGCGTTCAGGCTCAGACTCTTTATATCTATAACGCTATCGATACTGGTCCCGGTGCTTATAGTTGGAATACTGCTTTTTTCATCCACTCAGAATACACTGAAAGAAAACACGTCGGGAAATATACAGGAGACTCTGTTTGCCAACTTTAAAAACATAGAATCCAAGCTCGACGTCATGGACAGCGCGAGCAATGAGCTAAGGGCCGCGCTTGCAGCGATACCAAAGATCACCGATCCAAAACTTGAGGTCACGGAATCGGATATTTTCGAGGTGGCGCAGTATCCCTCAACGGTGCACAGTTCTCTTATAGTGGATACATACAGCATAGCGGGTTTTAACCATTTCTATCTGTATTTTCCCAATCGTCTGCTTCTTCTCGTCTCAAGGATGTCGACTTTTGACGGAGTCAATCCCAACACACTAGACTGCCACTTTCTCCCCGAGAATAAGTGGGGCGTTTCCACTCCTTATGAAAACGTTATCAGCAACCCTACCATCGGGAAGACCATGAAACAAAGGAATATATCAAAGAACATCATTATCCCCGACGCAGAGGGCAACGAGCTTATACTCACAACAAACGTAAAGGAACGCTATATCAACGATCTTCTTGTTTCTGGCCTGCATATTAAACCTTCGCACGCTGTTATAATGGACTCACACGGAAATCTCATATCGTCGATGCTCGACGGCGAAATAGGCCAGTCGCTTCAGCAGTACAGGATCATTCTATCTGCGATAGGAGGCAATCAGGGTCCGGGTCAGAGCGAGATATCGATTGGCGGTAAACCGCATCTTCTCAACTGGGTATATTCTCAAAGCAACGAATGGTATTATGTAGTAGCCACGGACGCCGCCTCGGTAACCGAAAGCATCTACATGGTATTCAACACGCTGATAATAATCATATTAGGCCTTATCGTCTCGTCTTTCATAATTACCGCTGTGCTGGCCAACTCCATGACGCAGCCCTTAAAGCAGCTCTCATCGGCAATGACGGAGATAAAAAACAGGAACTTTAACGTTGAGCTTCCCATAAAGCCTAACGCTGAGTTCGGCGGCATCTATTCCGGGTTCAACGAAATGGCCAGAGAGATATCTTCTCTGATGAACGACGTTTCGAATGAGCAGAGCAGAAAGACCGTCGCTACAATACAGATGCTGCAGACCGAGATCAATCCCCATATGCTCTACAATTCTCTCGAGTCTCTTTACAGCATAGCGAAGATAAACAAGCAGGATGAGATCGCGAGCCTTGTTATGGCGCTTTCGCGTTTCTTCAGGATAGCGCTTTCGGGAGGAAAGCACTCGGTACCCTTTCGCGAATCGTTCGAGCTTGTCAACCAGTATATCACTGTGCAGAATATAAGGCTTAATTACAAAATATCTTTTACTTACGATATACCGCAGCATATATACAGCCTGTCTGTACCTAAGTTTCTGCTTCAGCCTGTTATAGAAAACTCCATACTTCACGGCTTCCAGAACAAACGCGACCAGTGGCGTATCAAAATAACGGCAAAGGAAGAGGACGATATTATAACCGTCGTAATACGGGATAACGGCATAGGTATACACGAGACTGCGCTTGAAACTCTCAACCGCCGAATTAACGACTTTAATTTCGAAGATAATACTGTAGGAAAGGATTATGCCCTTCGAAACCTTAATTATCAAATAAAGCTTAAGTATGGTGATTCGTCCGGGATACTTCTCAAAAGCGTTTACGGAGAATATACGGAAGCTGTTATTCGCCTGTGCCTTTCGGACAGGATGCGTAAAAAAGATAAGAAATAGCTATGGAGGTATCAGATGTATAAGGTTTTGATAGCGGATGACGAACCATGGCTTCGTAAAAGACTGATGCTGACCATAGACTGGCAGAGCATGGGCGTATCGGAGCTGTTTGAAGCGCAGGACGGCGCCGAAGCTTTAAAGCTCGCTGCTCAGCATGAACCTGATATTATAATAACTGACATAGAGATGCCTGAGCTGTCCGGCATAGACCTCATGCAGACGCTTAACGAAAGCGCGCTTTTTCCTCAGATAATACTGATAAGCGGATATAACGAGTTTGAGTACGCGCGCAGCGCTGTACACTATGGCGCAGTCGATTACCTTTTAAAGCCGATCAGCGAAGACGACCTTAAACGGACGATAACCAAGTGCATATCAAAGCTGGAAAAAGAAAAGTACAACGAGGAAATTGCGGACCTGCTTTCGAGTTCTTCAGATCTGCTTAGGGAAAAGATATATATAGATCTGCTGCAGGGAAAGCTGGATTTTGGCAAAGTCCCGGCATCCCGGCTCAAAGAGCTTGGAGTCGAGTTCTGTGCTCAATCCGCAATGTGCATTATAGCTCACTCCCACCCGATTAATCATACTCTTTCCTGGGACGATGTGGAAGAAACTCTGGCAGGCTTCAGCCTAAATAAGATAGTAAAGGAACATCTTTCGTCAAAATTTGAAAATGTGCTCGATTTTTGGGTGGACGATGTCAACGTTTATATAGTGTACAGCAATATGAACGAGGACGATTTTGAGGCTGAAGCCGCCCAAGCGCTCAGCGCCGCAAAAAGTAAGCTCAAGGAGGCACACTCAACGCGCATAGCTTATGGGCTTGGCTCGGTGGCGCGCGATCTTAAAGAGCTTTGCTCTTCATACCGTCAGGCCAGGTACAATATCAATCTTTGCCGTTCCAAACAAAACGCCCCCTGCGGCGCTGACGAAGACGCCAAGGTCAACGGTTTTCAGGTAATATATGAGGAGTATAATCTCAAAGCGCTGATTGCAAGTTTAAAAAGCGGCGACGAGGATGCGGCTTCAAAGCATCTTACCGAATTGATTTCGGATTTCTTAAGCCAGTCACAAGGCAGCCCATCCTCGCTTCAGATCAAGCTGCTTTACATTAACGTGCTTAACAGCCTGTTCAAAGGATGCCTGCCGTTTTTGCCTCTCTCCGAAGACGTCATCAGGATATGCGTAGACTATTTGGACGAGTCCGCCTCCTTCCACTCGACGGATAAAATGCATTCCCAGCTGCAGAGCCTTCTGTCGGTGCTCATAGAGCAATACCGCAGCTTTTACGGCTGCAAACGGCATTGGCTCATTGATAAGATAATTGAGTATATCAATGAAAACTACGCCTCTTCGCTGACTATGCGGGATGTTGCCGCGGCGTTTTATCTCAATCCGTCGTATTTCTGCAAACTCTTTAAGGAAGAGACAGGCAAGACGTTTACGAACTATCTGATGAGCATACGCGTCGATAACGCCAAGCGCCTTTTGACGGACAGCTCAATGAAGCTCTACGAAATCGCGTCTGCCGTGGGATATACCAACGTGCAGTATTTCTCGACCGTTTTCAAGGAGGTTGAGGGAATTACGCCCTCACAGTTTCGTTCTCAAAACTGAACATAATTCTCTGCTGCCTGTGCGTAGCGGCGTAATTAGTCAGTTAGCCATTTCGCCATATCTTTAAATACGCCTTTCGGCCCTAAAAGGCAAAACTCGCTGCTGAGCTTCCTGTTTCTCAGATCAGCTTTCAGTTTGTTCTTTCATTTCTTCTTTGTACTCTGAATTGTTACTCGGCATAGTAATCTTTTCTCTATGCATATGGCAACACAACCCACTCTTCTTTTTTTCGCAGCAGCACATCTTGTATTGGTGTTACCGATAGTTATGAGTTAATATGTTACGAGAACCTATACCGGACACAGGATGGGCGTGCCTGCATTACTGCTCCTTTACTGCGGGCTGCGCCGTGGCGAGCTTATAGCGCTTACTTGGAACGATGTAGACTTGAAAGCAAAAAGCATCACAATAAATAAGTCGGTGATTTTCGTTGATAACCAGGCTCAAGTCAAAAGTCCTAAATCAAGTTCAGGCGTTCGGACTATTCCTATACCTGACACAATACTGGAAGCCCTGAAGCAGTCTAGAAAGGGCGCTATATCGACGATGGTATGTCCCCTGCGACTGATGGGACCATAATGTCGCATGTAGCCTTTAACCGTGCCTGGAGCAGTTATATGAATTACCTTAACATTGAAGCAGGAGGACATGTTGCTTCACGCAGCCGCCCTAAACTTTCCGTGATTGATAACATAACGCCACACATATTTCGGCATACATACGCCACGATTCTATATAACGCTGGGGTCGATGTGAAGAGCGCGCAGCGCTTCATGGGCCATGCCGATATCAATGTTACATTTAAGATCTATACCCATCTTTCGGCACAAAAAGAGCAGGAAGCAATCGATTCTTTGAACAAACATTTAAACAGTAAAACGAACGAAAAAAATCTGATGCAGTAAAAATGCAGTAAATCGCACTTTTTTAAGCCCAAATTGAGTTTCTATAAAAAACAAAAAGCCCTAAACATCAGTGTTTATAGGGCTTTTCTTATGGTGAACCGCATTCTTCCAAATCCGAACTTCCCACCTCATCAAGTGTGATAGTC
>CAZJOS010000173.1:0-5461 GCA_964547655.1 uncultured Christensenellaceae bacterium
AATATATCATCGTTGCCTTTCAATATGAGCAGGCGGTTTATCGTATCGAATATGACGCTGTCGTCAAACCCTGCCTGATAGAAATTTTCAATGAGCGATATTGCGGCCGAACTCTCCCTGCCGGCTTTCTCTCCGCTGCCCATGCCGTCGCAGAGCGCTAGAAGGAATCTCCCGTCTTTCAGGGCTGTGAGCGAAAAACTGTCTCCAGACACTTCGCCTTTAGCCGCAGCAGCGGTGCCGGCCGCTGTGTCAAACTTTCTGGCCTGTTCAAACCTCAAAACGCATGGCTTTCCTGCGCCGCATCCCGCCTCTTTAACTCTTTTCATCTTAACGCCGCATACGCTGCTGACCACCCTTTCTATACCCGGCCGGCAGCCTGTTCCCGCGCAGTTTTTCACCCTCATTCCCACCGCCATGCCCGCAGCCGATTTTTCTGCGCATACCTCCCTCGCGTGTATTCCCAGGGCGTCAAGCGATACCGTTATGCCCTGCTCTACGGCCTCCAAAAAGGCAAAACCGGTGTCCATCTCGCGCCCCAAGTCTGCAACCACCTTTGCGACGCCCTTCAGCTGTTTTCCTGTTACGAGCTTTGACTCATGTATCTTCTTCGCCCATTTTAAATTAAGAAGGTATGCGCTGAATATGCTTTCGGCTGAGCTTATGACTCCGCCGATATTAAAACACTTCTTTACGAACGATTGATCTACGTTGTCTTTTTCTATATGCCCCTTTTTCTCGTACGTCAGGAAAAGCCTGCTGAAAACGTTGTATGTGTTTATAAAATCGTTGTCCCAGCAGCTTTTTTTGAACACGCAGTCCCTGCACGTGTTTTCGGCAACTATGGAAAGCACGACCGATATGTCCGTTTCGCTTCTTATCCTTTCGGCAGCTTCCCTCGAAAACATCTCGCCGGTCTGCGCAAAAACTTCGGATACTTCTTTCAGCCTGCCCACGGTAAGCTCTTTGAACCTGTTCGAGTGCAGCCTGTACTCATACTCGCGCCTTGTCTGATTGTCGAAAAATCTTCCCGCATACGAATAGATCTTCCCCGGGAGCGCAAGGAATAAAGCCATAGCCGCCCCTGCTTCGATGAAAGCGATATGCCATACTTCGTATTTAAGAAACGCCATTATAAACAGCAGGTTTACCAGTATGTACCCGGCGGCAGCGCCCGGCCTTTTAAGCTTTCTTATAGTGCCCGCAACCAGCCCCGAGACCCCGAGCATCCCTATATAAGCCGCGTCGGCGCCGGCACCTAAAGACAAAGCCGTGCCAAGCGCAAGCCCTACTCCTGCGCCCAGCGCGGCCCCTCCCGTATATGATGTGCACAATACGAGAAACAGTGCGACGATGTCGGCTATGCCCACACCGTATAAACTCAGCGGCCCGAACATACAGACGATTATGAGCGCCGAGAGCGCGAGGCTTATAGTCTCTTCGGCGGAGAAAACGCTGCGTTTTCTGCCGCTTAAAAAAATACGCATAACAGACTGCAGTACATATATCATTATAAGGGCAATTATGCATTCGAGCATCGCCGTCATAAAGGTATACAGGTCTGTCGTTTTAAAAACCGCCGCGGCTATCGAATACGCGCACGCCGTGGATATTATGGCCATCCAGCGTTTTATCCTGCCCAGTATAAGAAACGTACCGCTTATGAGAAGCGTTATTGTTACTATATAGAGCGTATCGGGCACAAGCAGCGCGCCTAAGGATACGCCCGTCGCCGCAAAGAGCGCCTCCTGCCGCCTTGTAAGGAAACATGCTGAAACGAACGCGGGCCCGAAAGGGCAGACCGCCGATAAAATCCGGACTCTTCCCAGCAGGAACCCTGCGGCGATTATCGCGGCAATGCTGAGGATCCTTTTGCCGACGGCAAAGCTTTTACCGTCTTCAATAGCATCGGTTGTCATATCTAAACGCTCCTGTATAGCTTTATTAAATATCGTTAATATGTTGTAATCCTTATTATATTAATCGGATATCGTAAAGATTGTCATACCGCGCATAAACGCAAAGGAAAATTTGCCGATTACTAATAATAATATCTGTTTTGCATGTATATTTTTTGTTCTTTTTGCGTATACTAATATGTTGGATATAAAACCAATTAAATTCTGTCTCTTAGAAAAGTTCGAGTCCGACTATTACCATAATACGCCGCTGCGGCCCTTTTTTAAGCGGCTTAAAAAGACGCGCAAAAGCTACGCCTTCGCATCTATAAGCGGCGGCGCCGACGGCCACAACCTAAAGCTTAAGGCAGAACTCAAGAAGAGAACGGGCACAGAGCCTTTTGCGCTCTTAGACCTTCTTATAGCCGACCTGCTGCCCCCAGAGCCAAA
The DNA here is from genome assembly GCA_964547655.1 of uncultured Christensenellaceae bacterium. Lineage (GTDB taxonomy): Bacteria > Bacillota > Clostridia > Christensenellales > SZUA-584 > DTFZ01. Next base: position 2,346 of record CAZJOS010000173.1, read on the forward strand.
ACCCACGCGCGACGATACTTCGAAGTACAAAATAAGCAAGATCGATATAAAGAAGCTGACCGGAATGGTAGTGGAGGCGGTAAAGAAAAACTAACGCCGGACATAAAGGTTTTTGGGCCCGCCGGGATACCCGGCGCCCTTTTTTATTTAAAAAATACCTGACCCGTTCAAAATATTTTGATTTTCATAGCATTGCTGATATAATCTGATATAATATGAAAATGCGTGTATGATAAAAAATTCACATATAGGGGGAACTTTTAATGCAGTATTCCAAAGAAGTGGAAGAGATGGTGTGCGTAGCTAAAGGCCCTAAGCACGGCCCCGCGCCCATTCCTGAAGAAGGCAGATGGATCAAGTCGAAGCAGATCGCCGACATTTCGGGGCTTACTCACGGCGTAGGCTGGTGCGCTCCCCAGCAGGGCGCCTGCAAACTCACGCTTAACGTCAAGAACGGAATAATCGAGGAAGCGCTTGTCGAAACGCTTGGGTGCAGCGGTATGACGCACAGCGCGGCGATGGCCGCCGAGGTGCTTTCCGGAAAGACTATACTCGAAGCCCTCAATACCGACCTTGTGTGCGACGCCATCAACACAGCCATGAGAGAATTGTTCCTGCAGATCGCCTACGGCAGATCGCAGACAGCGTTTTCGGAGGGCGGGCTTCCCATAGGCGCCGGGCTCGAAGACCTGGGCAAAGGGCTCCGCTCGCAGATAGGCACGATGTACGGCACTAAAGAAAAGGGCGTGCGGTATCTCGAGATGGCCGAAGGCTACATAACGGAGCTTGCGCTCAATGCTGAAAACGAAGTGAAGGGTTACAAATTCGTCAACTTAGGAAAGATGATGGAGATGATACGCAAGGGCGAAGACCCGAAAACAGCGCTCGAGAAGACGACGGGAACGTACGGGCAGTACAAGGATGCGGCGAAATACATAGACCCGCGCGCGAAATAGGAGGGACTATCGATGATACGTTTTGAAGGATATGAAAGAAGGATAAAGGGCATAGAAGCCTGTTTGAAGGAATACGGATTTGCGAATCTTGAAGAGGTGGAAAGCTGCTGCAGGGAAAAAGGCCTCGACGTCGGAAAGATAGTCAAAGACGTTCAGCCCATCGCTTTTGAAAACGCGGTATGGGCATATTCGCTGGGCGCAGCTATCGCGATAAAGAAGAACTGCAAGAACGCCGCCGAAGCGGCGGAAGCCATAGGCATAGGGCTGCAGGCGTTCTGCATACCCGGCAGCGTAGCCGACCAGCGCCAGGTGGGCCTTGGGCACGGCAACCTTGCCGCCATGCTTCTGCGGGAAGAGACGCAGTGCTTCTGCTTCCTCGCGGGCCACGAGTCGTTCGCGGCTGCCGAAGGAGCGATAGGCATAGCGAAGACCGCTAACAAGGTGAGAAAATCTCCGCTGAGGGTAATACTCAACGGCCTCGGGAAAGACGCCGCGTACATAATCTCCCGCATAAACGGCTTTACCAACGTGGAGACCGAATACGACTATTACACAGGAAAGCTGAATATAGTCTGGGAAAAGGCGTTTTCTGACGGCGAGCGCGCCAAGGTTAAATGCTACGGCGCCGACGACGTGAGCGAAGGCGTAGCGATAATGCGCCACGAGGGCGTCGACGTTTCTATAACCGGCAACTCGACCAACCCCACGAGGTTCCAGCACCCGGTGGCGGGCACATATAAAAAGTGGACCGTGGAGAACGGCAGGAAGTATTTTTCAGTCGCCTCGGGCGGCGGCACGGGGCGCACGCTTCACCCCGACAACATGGCCGCGGGCCCCGCTTCTTACGGCATGACCGACACAATGGGCAGGATGCACAGCGACGCGCAGTTCGCGGGCTCGTCTTCCGTGCCCGCGCACGTAGAGATGATGGGGCTCATAGGCATGGGCAACAACCCGATGGTGGGCGCGTCGGTCGCGGTGGCCGTAGCGGTGGAAGAAGCGGCGAAATAGGCTTATATAGTTGGTTTTCAGAGCATTTGGCTCCCGGAAAGGTAACTTACGGGAGCCTTTTTGTAAATTGCCTTTTTTGTCAGATAAGATATATAATCAAACCGGCGCAATATATGTGTGCGTGAATCGTAAAATGATGGGACGATTTTATGAGATTTTGATAAGATTGCGATAATATGATAAGAAAGCAATGGTTTATAATCAAATGAAAAAAATAAGCAAACTTATTATTACTATGACAGTTGTTATATCGTTACTGTTGGGCTGCGCTTCTAATAATCTTCCTGTTGAAACAGATACTTCAAAACCCGGACAAACGCCTATATCCTCTCCAACATCATCCGCCCCTATCCCAACACCGGAAGAAACTTCGGAGCGAAGTTTTGTCACGTTCAAAACAGTTGAAAAAAATAATCTCACCAAAGATGGGCTGAACGCTATGGTTGAAATTCTGAGAGAAGAACATGAGGACTTTTTTCATCTGTTCATATTAAACATAAAACTGGGGAATGGACAAATCTATTCGGAGGAAATCCAGCTTTTGTATGGCAGCGAAGATTCTGTTACGGTTGATGCTGTTGATTTGACAGGTGATGGGAATAGCGAATTAATTATTCTCCTTGAAGGCGGCGGTTACGGAACTTGCTTTATACTTGTTTACACAATTAACAATAAGGGCGAAATAGAAAAACTACCGATGCCAATGGAAAATAACGGTGACAACGGCTATGAATTCAAAATAAATTATAAAGACGATTTTAAATTCGACGTTCTGCGAAGCGACGGCACAATGGTTTCCCAAAATCAAGTTTTATTAGATTGGCAGAAAGAAGAATTCATAAGCAGGGAATATTACGCTGAAGATGGCAAATTACTTTTTACCGGTCCGGATGACTGGGGCTGGACGGATATGTTTCAGGCATACAAAATAATAGAACATAGCGGAATGAATGCGCTTCAAATCCCGCAATATATTTGTTTTAATTCACACGCGGACGGCCTCGGAGAGGTGGTTTCAACTATTTCATGGCCAAACGGCGAATTGAAATTATTAGAACAATATTTTTCAATGGAGGGGTATGAAACCTTTATATCATAAGCAATGCTATATCGGTAAATATTTTAGCAAATCAAATCATGTTCAAAGAT
>CAZJOS010000174.1:0-5461 GCA_964547655.1 uncultured Christensenellaceae bacterium
TTCGAGCGCAGATGTATCCGCTCCCGCCTGCTGCTCAGATGCAATGGCTGTCTCTAGGTTCTGTATCAAAGCATTGTAAAACGCTTCAGCATTTGCGTTTGTAGGGTCTAACCTGAAAGCCGGGGCCCTACCCGGCTTGGCGTGAAACTAAGGTTTCCCCGCCAGTTTTTCCGTCTTTGCTCGTTCCTCCTTGGGCATTTAATTGTCAGCAAAAATGAAAGCCATGCAATTTAATGCCCGCGTCGAAGCTTCGCAAATCCGCAAGGTGTGAGCTTCGCGGGATTGGGGTCCCCGAAAAACCTAAGCTTTTCGGGGCAAATCAGAGACCGACTCGCTCACTGATTTCATTTTTTGGATATAAAAAAGCCGGGGCAGACCTCCGGCGAATATAACATATAATACTTAAGACTCTAATTTAACACTTAATTTATTGTTCATTAAGCTTTAATTATTCCTCTTCATCGATAATTTCTGATGATGGATACTTTCTTAACTCTTGTCTTATTATTTCAATAATTTCTCTTTTTGTTTCTAATTCAATTCCTAGGTTTTCTTGTCCATCCCAACCTTTTATCGTATTTACATATAATGCTACTCCTCCAACTAGCGGATCTGCATCCATAGTAATACTCTTTCCTTTGTATTTCCCTTCTTCAAACACAACGGTAATTCTATCCGGTCCTGGATTGCCTAATATTCTCATGATTACCTCCAAAAAATAACTGTTTCAACCAAAGTCTCAGGATCAATTACAATAACTTTCGTAACATTAGGATTTGCCTTAAGAGTCTTTAATTCAATTTTTTCCCATACGCTATTTGGCCTAATACTCTTACCAACAATAGACTTGATAACTCCAGACGCTTCTCTCGCATATATTTCAGAAGCGTAATCCCAAGCTTTAATTGAATCTTGATTGCTTATATCCCATATTGGCATTTTAATGCCTTTACTTTCCATTAAATTTTCTAACGTCGTTCCTCCATTTTTCTTTGCATATTCTCGTGCATAATCTTTCCCACCGATACCATTTGAGTTGCCCGACCAAAAATAAGCGGTATCCTTCTCCGTTTTAAACTTCGATGCGACTTTTTCGATATCAGCACTGCTTTTTATTATATTATCCCCCATCTCTCCCCCGCTGTCAATATTATCTAACATCTCCTCCAGCGTCTGCCTAGTCCCCGCGTCCAGCCCTTCCGTTTCCAGCGCCGCCGATATGCTTTCCTTAAGCTGATCCGTCGCTTTGCTATACGCGGTAGCCTTGTCGCTTTCGTCCGCTTTCATATAATCGTAAAGTGCCTGCCTCGCCGCGTATGCATCGGCCTGCGCCTGCACTCCGGCAGGCAAGTTCGTCAAAGCGGATACCGCTTTGATCATTTTTTGCTCCACATCTGCCCGCGCGGCTTGCGCGGTATCCGGCAGCGCCTGCGCCGCTTCGCTCTTCGCGCTTTCCATCTTTCCTTTAAGTTCCGCCAATGCCGATGTATCCGCTCCCGCCTGCTGCTCCGCAGCAATGGCTGTGTCTATGTTCTGTATCAAAGCATTGTAAAACGCTTCAGCATTTGTGTTTGTAGGGTCTAACCTAAACTTATTGTAGGCATTCTTTACATCGTCGTTATATAGATCGGCCTGTATTTCTTCAGCCAATGTCTTTGTTTCTTCCGCGGCATTTTTAATGGAACTCTGTACTTCCTTCGCAGATACTGCGTTCGGGTCTGCCTTTTTCAATGATAGCTGTGTTACCTCTCCGTTTTTTGCCTGTATATTCTGCAGCCGTCCGGCCTGCTGATTTACTAAAGAGTTCAGCCCAGCGCTTTTCATGTTTATTACCGAGGGATTCTGCAAAGTGCTCTGGTTTAAATTTGTCCTTATATTGCTCACTGCGTTCGCGCCTGCGCCGAACACCCCGCCCGATATCGCGCCTCCCGCTGCCGCTTTGAGCGGATTCCATACGAAAAACTCGGTAAACGCGTTTTGGCGGGCCTCCTGTTCGCTCATTCCCTGTGCCATGAGTTCCCTTATCTTAAACCCGAGGTTCGACCTGTCGCCCATTATCGCCAGATCCGTGAAGTTATTTAATACTTCCGATACCCATTCTTCCGATGCCTCTACCCCGACCTGCTTCAAAACGTTTATCAGCCCTTGTTTGCTGAAAAACTTTACTCCGGACTTGGCAATGTTAAATAAGCGGTCGATAGGTATTTTTTCAGTAAAGTATTCTGTGGCTCCCGCCGCCAGCCCGCCGAAAAATGCCTCCGCTCCCGTGCCGCCCCTTTGGGCTATATCATAGGCAGCCTGCCCCGCTGCCCGTGAAGTCATTATTGCAAGTGAACCTGCCGGGCCGAAGGGTAAGGTTAGCGCTACGTCACCCATACTAAAGAAAAGGTTCCCCCACCATTTTCCTACGTCGCTCGCGTCTTTAAGCGACGCTTCCCTTGCCACCTGCGCCAAATAAGCTGGCTGCATAAGAGAAGAGTATTTATTTATGGGCTCGCCTGTTATCATGCTCTTTGCTGATTCTATCAACGTCACCGGGGTGGCAAGATTGGCTAGAAATGAATACGCGCCTGTCGAAAACTTTCCGAACCAGCCGCTGTCTGCTACTTCGCGTATCGCGTCTGCATCCCGCATCGCGTTTCTCTTATCCAGTTCTAAATCAAACAATGCGTTATAATACGTTTTAAATTCTTTTTTCATGCCGGATGCATACAAATATTGCAATACCTCGCGTTCAATCGGTTCGATCTCCACGATTCTCATCTGCAATTCTCTTGTGGGGGCAGTACTGTTTGCGTTAATCATGGTCATCAGCAATTCATACTCATCCGATGAATTCGTATTATAAACGGTATTTCCCTCTCCGGCTTTCTTCAAAAAATCGGGGTCGCTCATAGCCTGTTTTTCGATCTCTTTTCTTATTCCGGCGTCTTTGACATACGGCCTTTCCGACTTTAATTGTTTCAGCCATGCTTCCGTGTCATTGCACTGCTGCCTGAGGTCAAGAAATTTCTCTACTGTTTTTTCGTATTCCGGGTCTGTCTCTCCAGTCTCCTCGTTTACCATGAACGCGGCTTCCCTGTCGGCCTCACCCATCTGTTTTTGCAGGGTCTCGAATTCTTCCTGCGCGGTCGCTATTGCAGCGTCAATATCCGCAATGTTATCGGGTATTACATATTTAGCTGCTATCTTCTTTGATCTTACGTTTCTAAGTTTTTCTTTTGTTTCGGTATCGCCCTCCGCCCACGCCGCTTCTATAAGCGCGTCTATCTCCTCGAGGGGCTTGATATAGATCTGGGTTTCCCACGCGGCGTCGTAATCCTCCTGCAAATATGCTTGTTCTTCCTTCGCCGTTTTGAGTTCCGGGCTAAGCCTGCTTATCTCCTCTTTTTTAAATGTTTCCGGGTCTTCATACGCTCTCCTGAGCCTCTCCGCCTCCGCAATATTGCCGGTACGGTATGCCTCTTCTGTCCTCTGTGCCATATCAGACGGATCGTTTTCCCAAAAAGAGGTAAGCATTTTTGTTGATAGCATGCCTACTTTTGAATCGGCGATATCTAAAACTTTCTTAGCTTTATCGAGGTCGCGAGTTGAGAGGTCCTGAAATCTTTCCGCTTCCGCCTTTTTTTGATTGTAATCATTCTCATCATTGAACTTACCCCAAAAATCATACTCGTCATTAAGGCCGGCCTTTACTTTATTAAAGCCGTCTATCCGTGCGTCTATGCCTTTGAGTATCTTATCTGTAGTTCCGATACCGTACGCATCATCATAATACTCCTTGTTCCTTATATAATAGTCTTTTAAACCCGAGGCCTGGTTTACAAAGCTATCTATTTCGGCTGTTTTTGTATCGCGGTACCGGCCGAACTCATCAGCCTTTTGATAAGTATGTTCCCGGTTGTTGCTGTCCGTATTGATGCCGGTAAAAAAAGACTGTGAAGCCTTATTCCAATCGTCAAATTGCTTGTCTTCCGCTTGCTGTACGCCTTGCGATATCCCTTTTTCGCGTTGATTCTCTGTCATGTAATCCGGGTTTTGCCGCATTTGCGCGGCTTTGCCCTCATACCAGCCGGGTGAATGTTCTTTACCTGTTTTCAGTTGGTATCTGTATTCCATTAAATCAAAACTCATTTTGTATTCCAGCCTTTTCCGGGTGAAAATGTTGCTGGGGTAACAACCTCTCCGTTATGCCTCATCCATATGGCAAGCGCTTCGTTGGGCGACATTTTCCCCTGATCTACCGAATAATTAAGATAATCATACAATCCGTTTATTGGTCTGTTGTCTTTCTTCTTCTTCGCCCCCCATCCCCTCACGTCCATCCCCGTCACCTTCTTAAACTGGTTCGCCGTTATCTTCTTCGCCATATACATCCTGTAATACCTGTCAAACTTGTTCATCTGCTCATCGAGTTCCGAGGCGTCTTCCGCCGCGTTCATCGCGGCGGTAACCTGCGCCGCCTGCGCGGCCGCGTTTGCGTCCGCCTGCTTTATCATTGCGTTCTGCACGTCGGTGTAATTTTGGTTCTGTGCCGATATGTCCCCTATATCGCTCTTGCCTGCCATCATGTAATTGTTGCTCACGCTCAAAGGCTGCGCCGTGCCGCCGAGCCCTAAATCCGCCATCCTCTGCGCCAGCCTCTGCTTCTCTATGCTTCTGTTCGTTTCCGCCGTATCTTTAAGCTCTCCGTACGCGGCGTTCCCCGCCTCTATGTTGGCCGCCATTTCCTGCTGCGCGGACTGGGCGTTTATCGCGGTCAAAGCTTCCTGTAATGCTTCTTCGTAATCCATAGTTACCTCACGCCTCTTCTAATTTTTTCATATACTCGTTGTACTTCGCTCCCGTTATCCGTTTCGAGAGATACATCGAAAGAAACTGCTGCGCTATCATGTTCTTCTGCTGCTGTATCGCCGCGTTCCTATTTGCCGCGTTCTGCGCGGTTATATCCGCTATGCTCGCCTGATGCTGCGCGTCCGCCTGCGTCATAGCGTTCTTCTGCGTATCTATATAGCCCTGCTTCTCCAGCCCTACGCCTGCAGCGCCCTTTAAAACGCTGTTCGAAAGGTTCGCGCCCGCCCTTTGCGACGTCCCTCCCGCCGCCCCGAGGCCCATGTTTGCCATCCTCTCGGCCAGCGCGCGCCTCGCCATTTCGCCGCCCGTATATACCGCGTTCAGTTTCGGCTGGTATATCTTATCCGCCTGGCCCATGTTCTGCTGATACTGCACTTTCGCCGCCGCGTTTGCGGCGTCCGCCGCCGCCTTGCTGTCTATAAGCTGCTGTTCGTAGTTCTTTTTGATTTGATCCAAACTGTCTAAAAGTGTATTCGCCATATTTTCCTCCTATCCGGGCTAGCGCCCTTGGCGTGAAACTTTAGGTTTCCCGCCATTTTTCTGTCTTTGCTTGTCCCTCTGTTCGCAATAGTCGTCTGCCTTCACTGCCGTTCGCCATACTCCTTTG
>CAZJOS010000175.1:0-5444 GCA_964547655.1 uncultured Christensenellaceae bacterium
CGCGCTGCGACGCCGGCACGGCGGCGGCGTTTTCAGGGCTTATACCGTTTACGGCATTCCTGCTTTCCATATTCGCGCTGGGCGAAAGCGCGGGATTGCCGCAGATATTGGGAGGGGTTTTCGTGATAACGGGAATATTAATGATATCGGGAGTTAAACGAAAGTACGATGCGCCCCGGGAGATAGCCGTAAAGCTTCAGGACTAACGACTGAGGCTTTTTTTATCTGAATAAATTCAGCATACCTCAGGACTAATAATTGAACTGATGGCAGCCCTTGTTAAAGGGAGGGGGACCGCGCCAGCGGTGGAGGGAATCGATACTTTATAGAAACTTTAAAAAAATTATTGTCAGACAATAATTAATGTGATATTATGCCAATAGAATTATCGTGAGACAATAATTTTATTGTGAGGGATTTTTATGAAACGAATTTGGTTTTATATACTGCTTGTTACGGAAGCGGTTTTGTGTGTTATCGCTGCCTTTATCCTTTCTCCGTCGGACGCGGGCGGAGTAATCGCGGCGCAGCAGATACCGTTCGCCCAGATAGGAGACGGGCTGCGGTCGATGTCACTGTCGGGGGCCGTAGGCAACGCTTTTGCCATCGTGTTATATATCGCTGTCTGCGGTATACCGGCGGCGTTCCTGCTCGTTAAGCTGATAAGGAAACGGGCAAAGGCGGAAGACGCTTTGCTGGCAGTGATGAGCGGTTACCTGTTTTACCTTATGTATATGATGATAAACCCCGGAAATATTGGCAGCTTTGGTTTGGGTTCGGAAAGCTTAGGTAAGGCGGTGTTGGGAGGGGTGTTCTGGTCGATGCTCATTGGCTGGCTCGTGCTGAAACTGCTGCGTTTCGTTAAGGGCAGAGATACGACAAGCCTGCTTAAAATGATGGGGGTGCTGTTCGCATTGGCGGCGGTACTACTCGTTTTTTATACGGCGTATATAGCGGCGTATAAAGGCTATGTTGATTTAAAAGCGGACATAAAGATGCTGGATGCGTATAGTTACGTTAAGCCGATTGTACCCAGCCTGATAGAAGGGGAGATAAGTCTTTTGCCCAGTTCGGAGGGGATAAATTCTTTGTGGGAGGTAGTTACATATAGCGACCCGATCATATTCATACTCACGAAGGTATTCTTCGTCTTCCGCTATATCTTGGGGTTGATACCATACGTCCTCGATGTCCTCATATTCCTTATGGCCGTAAAGCTTACTGAACACTTAAGGAAAGACCGTTACGGGACTGACGCAGTGAAAGCTTCAGAAAAACTTGCTTCGCTCTGCAAATTTACAGTGGTCAGCATAGTTCTCAGTTCCATAGCCGTGAACCTGCTTCAGGTAGTATTCTGTGAAAACCTGCAGACAATGAATTTTAACAACACCATACCGCTGGGGTCGTTGATTCTCTCTCTCGGTACGCTGCTGCTTTCAAGGTATTTCGCCGGGAGCAGGAAGCTAAAGCAGGAAAATGAAGCGTTCGTTTAAGGAGAGGCAATGGCGATAAAAGTTTACCTCGATGAGATGCTTAAGGCAAAAGGAATGACCGCGAAGGAGCTGTGCGCGCTCGTTAACATTACGGAAGCGAACCTTTCCATGCTGCGCAGCGGCAAGGTTAAAGGCGTGCGTTTCGTAACGATAAACAGGATATGCTATTACCTCGGCTGCGACGTGGGCGATATTTTAAAGTTCGACGGAAGTCTGGAGGAAGAAGACGATGATTAAGAAAATAGTATGTAAATGGGGACTTTGAAAATACGGTTCCCGAACGAAAAGGCATCGCGCTCACACACAGTATAATGCTGAAAAATATACCCGCATCAATCGTTTTACTAAGCTGATAAGCTTATCGGTAGACCGTAATATCTTCGATTTCCGGCCATAGGCCGGCTATTTTTTTGCCGTTTACAGCAGAAGCGTCGATGCACGCCGAAGCGTCCTGCGCTTCGGCAAGAATCTCGTATTCGAAGGGGTCTATGGCTACAATGCGCTTAAAGTAATATCGCCCGTTTTCGGGCATGAAAAGATAGCGGGTATGATCATACGTAAACTCGATCTCGAGGTCCGCCGTAAAGTCGCCGCAGAGATCCTTGAAAGAATATGAATTTTCTTTTTTCCTTTGCATAATGCGGTATATGATGAAAAGACAGATAAGGAACACAACCGCAAATGCAACGCCAGATACGCAAAGAAAGCCGTTTAACCCCAAGTAATTATCCAGAAATAACAGTGTAATCAGAAATGCAACATATACAAGTATAAACACTATTACCGGTATTTTATTAAGCCATTGAAAGAATCTTTGCATTGTACCTCCGACAGATATTTATACCTAACATTACCATACGCATACTGTAAAAACAATGCGTCTTCCCTGTTTGTCGAAATATGTTATAATCAAAAGAAAAATATCCGGGAGGCAGCATGAAACAAAAGCCGACGTTACAGGAACGACTCGAACGAAGACATATGAAAAAGCCCCCTGCTCTTCTTTACCTGCTGCTGATAAATATATGGCGGCTCGCGCTCAATAAGAGGCTCGGAATCAAGTTTACATTTAGTACATCCCAACAAAGATAAAAACTCGTATATACTCATAAGCAACCATTCCTCGCGGGTAGATTACATGTATACGGCGCCCGCGGTATTGCCGCACAAAATGAATTATGTCGTCGCGTATAACGAATTCTTCCGCTCTCATCTATATCTAATATTCACCCTGATGCACGTTATACCTAAGAGGAACTTCACTCCCGACTATCACACGGCGAGAGAGATAATACGCATAATTAAGGCAGTCGGACGGGTATGCATGTTCCCCGAAGGCATGAGCTCCATTTCGGGCGGCAGCCAGCCGTGCGCCATAGGCGGCGGAAGGCTGCTAAAGTACCTGGGGGTGACGGTATACTATACGAAGATAGCGGGCGGATACATGACGAACACGAAGCACTGCCTCGACACTTCCCCCGGCAGGGTAGAGGTGGTCGTAGACAGGATGTTTACTCCTGAGCAGCTTAAAGAAATGAGCGCGGACGAGATACAGCGGACGCTTGACATTAAGCTCGCGCATGACGATTATATCTGGAACAGGCAGGCAAGGGTAAAGTTTAACGGGCACGGAGAAATGGCGAAGAATCTTCACAGGATGCTTTACCTTTGCCCGAAGTGCGGCGGGCTTTACACGATGCGGGGAGAGGGCAATGTGATAAGCTGCGGAGCCTGCGGCAACGGGGCGATGGTAAACGAATATTACGACCTTATACCGTTTGAAGATTCATGTATAATTCCGGAAACGATCTCGCACTGGTACGCACTCCAGCGCGAGAGGGCAAAAGAAGAGGTCATGGAGCCCGGCTTTGCGTTCAGCGGAAAGGTAAAGCTCGGCGTGCTTCCGAAATACAAGCTGCTCGACAAGAGCGTGACGTCCGTTATCGCCGGGGAGGGGACGCTTGTCTTATCACGCAGCGGGCTTACGTATGACGGTACGAAAGACGGGGAGCGCTTCGGGTTCACGCTGCCTACCGACATCGTTCCCACGCTCGGTATAGCCACCGACATAACGAGATTTTTTACTTACTATAAAGGCGAGTTCTTTGAGTTTTACCCGGAGCGCGAAGACACTATGCGCTGGGTACTTTTGACTGAAGAGATTCACCGCGCCAACGGGGGGAAGTGGGGGCACAGCGAGCACACGTCGCCCGATAACAGAAGCGTCTGCGAAGAGTAGCCGGTGACAGCGGCACACTTTATTTCTGGCAGGACTGAGATAGGGGAAACCTTTTAAAAATAGTGTTCAATATCGGTCTGACATTATTATTAATAATATAATTCTTAATAAAATAAGGATGGCGAATTATAATATATTATTGTAAATTATCACAAAATAATTTATAATTATCAAAGTAGCCCTTCTATAGCAACATTTATACAGGCAAAATAGTTTTTTTAAATTGCACTGTCTTCTGTCTTATTGCTGTGCAAACGTTAAGCATATAAATGCCGAAAAGGAGAAAAACCAGTTATGACCGGACCACTAAAGAGAAAAGTATATATGAAAACGCTGGCCTTACTCACAGTACTCATCATGACCGCCGCTGTCTTTGCGTCATGCGCGCCTGCGGCAAGCGTACCACCGGCAAGCACGCTACCGGCAAGCACGTCTCAGGCAAACACGCCTTGGGTTAGTACGCCTCCGGTAAGCACGCCTCGGGCTAGCGCGCTACCGGTATGCACGCCCCCGGAATGCGAGTCGACGACGATACCGGTAAATCCGAGTCCATTCGCCATCGCCATTAATTCGGTGACCAACAAGATATATGTAGTGGATACTGGCAGTGTGGATACTGGCATTGGAAGCGTGACGGTGATCGACGGCGTTTCAGACAGTGTTACAGCCACCATAGAGATAGGAGAAGCACCATGGGACATCGCTGTTAACCAAGTTACTAATAAGATATATGTAACGAATAACGGTGACGACAATATTGTGGTTATCGATGGCGCCACCGATAAAGTCACGAAAATCGTGCCTGTGGGAGGACATCCGCAAGCCATCGCCGTCAACACGGATACCAACAAGATTTATGTGATGAATGAGTTCAGCAACGATGTGACGGTTATCGACGGCGCCAACGACAAAGTCATGAAAACCGTATCGGTAGGAAAAAATCCGAATGGCATCGCCATTAACAAGGAGACCAATTTGGTCTATGTGGCGAATACCGATGATGATAATGTGACGGTGATAGACGGTGCCACAGAAAGTGTTACGGCCACTATTGAAACAGGCGATCGTCCATGGAATATAGCTATCAATCAGGATACCAACAAGATCTATGTGGTAAACGATATTAACGTGACGCTGATAGACGGTACGAATAACTGCACACAAACAATAACAACAGGAGAGGGATCAGGCGCCATTGCCATCGACCCGATAACGGGCAAGATATATGTGGCGGTTTGTGGGAGCAACTATGTGGCGGTGATCGACGGCGTTGCCGATTGCGTCACTGGCGCCATAAAAACAGGGTATAATCCGGGTGCCGTTGCCATCAGTCAGGAAACGGGTAAGATATATGTGGGATATGGCACCAGTAATATCAGCGAAATAACGGTAATCGATGTTGTGAACAGCAAGACGTACAATTTAAAGGCGGGAGGCAGTCCGTTTATCATCGCAATCAACCCGAACACAAATAAGATATATGTGGCTAATTACTTCGATAAAAGTGTGACGGTGATCAGCGAGTAACATGGGCAGGCGGGACGGCAAAAGTATTTGAGCGTATCCAGTGAAGGCGCATCTAGAATAACTTTAAAAGGAAATAAACCCGCTGCCGGAAGGACCGGCAGCGGGTATTTTTTATTATTCCACTGATTTAAGCGATTCCGCCATGTTTATTCTGTCGATTTTTTTTCTCAGAAACAGGTCTACCG
>CAZJOS010000176.1:0-5423 GCA_964547655.1 uncultured Christensenellaceae bacterium
AAACAACAAATCCGAACCCTTCCCCGATGAGGAAAAGGTTCGGATTACAATGATTTGGCGTGCCCGGAGGGATTCGAACCCACGACCTCTTGATTCGTAGTCAAGCACTCTATCCAACTGAGCTACGAGCACATTCGTTTTTGCGCCATATCATTCTAATATAATCCCATAACGTTGTCAACTAACATGAATTCCTAAGAAAAAAGCCCTTATCGGGCTTTTTGGTTCGTTATTCCTCTTTGTTATGTGTCATCCAATCCATGTAAACGCAGAAAAGCGTGGCCGGGTCTATCAAAAACTCGCTGGCGATATGCTGAAGATCCCTGTTCATAATACGCCAGCCTTCGTCGAAAGTCGTATTATGATTCTTTAAGACCACGTCAATAGCTTTCCCGGCCTGCTCTTTTTGCAGATCGGTCAGCGATGTATATTCATAATTAATCTGGCTGTCAGAGGCGGTGCTTTGCGTTATCGCCCTGACCAGCTCAAACTGTATACTCTTTGCCGGATCTTCCATTGTTCCCGCTTTCTTCAAATACAGCAAAACCGTATCTTTTTCCAAAGTGTACTTTTTATGATCAAACATTCCCGATGAAAGCGAATAATATTAGGTTGGAAATTTACGAGCCACTCTGGTATTTTCGCCTTATTATTCTAATATAAACGCTACATAATGTCAACAAACAGGAACTATAGATTTTGGGCTTAATATCGGGCTTTATGAGCCGGTAACTTCAGCCCAGCCGAAGTAAAAATGTATAAATATATATTTTTCTGTATAACGATAGAAACCGTTTCGCTCAGCCAGCGTTTCACGCGATAATAAACAAACATCCGCCGGCAGCCATACTCCCGGCGGATCATTGCTTATTGGTACAGTGTTATTTACTTGTCTTCTTCTTCATCGTCTTCGGCTTCGTCGTCATCGCAGTTGCACTCGCCGCAGCCGCACTCGTCACACTCGCACTCGTCGCACTCTTCGTCATACAGCTTTTCGAACTCATCCCAGACCTTATCGAGCTTCTTCTCATCCTCTATAGGCACATAGCAGTCGTCTCCGTCCTCGTCCTCCATTATCTCGAGCAGTATGACTTCGCCGTTTTTGATGCCGTCTACTTCGGTCTCAGGGGTAAGCGCAACA
This sequence comes from uncultured Christensenellaceae bacterium, assembly GCA_964547655.1. GTDB lineage: Bacteria > Bacillota > Clostridia > Christensenellales > SZUA-584 > DTFZ01. The sequence goes on from CAZJOS010000176.1 coordinate 1,142, forward strand.
TAAAAACTTTCTTCGTAATCGAACGTCATGATATGGTAAAATCTCGAGTCTTTCCCGTCCTCGTCTTTCAATATAACGATATCTTCGTCTTCGCTCATGGCAAAACCTCCTTTTTAGTATAATTATTATTGACTTTCGCTGTATATATTTATACGTCTTAAGTCCTATCTTATAGGGTGTATGTCGAGATAGGCGCCTAAAATAAAAACCGCGGCTATTTTGTCTATCACCTGTCTGCGTTTCTGCCTCGACATATCCGCTTCAAGCAGAGTTCTTTCCGCGCTCACCGTAGTAAGCCTCTCGTCCTGGAATTTAACTTCCAATCCCAGTTTTTCGACCCCGCTCATGAACTCCCTAACCTTTTGGGCTGAAGGCCCTTCGCTCCCGTTCATATTAAGAGGCAGCCCGGCGACCACTGTGTCCGCCCCGAGAGATTTGGCTTTGTTTGCGATATACTCCGCGTCTCCCTCGCCTTTGCGTATATAAGTCTCGACGCCCTGGGCGGTCATGCCCAGCATGTCGGATATTGCTATGCCTATCCTTTTTTCGCCTATGTCTACTCCCATCAATCTTTTCATCATATCACCTTTATCGCAAATTGCGGGCAGACGGCTCCGCAATACCCGCAGAATATGCATCGCTGCCGGTCTATCTCAACCTTTCCTTCTTTAATACTCAGCGCCCCGCTGGCGCATGCCTTTACGCATCTGCCGCAGGCTTCGCACCAGTCGTGTATCATGAGGCGCCTTTTTTCTTTCGGGGAAAACACTATATCTCTTTCCCCTGAAAAATAGGCGCAGTTCTGCTCTAACTCCTGCGCTGTCTGCATGCCGACCGCGACCGAATGCACATAAGGGCAGCCCGCCGCATATTCAAAAGCCTCCCTTGCGCCGCCGCTGAGGTGGCCGCCGCCAAGGGGCTTCATCGCGAATATGCCTTTGCCCGCTTCATAAGCTTCCTTTACGGCATCCTCCATTTCTTCCCTCGTTCCGTCTAAGACTCCCAGCCCTCTATTATTATATATCATATGGATAACGTCTATTTCCGTATGTCTTGCCGCTGCTTTCACGCAGGCAACAAAATGCGTGGATACCCCGAACGCTTTTATTACGCCCCGCTGCTTCATCGCTGAAAAAAAGTCTATCGCTTCTTTATGTCCTTTAAGCGTATACTCGCTTTCCTGTTCATGCAGCATGAATATATCGATACAGTCCCGACCGAGCTCTTTGCGTGCTTTTTCAAGGCTCTCCTTAGCCGTCTTTATATCATAAGAATACGATTTTGTCGAGATGATAACTTTGTCGCTGCCCGAAAAAGCTCTCTTTAAATGAGCGTACGTCCCGTAGATTTCCGCCGTATCAAAAAAAGTCACGCCCAGATCACAGGCTGACTTTAGAAGAGCAGCGCCCGGCTCAATATCAAGATTTCTTTGCAGCGGGCTTATCGTCAGAGTCCCGAAACAAAGCTTCGATACACGCAGCCCGGCGGCGCCGAGAGTAACGTATTCCAACTATTCTTCTGCCTTCATCATGTTTTCTATATAAGATTTTACGAACTCCTCTAAAAGCTCGTCCCGCTCCACGCGCTTCACCAGCGACCGCGCGTTTTTGTAGCTTGTTATGTAGGTGGGGTCTCCCGAGATTATATACCCCACAAGCTGGCTGATCGGATCGTATCCCTTGTCTTTCAGCGCGTCGCAAACAAGCCAGATCACTTCTCGCGCCGGGTTCTTAAGCTCTTTCTCCAAAGAAAACCTCATAGTCTCGTCAAATTTAGCCACGGATACACCCCCCCCTGTTTGTCCATATTATATACCATGAGTAAAGTAAAATCCAAGCCCGTTTGGCATAATACATGTAAAAATAATGTAAAAATAATGTTTCTGTAATACTTTCTTGAAAAACATAAATCATACTTAATGGTTATATAATAAAAGCCGGCTTCTCGCCGGCTTTTATTACATGAAACTCCGGGGCTGCAAAAAGCTTGGCTTTTTGCAGCAGTTTTGGGTTCTCCGGCGCGGTTGCCGCCTGACTTTTGGCTGGGCAATCAATGACGGGACAAAGATCAGCCTCCTGTGTCCATCTTATCGATATGGGTATTGATCGCCTGTCTTCCCCTGCTTACAGCCCTTCTTATATGCGGCTGAATATAAGGCATCGCTATCATCGCCGCGGTTGCGCCGATAAGGCTGCCGGCAATCATGCCAAGTACTACGTTTACTCTCATTATTAACACTCCTTTCAAGCAATCATTGTTAGTAGTTTGCTCAAAAGTGTGTAAAAAAAACTAAACTTTCCGGCTAAAATTATTGAATATTTTAACGCTTTGATTTGTAATCCGCGATCGCCGCCTTAAGCGCGTCCTCTACCATCAAAGAGCAGTGAAACTTTTTTTCCGGCAGTCCGCCGAGTTCTTCTACAATATCCATCTTTGTCATAGCTTCGGCCTCTTCTATGGTTCTGCCCTTTGCCATGTCGGTCGCAATGCTCGAGGAAGCGATGGCGGCGCAGCATCCGTAGGTCTTGTACTTTATATCGGATATTTTGTTATCGTCTACCTTTATGTACAACTCCATGGTGTCGCCGCATTCGCTGCTGCCCACCTCGGCGTACCCGTCGGGGTCTTCCATCACCCCAACGTTATGCGGATTTTTAAAATGTTCCAGAACTTTTTCGTTATACATATTTTTTATCCCCCTTATATTGCGCAAATAGCGGAGATATCTCGCGTATCTTTTGTACGACGCTTTTTGTTTTTTCTATTACCGTATCTATCTGCTCTTTCGTGTTATCACGCCCCAGCGTAAACCTTATTGCGGCTCTCGCATCCTCAATCCCTATTCCCGTTGCGAGAAGAACGTGCGAAGGATGGGTAGAGCCCGAGGTGCACGCGCTTCCGGTCGATACCGCTATACCTTCAATATCGAGATATGTCATGAGCGCGTCGCCGTCGATGCCGGAAAAAGTTATATTTACGTTCCCCGGAAGCCGCTCTGATTCATGCCCGTTCAGCCTTGTCGCCGGTATGGCGAGCAGCCCTTCGCAAAGCTGCTTTGACAGCGCCCTCTCTTTGGCCGATTCCTCTTCCATGGTTTCCACAGACAGCTTGACTGCGGCGCCGAGGCCTACGATGCCGGGGGTGTTTATAGTGCCCGCTCGGTGCTCTCTTTCCTGCGCCCCGCCGTGCATGAATTTACCGAGGTTAACGCCTTTTCTTATATACATCGCCCCCACGCCCTTCGGCCCGTAAAACTTGTGGGCGCTCATCGAAAGCATGTCTATCCCCATCGTAACGACGTCGATGGGAACATGCCCTACCGCCTGAACGGCGTCGGTATGAAACAGTATGCCGCGCTCTTTGGCAACAGCCCCTATCTCGCTTATGGGCATTATGGTGCCGATCTCGCTGTTGGCAAACATTATACTGATCAATATAGTATCAGGGCGGATGGCTTCCCGCACGCTCTGCGGCGTTACCATCCCTTTGTTATCGACCGGCAGATACGTGACTTCAAAGCCCTTATTCTCGAGATATTCGCACGTATCCAGCACCGCATGGTGCTCTATGGAAGAGGTTATTATATGCCCCTTCCCGGCTGTCTCCGCCGCGCCCTTTATAGCCCAGTTGTCGCTTTCCGTGCCGCCGGATGTAAAATATATTTCGTCTTTTAGCGCCCCTATGGCCGCGGCCACTTGCCCGCGCGCTAAGCTGATAGCTTTGTCCGCTTCCCTGCCGTAGCCGTAAAGGGTAGACGCGTTGCCAAACTTTTCCGTAAAATACGGCAGCATCTTTTCGAGCACCCTCTCGTCGGTATATGTAGTTGCAGCGTGATCCAAATATATCTCCATTTTCAGCACCTTATATCCTTTGCCTGTGGTTTTTCTTTCGTTATGCGTTCGTAATCGTCGACCATGTCCTGCAGCGTTATGGAATTCACCACTCCGTAAAATCCGTCGTATATCCTCTGCCATATTATGTGCGTTGTGCATAACCCTATGTTCTCACAGCATGCCTCTCCCCCTACGCAATCGGCAGGAGACAGATCGCCTTCAAGCGCGGTCAGTATGCTGCCGACTGATATGTCTTTCGGCTTACTCTTAAGCCTGTAGCCGCCCCCGGCACCCCTGATGCTTTCCACAAGCCCCGAGTTTTTCAGCTTCGAGAATATCTGTTCGAGATACTGCTCGCTCAATGCCTGGGAAGCTGATATCTGTTTGATGCTCAGAGAGCCTTCGCCATATGACTTGGCAAGCTCGAACATCGCCCGAAGGCCGTAACG
>CAZJOS010000177.1:0-5405 GCA_964547655.1 uncultured Christensenellaceae bacterium
CGAGCCGTATGTATCCGGCCGGGTTGCCGCCTGATCTCGCTGTCGCGAAAGCGTCAATCTTTTTAAACAAAAATTCTTTCATTTTTAGTCCTCACAGGTTTTAAATAGTAGTGTAAATGTTTTTGTCTTACGGGCATTATACCATAATGTTACATGAAATAATAATATAAATCATACCGTAATGTTCAATCTGAATTATTCTTGTTTTACGGCCTTTTGCGATACGGACCCGCGTCACTCCAACTTTTTTCTTGCCTGCTCGCGGAACGTATTATAACCGAGCGCCTGCCATGCTTTCTTTGCCGCGGCGTTGCCGGAGAGGAAATTAAGCTCCGCGTACTTAAGCCCGCGCTGTTTGAAAAGGTTGGAGGCAAGAGCCTCGAGGCGCTTCATTACGCCCCTGTTTCGGTATTCTGGCAGCACGTACGCGGCGGAGATATACCCCACGCTTTTTACGCTCGACAGCGGCATATGGCACTCTGTTATCTCCGCGCATATAAACCCTGTGAGAATATCTTTGTCCCCGCATACGAATATGCAGCGTTCCGTGTGCCCGATGTATGAGCGCAGCATATCCTCGGTGTCAGCAACGGAAAGCGTATCGAAATCCCAGTATTCGTCATGCGCTTCGCTTTTTACTTCGTAAACAAGAGCGATATGCAGCTCGGCGAGCCCCGGTATGTCGCCCGGCAAGGCTTCCCTGAATATCATGCCGCCCTCCCTCATATGTACTCTCAGATATTATACACAAAACCGCTGCAAATAACATTATTATTGATGCCGCGCGCTGCCCGTTTATGGTATAATATATAAAAATAATGCAGACATAGGCGGAAAAAATGAATATACTCATAACCTATTTTTCAGGCACGGGCTGTACAGCCCTCGCCGCCAAGCGGCTTGCCGAAGCTCTTAAAGACAGAGGCGCTTCGGCGACTCTGCGCGAGATAAGAAAAGGCGCAAATACGGAGAACGGAGACGAAGATTATTTCGTACTGCTGTTTCCGGTGCACGCGTTCAGCGCGCCGCTGCCGGTACACCGCTGGATTCAGTCTATACAATGCGTGAACGGAACAAAGGCAGCCGTTATTGCCGTGTCGGGCGGAGGAGAGCAATCTCCAAACAGGGGGACGAGGCGAAGCAGTATAAAGAAGCTCAGAAAAAAGGGTTATAGCGTGGTCTGCGAGGACAGCATAGTGATGCCTTCAAATTTTATATGGCCTACTCCGGGAGACCTGGGAGCAAGGGTCGTGCGCGCGCTGCCCGGCAAGGCGGCTAAGATAGCGGACGGGATACTGGCCGGGCGGGAAAAGAGGTTGAAAGAGGGGTTGGCCGACCGGATGCTCAGCCGGATATGCGGGCTGGAGAAGCTCGGGGCGAAAATGTTCGGCAGGAAGCTGAAAGCGGGCGAAGCCTGCAGCGGATGCGGGCTTTGCGCCCGAAGGTGCCCCGCTGGCAACATACGCATGGAGGCCGGGAGGCCGGTGTTCGGAAATAATTGCTGCATGTGCCTCGGCTGCGTGTATGCGTGCCCCGAAAAGGCCATAGCCGCAAAGCGGTTTGGGTTCATAGTGCTGAAAGAGGGTTTTGACATCAATGATATTATGAAGAAGGCTGAAAAATTGTCTGAGCATAAGATAAAAGACCTGCCGGAGGGCGCCGCGTGGAAGGGCGTACTCAGATATCTGGAGGAAACGGAAAAGAGTATTGAAGGCTGCTGATTTAAAATATTTCCCGGCCAATATAAAATAATCGGAGGTGTATAGATGGCTGAGATAAATATCGTTTGCATAGGAAAACTTAAAGAAAAATATTTCTCAGAGGCGCAGGCGGAATACGTAAAGCGCCTGTCGGCGTTCTGCCGCGTTTCCATAATAGAAAAGAAGGAAAGCTTTCTGCCTAAAGACGCTTCCGCCGCCCTTATCGAAAAGGCGATAGAAGAGGAAGGCGCATCGATAGAAGCTTCTGCAAAGGGGACGCTTATCGCGCTCTCGCCCGACGGGGAAAAGACGGATTCGCGAATGTTTGCAGACATCATAAAGAATAGTATACTATCCGGCGCTATTACGTTTGCAGTGGGCGGCTCTTACGGCCTTGGCAGCGCCCTTAAACAGAAGGCCTTAAGAGTCATATCTTTTTCAGACATGACCTTCCCCCACCAGCTTTTCAGGATAATACTTTTAGAACAGATCTACCGGGCGTTCATGATAATAGAAGGACGGACGTACCATAAATAATCTGCTTTTAACATCACTATCTTAAATATTTCAGACATTTTTCGCAGGGCTGCCACTATTTATGTCGTTAAATAAGAAGCTTTGCCACTTGGGAAGGTATATAAAAATTTATGCCGAATTTGTGTTTTAAGAAAAGTTACATTATTGCTGTGCATTAAAAAAAGGTTTTATTTTTTAGCGCTGTGCGCTTTTGTAAAGGAGTGTTTTAATATTGTTAAAGTTTCAGAAGACTGAAGCAGATAATCTTCGCAGTTTCAGCATGGACAAAAGCCAGAGCAACACGCTCGAAATAATACCTGTGGATTATATCCGCCCAAATCCGTATCAGCCAAGAAGAATATTTTCAGAGGAGGGCTTAGCCGAGCTTGCCCACTCTATAAAGCAGTACGGCCTTCTCCAGCCTATTACAGTGCGTAAACTCAGCCATAATTATTATGAAATAATAGCTGGAGAAAGAAGATGGCGCGCGGTCTGTAAAGCCGGGTTTACTCATATCAAGGCTGTGGTGCAGCCCGCAATAGACGAAGACAGCGCGGTCATAGCTCTTATAGAAAACCTGCAGAGGGAAGACCTTCATTTCTTCGAAGAAGCCGAAGGCTACCAGAGCCTCATGAAGGAGCACGGGCTCACTCAGGAAGAGCTGGCACGGCGCCTCGGGATGAACCAGAGCACGGTCGCTAATAAGATGAGGATACTCAAGCTTCCTATTACGATAAAAGACCAGATATCCGCGTATAAGCTTTCCGAGCGTCATGCGAGGGCGCTATTAAGGCTGCATAACGAGGAAGCGCAGCTAAAAGTGCTGCACGACATAAAGCAAAAAAACCTCTCCGTAAAACTAACGGAAGACCTCGTGGAAAAAATGCTGTCAAAGCTCTATGGAGAAGAGCCCCCTGAAGTAAACAGGCAAAACGTAGTATGTATCATGCGCGATTACCGCATTTATCTTAATACGATAAAAAAGGCGCTTGCGCGCATCAAGAAGTCTGGCGTAAAGGTAAGTTTCTCGGCCACCGAAAGCAAGGATAAGCTTTCGATCAGCATAGAGCTGGCCAAATGACAGACTGATTAATTCGTCCCCAATACCCCTACTATTGGCGGAACATACGGGTTCACCAAACGGCCCGAAAGTTCCGCCCGTTTTTTTTATTGCCCCAAAAAGCTTTGGCTTTTCGGGGACCCCGGACTATTGCCCCTACTATTGGCTTTATAAGGCTTTACTGTTACTGCAATATATCACACGGAATATGAGTTGTCAAAGCATACAAAATATATATTTACAAAGCGTTTCCTTAGATTGAGTTTAAAAGTTTTATGTAGTATTATTGTCTGATGGATTTTGAACAAAAAAACTGGTACCGTCTCGATAACGCGGCAAAGCTGTATCCGGCGATAAAAAGCAGAAAGTGGACTGCCGTTTACCGCGTGTCGGTTAAGCTCAATAAGCCGGTGGACAAAGAGCTTCTTCAGCAGGCGCTCGATTCCGCCGTGAACCGCATGGAAGTTTTTGCGTGCAGGCTGCGGGCGGGGCTGTTTTGGTATTACTTCGAAAGGAACCCCAATCAGGCAAAAATAACACAAGACGCGGTGAACCCGTGCATACGCCTTTATACCAAAGACCAGCAGGGGTATCTGTTCAGGGTGCGGGCCCACGAGTGCCGCATATCTCTCGAGGTGTTTCATTCCGTCTCCGACGGTTTCGGCGGTATAACGTTTTTAAAGACGCTCGTGGCCGAGTATCTGCGGCTCAAAGGGCATGATATCCCGTATACCCACGGCGTGCTCGACTGCCGCGCAAAGCCGGGTAAAGAAGAGACCGAAGACGCTTTTCTTCGTTACTACAACAAAAACGCCGTGCGCCCCTGGAAGGAAACGAAAGCGTACAGGATACCGGGAACTCCGGAAAAAGGGCATACTCTTAACATAATAAAGGGAATGATGCCGGCAGGCGAAGTGAAAGCGGCGGCAAAGAAGTACGGAGTATCTATAACGGAATTTCTCACCGCAGTTTACATATACGCGCTGTATACCGTTCAAAAGGAAGAGGGCTCCAGGATACTGCTGCCTATAAAAGTGTCAGTGCCGGTGAATCTCCGCTCGTTTTTCGAGACAAAAACGATGCGCAACTTCTCTTCATACGTAAACCCCGAGATAAACGCGGCGTGGGGCGATTATTCGTTTGAAGAAATACTGCATATCGTTCATCATACCCTTAAGCTGGAGTTTACGAAAAAGACTCTCGCTTCCAAGATGTCTAAAAACGTTAAACCGGAAAAGAATATATTTGTCCGCATAACACCCCTTGTAATAAAAAACCCTATTATTCAGCTAATTTACCGTATAGCGGGCGAAAGCCGTATAACCAGCACGATCTCCAATGTGGGCATGGTCGAAATGCCGGAAGAGATGGCAAAGCACGTCGATAGCTTCGACGTTATGATAGGCGCGCCGAGGCTTAATAAGTTAAACTGCGCCGTATGCTCGTTTAAGGATACGCTCAGCATATGCTTTTCGAGCGTGATAAAGGAAACAAAAGTCGAAAAGGCTTTCTTTACGTTTTTTGTGAGAGCCGGCATACACGTGAAAATAGAAAGCAACAGGAGGATCTAAAGAAAATGTCTTACTGTGTCAATTGCGGCGTCGAGCTTGAACGCGCCCTTAAAAAATGCCCGCTGTGCGGCGTAAAAGTAATAAACCCGGCAGATAGGGAGGCAGTAAAAGATACTGACCCGCTGCCGCCGAACCGGGACGAGCTTAAAAAAGCGGACAGGGCGTTCTGGATCAGCTTTATCTCGATACTTGCCGCGGTGCCCATAGCGATCTGTGTTATATGCGACCTTCTTTACAGCAGGGGCCTTACGTGGTCTTTGTTTGTCGTTTCGGGAGTGTTCATACTTTGGACGCTTAGCGTATCCGCGTTTCTGTTTAAAAAGTTCAGCTATCTTAAAATGGTGACGGCCGATATCGCCGGCATATTGACAGGGCTTGTTATGCTTGACCAACTCTCTCCCGGCAAGGAGTGGCTGCTTCATATAGCGCTGCCTATCGTGGTGTATTGCTATCTGGCGGGCCTTCTTATAGCCTGGCTTGCAAATAAAAAGATTTTAAAAGACCTCGGAATTGCCGCCGCGTGCGTTATGGCTGTTGCGGCTATGACCATAATGATCG
>CAZJOS010000178.1:0-5367 GCA_964547655.1 uncultured Christensenellaceae bacterium
AAAAAGGAGCGTTTCGCGCCCCGTTGCTTCCGTCAAAAACTCAGGCAATTTCAATCTGGCCCTCAAGCCGCGGATATATACGGTCAGCGCTTTGGCAGCACATTATCTCCTTCATGCTTAAGTATACCACGGCTATCGAATCTTTCTGCTTTGATAGTCTATAGCTTTCATTGCTCTGGTTCTTTTTACATACCGGATTGCTGTTTACCCATTTTAAAAGCCCTTTTATATTAACGTCTTCTATTGACGGCGCCTCATCATCGCACTGGCAGAATATCGCCAGCTCTTCATCGCCCATCGGGCTGTTCGCTGTCCCGCTTTGCAGGCAGACCCTGATAAAGCTTTTCCCCTTGCACCGTGTATTATATATCTTCATTTTTTCACCCCACGAAAATTATTATATCATAAAATGCCCGGGATTGATACACGAATATCGAATATCTGTTTCTATTGGCAGGCAGCTTATTTAAAGCTGCTAAACTAAAAAAGGAGAGGTTTTCCTCTCCTTGATTACCGGTATTAATACCTTCCTCTGCCGCCGCCGCCGTAACCGCCGCGGTCGCCGCCGCCGTAGCTGTTGCGCTGCTGCTTCTTCGCTCTTCTGCATGCGGGGCATCTCTGCGGTTCGTTGTCAAACCCTTTTTCCTTGTAAAAAGCCTGCTCTCCTTCGGTAAAAACGAATTCCTGATTGCAGTCTTTGCAGATCAATGTCTTGTCAGCCATTCAGATAACCTCCTTATTTTATTTTGGAGAAAAATGATTCTTTGACTCGTATCTCCAAAACAACAGAGGTTTACGCAAAAAAATTATTATTCTCTTTTGCTCTTTCAAGCCAGATGAGTATAGCACGGCTCATATGTAAATACAAGTCTTATTTACAAAATGAGGCGTGTCTATTTTTTACGTTTTCTTTGCTTATTTTTTATTGTAATAAAAAAAAGAGCACGTCGGGGCTCAGCTTGTATAAGTAACCTGAATCATCAAATCCCCTCATATTCATCCAGCGCGAACGTCTCATTTCTGAGGCCGTGGTAGTAGTTCCCCTTTAGCGCGGTAAACTTAAGCACGCTGTAATCGTCGTCGCCAACTCCCTTGGGGTAGTATATCTCGTACCCGTCGCGCCAGAGCATCTCGCGGTGATGCCTGTCGCGCAGCACCTCCATATTGCCTGTGAGCATGAGGCCCCTGTAGTCGCCGTTTACGGCATAGCTGAAATAGACGCACGCTTTGGGGTCTTTCATAAATCTCTGCGTCCTTTTCGCCGAAGTGTTGGTTGAAAAGTAGTGCACCCTTATGCCATCGTGCTTCTGCGTCAGCATCCCCTTTACGTTAGGGTAGCCTTCGCCGTCTATAGACGACACATACGCTACCTCGGAGTTTTCAATAAGATCGATTATTTCCTTTTTCCATTCCCTGTTCACAGCGTTTCCTCCGCCTCCGTTATATTTTTTAATATCCTTATAAGCCGGCTCTCGAACTCCTCTTTCTCCGCGGCTGAGAACCCCTTGTAGAAGACTTCGGCCATTTCGGCCGACACGCTTTCGTACTTTCCTTTAAGCGCTTTGGCGCTGCCCGAAAGAGTTATCTTAACCTGCCTGCGGTCGGCTTTATCGTAATTTCTTATTATATGCCCCTGCTCTTCCATGCGGTCGAGCATGCCGGTAAGCGTGGTCTTGGCGAGCCCCGTCCTCTTCGAAAGCTCGATTATGGGCAAGCCGTCTTCCTTCCAGAGCACGTAGAGTATGCGCCCCTGGGCGCCGTTAAATTCCGCTATGCCCGCTACTTTAAGTATCTTTTCGAATACCCTGCCCTGCACCTGCTTTATCTGCGAGATGAGGAATCCGCCGTTTTGTGAGTTCTCCAAATCGATGCCTCCTTACTATATAGTATTGTACTATATAGTACTTTCAATGTCAAGTACTTTTCCCCCGGCGGGAAAGGGCGGCCTTTCCCGCATACTAAAAAGCCGGCCGCCTTGTTAAAAGCGCCTGCATCACCAGATATAGTGCACCGGGTCTTTGATGTATTTGTCGTATACTTCGTTAACCTTTTCCATCTGTACGTCCGACAGGGGCGGCATCCCCGATGCCATGGAGTTGCTTACCGCCTGCTCCGTCCTGCTCGCGCCCGGTATCACGCAGCTGACGGCGTCATACATCAGTACGAACTTAAGCGCAGCCGCGGGCAGATCGGGAAAGCTCTTTTTCAGCTCTTCCACCGCCGCAAGGCCGGTATCGTAATCGACGCCGGAAAACGTTTCGCCCTTGTCGAACGCCTTGCCGTCGCGGTTGAAATTTCTATGGTCGCCTTCACCGAATTTGGTGGAAGCGCTGAACTTGCCGGTAAGCAGGCCGCTGGCAAGCGGCACGCGCACTATCACGCCCACGTCATTCTGTTTCGCCAGCGGGAAGAAGACCTCGGCGGGGCGCAGCCTCATCATGTTAAATATTATCTGCACGCTCGCGACGCCCTCGAAAGTGAGAGCTTTTATTGCCTCTTCCACCCTCTCGACGCTCACACCAAAGTTGCGTATCTTGCCCTCGCGCTTAAGCTTACCCAGCGCCTCAAACACGCCGGGGCGGTAGTAAACGTCGGTCGGCGGGCAGTGCAGCTGAAGCAGGTCTATCGTTTCTATATCCATGTTGCGAAGGCTGTCTTCCACGAACCCGCGTATGTTCTTCTCATTGTATCCTTCGGCGGTATGGGGCGAGAGCCTCCTGCCCGCCTTGGTGGCTACGTATATCCTGTCCTTTTTGGTCTTGAGGAACTTGCCTATGGCCGCCTCCGACAGGCCGTCGTTATACACGTCGGCGGTATCAATAAAGTTAGCGCCCGCTTCATACGCGCTCTCGAGTATCCTCTCCGCCTCGTTCCAGTTGAAAGGGTCTCCCCATTTTGTCCCCAGCTGCCACGTTCCCAGAGAGACCTCCGAAACCATGTATCCCGTCTTCCCGAGTCTCCTGTATTCCATATGCTTTTCCTCCTTTTGATGCCGACAGGCAAACTGAAATCTTTGATATGACAACATTATACCACAGAGCAGCGGGAAAAACGCCTAATAAAAGTAAAAGTCTAACGCTTATAATCTGCCCGTCGTCCTGGATCGCCGCGTTCGTCTGCCGTCCGCCTTGTACGCGACAGCACCGGCGTATACGGGGCAAGTGCCCAGTTATTGTGAGCTTGCGAAGCAATCCAGTATGCTTATTTACTTGCTTTTGTGAACGGCATATTCCCTGTTCTTCTGCTTCTTAAACTCAGCGATGACCAAAAGTATTATGAAGAGGAACATCGATACCACGAAGCTCATACCGAGGCCGGCGATAAGAAACGTTATAAATATATTACATTTTGTTATAAAAACACACAGAGGCGTGTATCAATTGTTTTTACGTTTTATTGCCCGGATTTTCAGGCGCAAAAAACGCCTCCGCGTTATGGGGGCGTTTTCAGTTCATGTAAAGTATTCGGCCTGCCGCCTTAAGCTTTAGCCTTCTTCTTGCCGTATACCGCTGCAATGACCGCTGCCGCAGCCATAAGCAGCCCTCCGCCGATAAGCAGGTATAATAATATGGAATCCTGCCCTGTTGAAGGAAGCCCGGAGTCGCGTATGGTAATGTCGATACTATGCGTCCCGCCCGCCGTATATGTTACAATCGTAGTGCCGGCCCTCAGCGCCGTAAACGTGGCGGGGCTGTTAAATGTCGCCGATAAATAGCTCGCGTCCCAGTCCCATGTACCGCCGTCAGGCTGCGGCTCCCACGTTACGCGCCCGCCGGTATACATCTCGTATTCGTCCGGCAGCCCGGTTACAGGCGTTTCGGTCATTGTCCCGACCGAATAGAAGTAGCGGTCTGTTCCTGTGTAGGCCGCGGCCGTTGTGAACGGGCTTCCCGCGAGGGGCGCCCCGGGAGAATCCGCGCCTACGTTCACTTCTATAGAATACCACGCGGGCGGATCTATCATTATGTTGCTACCGGCTATGCCGTTGCCTCCGCCGATGGCCGCGCCGCCAATATAGCCTACGGCCGTTACTGTGCCGCCCGATATGGTGATATAGCTGGCACTGCCGTTAGCATAAATGTCGCCGGCGCCGCCAATGCCCGCGCCGCTGTAGCCGCCCTCGATGCCGACACCCCCGCCATGGGTTGTAACAACGCCGCCGCTGATTGTGATATGGCTTCCGCTGCCAACGTCCCAATCGCCTGATACAGCGCGGCGGGCGCCGCCGCCGATGCCCGCGCTGCCCGTGCCGCCCTGTGCCGTAACTGTACCGCCGCTGATGGTGATATAACTGCCGTTGCCGCCGTTGCCGCCGCCGATACCTGCCCCTAAATATTGTGCGCTGGCGTTGACAGTACCGCCGCTGATGTTAATGTAGCTAGCGTCGCCGTCGTAACCGCCGCCGATGCCCGCGGCAAAACCATAGGACGTGGCGTTAATAGTACCGCGCGTGATTGTAATATTACGCACTCCGCTGTAGACCCCGCCGCCTATACCCGCGCCGCCCTGGCCGCCTGTAGCGGTAAGGGAGCCTGTGCCGCCGATGGCCAGCGTACCGACCCCATCACCGACGCCGTTCTTTTGCAGCCCCGCGCAAAACTCGCCGCTTATCAGCGTATTGCTGCCCGTGAGTGTTAAGTTCACGTTACCCGTAGAATCGTCCTCTATTTTAAACGCGCAGGCGTTGTTTGTATCACTAACGTCTATGCTTACGCCGTTGAGCGTTATATTTGCGTTAACGCCTGCCGCAATTACTATAGTGTTATTCGTTGTACTGCCCGGGTTTACCATGGAGACCGTATATGTGCCGCTCTTCGTAAACGTAAGCACACCGCTCACGTAAGTATAATCGGTTCCTTTTACGCCGCCCGTTACAATCAGTTCCGGAGTCGGTTCGGTAACCAAATAGAAATACGCGTGAACGCCTCTATACTCCGTTCTTGAGAGAAACGGGCTGCCCGCAAGCTCCGTCGCCGTGCCTGCGCTGGTACCGGCATGCACCTGCATCTGCTTTGCTGCCGGGGGCTCAATGAAAATATTGCTGCCGCTGCCTCCCGCGCCGCGGCCTACGCCGGCGCCGCCCGAAGTCCCCGTTGCTGTGACCGTACCGCCCGCTATGGTTATATAACTCGCGCTGCCGCCTGAGCCTCCGCCTACTCCTGCGCCGCCCGAAGTCCCCGTTGCTGTGAGCGTATCGCCCGCTATGGTTATATAACTCGCGCTGCCGCCTGAGCCTCCGCCAATACCCGCGCCCCTGCTTCCGCCGTTAGCGTTAAGCGATCCGGAACCTCCTATGGTAAGCGTGCCGACGCCCGCGCCGCTGCCGTTCTTCTGCAGCCCCGCGCAATCAGCGCCGCTTCTCAGCGT
>CAZJOS010000179.1:0-3510 GCA_964547655.1 uncultured Christensenellaceae bacterium
TACCTCCGGCTTTTCTTCTTTCGCTTTTACTTTCCTTTTGCTCTTCTTGTATTCTTCCACCTGCTCGTCGGTCCACGAAAGGCTGTACAGCCCGTTGTACGCAGGATATTCTTTCTTCCTTCTCGACATTATGATGAGATAGGCTATGCCTAATACAAACAGCACCGCGCTCAGCCATTGCGATATCCTTATATCGTTTGCCGCCATTAGGCTGTCTGTTCTCAGCGACTCTATGAAGAAACGCCCCAGACCATATAACACAACGTAAAGCGCGAATACGCCGCCTCTTACCTTTATTTTTTTGCGTAATAGCATCAACGCAGCAAATACCAGCAGATTCCACATCGATTCATAAAAAAACGTTGCGAGATAATACCCCGACGGATATGCTATACCATTTATAATAGACGTATGATCTATATGAACACTGTAAGGAAACCATTGAAGAGACGGGTCGGTAACTGCTCTTCCAAAGGCCTCCTGGTTTACAAAGTTGCCCCACCTGCCTATGGCCTGTCCTAATATAAGGCTCGGCGCTCCTATATCCAGCAATTCTCCCATCGATACTTTGCGCCATTTTCCGAATATAAACGCGGCTATGGCTCCGCCTATTACCGCGCCGTATATTGCGAGTCCGCCTTCCCAGACAGCAAATATCTTTAATATATCGCCGGAATACTGTTTCCATTCGGGTATTACATAATATGCTCTCGCGCCAATGATGCAAAGCGGGATAGCGATAAGCAGGAAGTCCAGTACCATATCCGACCTGTAACCTCTTCTCTTTGCTTCCCTGATGCCGAAAAACACGCCTAATGCAAGCCCGAAAGCTATTATTATTCCATACCAGTGTATGTTGATTCCAAATAGATTAAATGCAACGGGATTCATCGTTTACCTCCACAACAAAATATAACTACATTATATGTATTTGCTTTGCGCGGGTCAATATTAAATCTCCTGTAAACGCCATTCTGCAATGCACCTATGGATGCTTAATTATGAAGTTGAACGATAACCGTTAAAGCCTAATCAAGCTTCTTTAAGTCTACTTTTGCTTTGCGCCGGTTTATTCTCCATTGTACTTCGGTATCTTTGTCGACAATAGTAGTGAATACGTCTTCCGCTCTCCCCTTTTTGAACTCCACAGGCGGATTGGCGCTGCTCATTATAAGTTTTCCCGAAATAACCGAGAATACGGATCTGTCCTCCCCTGCTTTATACCTTGCGTGCTTCCGGTTGTTATAGCCCCAATGTACCGTATATGTTCCGTTTCCGTTATCGGTAAGCGCTTCGGCGACAGGTATTACCGTCCGTCGTAGCGAGGCAATAATCAGGATAACGACGATTGCAGGTATGAGGAGCAGCCACCACAGCCAGCGAGAACTGCCTCCTGTCTGCGGTATAGGCTCGGTTCCTATCTCTGAAAGGGGCGTTTGCTCTGCGGCCGCTATAGCTTCATATTCCGCGGTCACCACGGTATTCTTCCTTATCCTGTTATAAGGAACGTCCCATCCTGTGAAGGCGTATCCGTCTCTTGCCGGGCATTCGGGCGCGACGGCTCCGGCATTCCATTCTACCGTCTGTTTATCTATCACGCTTCCGTCGTAATCGATAAACGTCACGGTATAAAAATTGATATCATACAGTGCAGCGACTGTAATATCCCCGATGATATTAAAGTAACTTTGACTCCAGCCTTTAAATCTATAGCCTTTTCTCGACGGATCGGAAGGAGGAATAGCGCTTCCTCCGTACGGAACTCTGTCGATACCAAGGCATCTGCCGTTAAAATCAATAAACGTTACTATATAGAGCACGTCGCTGTATGCAGCCGTTGCGTATATATTCTCCTTTACGCATCCCAGGCTTGTTGCTTCAGACGGGTCGTCTCCTTTAAGCTTCCATCTTTCAAACGTTTTGCCGGCAATTACGGGCGCTGTCTCGGTTTTCGCAGCGGCTCCCCGGTTAACAGTCTGTGACGTGCCTATTTGAGTTTTCCCGTCCTCTTCGAAGAACCTTACCCTGTAGGTGTTAATCGCGTATTGCGCCGTCACCGTAAGATCGCTTTTCACGATGCTGAAATCGACATCCCAGCCAATGAAATGGAAGCCCTCCCTGTTGCCGGGGTCTGCGGGAGCAGCCGCCCCAGAGCCGTATTTCACGATGCAAATTTTCAGTATAGTATTGTCATAGTCTTTGAACGTTACCGTAAACTTAATCTGTGTATAATGCGCTGTGTAAATAGCGCTGTTTTCTACGACAGACGGCAGGGTCGGTGACCAGTAATCAAACGTCCATCCCGGGTAAGGCGTAATATTCGGGGCCGTCGGGAACGTATCGCCGTAATGCAGCCCGCTAAACGAAGCAGGGTCTGTAGTCGTACCGCTTGTTCCGGCATCGAACGTTACGGTATATTCCGCCTGGGTATACGCGGCAGTATACGAAGCGTCGCCCGTTACTTCAGCAGGCATCTTGGGCCACCCGTCAAACATCCAACCCGTTTCCGGCGTTATTTCCGGCGCGGCCGGGAACGGATCGCCGTAATGAAGCCCGGTAAAGATTTTCTGACCGGCGGTGCTGCCGTGAGCCCCTTCGCTGAAAGTTACCGTATATTCCGAAGTATCCCAGTTAGCGGTATATTCCCTGTCTCCGCACGAGCCTGCCGGTATTGTTACTGAAAGCGTATTGCCGGTAAGGCCGGTTCCCGTCCATCCCGCAAATTCACAGCCGGGCTTAACCGGGTTGTTAAGGGTGAAGCCGGATGTTTCAACGGTATACGTTTCAGGGTTCGGCGGGTCGGAAATCCCTCCGTTAAGATCATATGTGATGTTATATATATCGGTTTCGTAAACGGCAGAGATAGAATGATCAGAAGTAACGTTTGTAAATGTATAACTTTCGGGATTAGAATGCGTAACGTCGGCGCCGTCTGCCGTAACGCCTGATAAATGATATCCCGCATATGCGCTGTAACTGATAGTGCAGTCGCTTCCGCCGACGACCGTCTGATCCGGTGTTATCGCGCCGCCCGCTGATACTGAAGTGTTTATAGTAAATGATGAAACCGCTGCCCATTTCGGTTTTATATAAACCGTGTCATGGCAGGCGCATCCGCCGGCGTATTCCCTCGCGTCAAAAAAGAAAGGGGTTGCTTTTAAATGTTCTGCATCGTTTCCTATAACGTAATATTCAAGTTGATATCCCGTATCGGAAATGAAGTCTACCATTACGCTTTCTGCATCCGATACATATGTAAACGTGTGGGCTGCGTTTCTCTCTATGGCAACCGAAGAACCTGCATATGTAACGAGTATATAACCATGGTCTTCACTTGGGCTGCTGCTGTTCATAACGCTGAACGACTTGCCCCGGTTTGCAAGGCCTGTAAGCGGCTCCAAACAAGCCAGTATCAAAAGGCTCAATATGATAACAGTCAATATCTTTGCCCTCTTTTTCATTTCATGCTCCTTTCACCTCCCCAATATGATTTATCTTAAAAAACCGCTC
>CAZJOS010000179.1:3610-5343 GCA_964547655.1 uncultured Christensenellaceae bacterium
CAATATGATTTATCTTAAAAAACCGCTCGAACATAATAAAGCGGCTGCTATCACTAAAATTAACTGTCACAAAACATAGATTTGTATATTAACTTTACGTACCTGTTATCCCGTACAATTAAAACAAATATGATTATATATGTCAAGGAATTATAACCTTATATGTATTTTTTCGCCATTACAATATAATGAAAAACATAAATCGAGACTAATCGACGTTTAACCGATACAAAAATGTTCAGAACAAAAGAAAATTGACACCGTATGCAAAACGGTGTCAATTTATGTCAGGCTATCGATCTCATGAAATATTTATTACCGCCCGTATCTATTCATGCTTCTTTAAATCAACTTTAGCTTTACGGCTGTTTATCCTCCATTGCACGGCCGCGTCTTTGTCGAGTACGGTCGTAAATACGTTCTCTACTCTTCCCTTTTCAAATTCCACAGGCGGGTTGGCGCTGTTCTTCATAAACCTTCCTCTTACTAATGAGATCACCGATTTACCTTCCTCCACTCTGTATCTTCTTGCCTTTCTGTTCTCATACCCCCACTGTACCGTATAAGTACCGTTCTTATTATCGGAAAACGCCTCTGCGATCGGCACTACAGCCAGTTTCGCCGCGATAATAAACCAGAGTATGCCTATAACGGGAATAAGCAGCAGCCACCACAGCCAGCCCGAGCCGCCTCCTGTATGCGGTACAGGCTCGGGTGCGATCGGCACCGCCGGCGTTGGTGAAGGAATTTCCGTTGGCGCAGTCGAAGGCATCGCTATCGCTTCGTATTGCGCAGTTACCAAAGTATCCTTTGTTATACTGCCGAACTGCACGTCCCATCCTGTGAACGAGTAGCCGTCTCTTACCGGGTCTTGCGGAGCAATCGCTCCCTTGTTCCATTCGATTGTCTGCATGTCAATGACGTCTCCGTTATGGTCCACAAACGTTACCATATACGTGTTTACGGCATATTGCGCTATACAGGTAATGTCTTCCGTGACGTTATCATAACTCCGGCTCCATCCCGTAAACTTATGGCCCTTTCTAGGCGGACTGGCCGGAGGCGTTGCATCCCCGCCATACGGAACATTGTCCACTCCGAGTTCATTTCCGTTGAAATCAACAAACGTCACCGAATAGAGTACAGCGTCGTATACCGCAGCCGCATCGATATTTTCCTTTACGTTTCCGAGGCTCGTAGTTACGGACGGATCATCGCCCCTAAGTTTCCATCCGCTGAATGTGCGGCCCGTTATCGCCGGCGCGGCCTCGGCGCTTGCTGCCGAACCCCAGTTAATACTCTGGCTTGCGCCGATTTGCGTCGTACCGTCTTTTTTGAAGAACCTCACCGTATAGGTGTTTATGGCATATCGCGCTTTTACCGTCAAAGGCCCGGTTATATTGCCAAAGTCTCTGTCCCAGCCAGTAAAATGATGACCCGTCCTGTTGTCGGGCTCAGACGGCGCGGTAGCTCCCGTACCGTAAACTACCGTGCAGACGCCCAGCACAGTACCATCGTAGTCTTCGAAATTAACTGTGTAGCTTCTCAGTACAGGCGTGAACTGCGCCGTATAAGTAACATCTCCCGTTACCGCGTCGACCGCCGGCGACCAGCCGCTGAAAGTATAGTCGTACTGCGCCGTGCCCGGCTTGGCTGGCTCCGCGCCGTCGTAACCCGGCATGGTTCCGTATTCAACGTTAGTGTCCTGCTCAAGCTGCGCGCCGTCCCAGTTG
>CAZJOS010000180.1:0-5332 GCA_964547655.1 uncultured Christensenellaceae bacterium
CAGGGGCCGCGTCGAGATATCCGAACGCCTTTTCGCAGACCAGCGCGGCTATCTCCGATCCTATACCCATAGTTCTGTGCGCCTCATGAACGGTCACTATCCTCCCTGTCTTTTTAACGGATTCTACGATAGTGTCGGCGTCAAACGGGACCAGTGTCCTCGGATCTATTACTTCGCAAGATATGCCTTCGGCCTCAAGCTCTTCAACAGCCTCCATCACGCGGCTTACATACAAAAGATTACATACTATGGTAACGTCGCCGCCGCTTTTGACCACGTTTGCCTTTCCAAACGGCAGCGAAAACTCAGGGTCGTCCGGAACTTCCCCTTTTGTTGAGTACAGCGCCTTATGCTCAATATACAGCACCGGATTGTCGTCCCGTATTGCTGTCCTCAATAGCCCGGCTGCATCCGAGGGGGTGGAAGGACAGGCAACTTTGAGCCCCGGTATGTGCATAAAAAATGCTTCGACCGACTGCGAATGCTGTCCGGCGTTCCCGCGCCCGATACCCTGCTGACTGCGCACGACTAGAGGTACCCTTACTTTGCCGCCAAACATATACCTCACCTTGGCAGCCTGGTTTAACAGTTGATCCATAGCGAGGTATGTAAAGTCCATATACATCAGTTCAACTACGGGACGAAGCCCCGCGCATGCAGCGCCTACTCCCGCCCCCACTATTGCGTTCTCGCTGACAGGCGTATTTCTTACCCTTTTTGCTCCGAACTGCTCAAAAAGCCCTTTTGTGCACGCGAATATCCCTCCCTGTTCAGCAACATCTTCTCCCATCACGAACACCCTGTCGTCGCGCTTCATCTCTTGAGCGAGTACGTCGCGGATTGCCTGTGCGTATGTCTTTATTGCCATAATCATTCCTCCTTGCCGGATTCGAAGTAAACGTCGTCCATTACCGTTGCCGTATCTGGTTCCGGACTCATAAGAGCAAAAGCTACCGCTTCTTCAACATCGGCAAACGCTTTTTTCTCGATATCCCCAAGCTGTTTTTCCGTTGCCGTCTTTTCTTCGATCATCCTTGCTTTCATGCGCTTTATAGGGCATTTTTCCATCCATACCCTTATGTCTTCTTTTGTTCTGTATACCTCCGGGTCTCCTGTCCAGTGGCCTCTCCAACGGTATGTTTTCGCTTCGATGAGCGTTGGCCCCAGTCCCTGTTTAGCGCGCTTTAACGCTTCTTCCATTGCGTCGTTTATCGCGTATACATCGTTACCATCCACCGTTATTCCGGGTATGCCGTATCCTGTGCCGCGAACGCTGATATCCTTTACTGACGTGCTTTGACTCGTTGGAACTGTTATCGCGAACTCGTTGTTCTCACATACGAATATTACAGGCAGTTTCCAGACGGCCGCGAGGTTTATGCCCTCATGGAACGTTCCCTGATTAGAAGCCCCGTCTCCGAAGAAAGCTACAGTAACGTTTTCCTTGCCAAGGTAGCTTTGCGCAAGAGCGCTGCCTGCCGTAATAGGTATACCGCCTCCTACTATAGCGTTAGCCCCAAGGTTTCCTTTTTTAAGATCGGCAATGTGCATTGAGCCGCCTCTGCCTTTACAGAAACCCGTTTCTTTACCCATTAGCTCGGACATAGCGGATTTTAGATCGCCGCTCTTGGCAATACCATGCCCATGCCCCCTGTGCGTACTCGTTATATAGTCCTGGTCTGTCAGCAGCGAGATAACAGTCGCCGCAACCGCCTCTTCCCCTGTGTACAGGTGAACGGAACCTCTGAGTTTGTTCTGCCCAAAAAGCTCATAAGCTTTTTCTTCGAAAAACCTTATTTCATTCATTACCCTGTATATCCACAGCTGTCTTTCTTTTTGGATCTTAGACATATTTCCTCCTATCTTATTCCCAGCTGGCAGATTTTTTCTACGATATCCGACGTGCTTTCCGCAATATAGCAACCCGCGGCTGCAAGTGCATTTTCCTTTGACTGCGCGCTGCCTGTCCCATCTGCAGACACGATTGCGCCGGCGTGCCCCATACTCTTTCCGCGGGGGGCGTTTTTACCCGCTATGTGCGCAACCACCGGTTTCGTTACATGCCTGCTTATATATTCCGCAGCTGCCTCTTCTTCGCTTCCCCCTATTTCGCCGATTATCACGATAACTTTCGTTTCTTCGTCGTTCTCAAAATCGGGAAGCAGATCTATGAACGCCGAACCCGGGATCATATCTCCGCCTACGCCGACGCAGGTAGACTGCCCTATTCCTCTCCCGCTCATCATAAACACGGTCTCATAGCAGTTCGTGGCGCTCCTGCTCATTATTCCTGCGCTGCCGGGAGTGAATATGCTATGGGCCATAAATCCCGCTTTTGATTTTCCGGGAGAGATTATGCCGAACGAGTTGGGCCCGAACAGCCTTATCCCCTTCATCCGCGCGAGATGGTAGCATCCCATCATATCGTGCACAGGCACATGCTCGGCGATGCTGATAACAACAGGGACGTCGGCGTCTATTGCCTCGTAAACCCCGGCCTGAGTGAATTTAGCGGGCACGAACAGTACCGCGGCATTGCCGTGATGAGCTTCTGCTGCTTCCCTTACGGTATTGTATACGGGTACGCCCAGAACCTCCTGCCCGCCTTTGCCGGGCGTTACACCCGCTACGACATTCGTGCCGTAGCTGAGCATCTGCTGCGTATGGAACATCCCTTCCCGACCGGTTATGCCCTGAACAATAAGCCGGGTATCCTTATCTATGATAATGCTCACTGAAACATCCCCCTTCCGCACAGCGCCGCTGCGCCTTCAGGTATGCTGCCCACGCTCACTATATCGCCTTCGATCAAAGATAATATACTTAAGCCCTCCTGTTTGTTCGTGCCTTCCATCCTTACTACTACCCGCTTGTTTTTAAAGCCTGCCATGGCGGAGGCGATACCTCTCGCCACCTCGTCGCACCGGGTTATTCCTCCGAATATGCTGATAAAAAGCGTATCGATAGTATCCTTTGAGAGCACTATCCTCACAGCTTCCTTTATCCTCTCCGCCGTAGCCCCGCCGCCGAGATCGAGCGCCGCGCCGACGCTCATCCCGTTTTTTACGATAAGGTCTATACAACTCATTATCATACCGGAACCGTTGGACATTACGGCTATACTGCCTTGGCTCTCCACGGGGATATAAAGAAATCCAAAACTCCCTGCTTCTTTAACATAGTCTTCTTCCGGCTGCCTGTCCCTGAAATCGGCAATGTCGGGAAGCCGGAACAGGGCGCTGTCGTCTATATCGATTTTGCCGTCAAGGGCAATCATTTTTCCCTGCGCGTCTATAACAAGCGGGTTTATTTCCGCCAGCAGGCAATCGTATTCCATGAATACCTGATACAGCCTCTGTATTACGTCTTTCAATTGAGCGGCATATTCCCTGCCGATCCCGCTCCTGCCGGCGATATAATCGATCGTGTAATCCTTAACGCCTCTGAACGGGTTTATATTGACCTTGATTATCTTATCCGGCAAGATTTTTGCCGTTTCCTCGATATCGACTCCGCCCTGCGCCGAAAAAATGGCAAGAGGCATCTTAGAAGCCCTGTCCATCATTATGGACACATACCATTCTTTCTGCGGCGAAGCTTTTTCGACAATAAGCAGTTGATTCACTTTCAGCCCTTTCAGCTCGGAGAACAAAAGCTTTTCGCATATGGCTTTTGCTTCGTCTGTGCTGTTGGCAAATTTAATGCCCCCCGCTTTTCCGCGGCCCCCGGCCTGGATCTGCGCTTTTATTACGACAGGAAACGAGAGCCCCGCGCTCCGCATCTTCTCTTCCATGCACTCAAGGCTGTCGATAACAACACCCTTCATAACGGGCATGCCGAATTTCTCGAAAACTTCTTTTGCTTTATATTCCGGCAGTTTCATTGCTCCGTCCCCCAGATCTCGCCGTCGGAGGGCTGAGTTCTGCCCGGTATCTGATACGCTATCCTCGAAATGTTGATGAGGTGCCTGTATGACAGGTTTTCGCTGATAGAATTGTTGCCCCAGCTGCCGCACCCGAGCGTAGTCGTAGGCCCGAGCCCGTTGAAAAAACTGCCGCCGTTCATAGTCGAGCATATCTGGTTGACTATTATCCGGGATACCGGCAGTTTATCCATAGCGTATTCAACGTTTTCTTTGCTGTCAGAATGTATGGAAACGGAATGCCCTTTGCCCTCTACTTCGAGGTTTGCGAGCGCGATTTCCACTGCTTCATGCCACGTTTCATACGAATAAGCGGCAATTACAGGGCACATCTTTTCACGGGAAAATTGCTCGCCTTCCCCGGCGATTTCGGGCAGAACTACCATAAGCTTTGTTCCGCGAGGTATTTCAATGCCCGCCAGCCGCGCTATAGCTTCTATAGGCTGCCCTACGGTGTCCTTGTTTACAGCCCCTCCGGGAAACAGCGTGTCACGCAGGCGCGCCGATTCTCCACTGTCGCGGACTATGTACGCTCCTCCTTTTTCAAACTCGGCCAGCATGGCCGCAAAGTCGTCTTTATGCGCAATCGCCGACTGCTCTCCCGAGCAAATTATGCCGTTGTCGAATATCCTGCCCGCAATGATCTTGGGCACGCAGACCGACATATCGTATCCTTTGTCGATTATACACTGAATGTTCCCGGCGCCTACTCCGAAGCTTGGTTTACCGCTCGAGTACGCAGCCCTTACCATACCCATGCCTCCCGTTGCTATAACAACGTCGGCTGCTTTCATCAGCATGGAAGTCATTTCGATCGACGGTTCCTCGAGCACCTGAAATATACCTGCCGGTACGCCCAATTTTTCAAGCCCGGCATGATATATTTCCCGCATCCGCACAGCGCACTTTTTACCTCTGGGGTGGGGCGCTATTATAATGGCGTTTTTGCCCTTAACGGCAAACATGGCGTTGCACATTGGGGTAACTATTGGGTTGGTGCAGGGCGTGACCGCGGCAACCACGCCCATAGGCTTTGCGACCTCCACTATGCCTTCTTCCTCGATATACCTTAGGACTCCCATGCTTTTTTTGTCCTTAAGGTGATTCCAGATTATCCTTGCCTTGCCCTGATTCTTTTTTATCTTATCTTCACATACTCCCATCCCGGTCTCTTCCGCAGCCATCTTTGCAAGAGGCTCGGCATTGTCGAAAACGACCTTGGCAAACATCCTCACTATACGGTCGGTTTTCTCCTGATCATATGTCTCAAGTATTCTCTGGGCGCTTCGGGCGTTATCTACCAGCTGCTGTATATATCTTTCGTCAGGCATTTTTTATGACCTCCAAATTAAATTCTCGCAACTCCGCTTTTCCTCGCGGCCTCCCCTACGGCTTTAGCTACCGCAGGGC
>CAZJOS010000181.1:0-5284 GCA_964547655.1 uncultured Christensenellaceae bacterium
AATATGTTTAAGATCGACCACGCGAATATAAATGTGACGGACATGGACAGGAGCGTAGAGTTCTACGGGAAAGCCTTCGGGCTCAAAGAAGCGCGCAGGATAACAAAGGAAGATTTTATTATAGCGTTTCTTGAAGACGGAGTTTCCGGATTCAAGATAGAGCTTACGTGGCTAAAAGACAAGAAGGGCCCGTATGACTTAGGAGACAACGAGAGCCATATATGTTTTGCGGCGGATGACTTTGACGCCGCATACAAGCTTCACAGCGAAATGGGCATAGTGTGCTTTGAAAATAAAGCTATGGGCATATACTTTATTGAGGACCCCGACGGCTACTGGCAGGAAGTAAAGCCCGCGAAGTAAGCGCTTAATAAGGACAATCCTGATATGTTCGGTCGCGTTCTTTAACATGAGGTAAAATGATAGATATCGAAAAGCTTGAAGACATACTGCTCCGAGTGCAGAAGCCCGCAAGATATACGGGCGGGGAATTGGGCGAAGTAAAAAAGGAAATAACGGATAATACGCTGAGGTTCGCCTTCTGCTTTCCCGACGTTTACGAAGTGGGCATGTCTCATCTGGGGACAAGCATACTGTACCACCTTCTTAATGGCATGGGCGGCGTATATGCGGAGCGGTGCTTTTGCCCGTGGCCGGATATGGAGCAGGCGCTGAAAGACAGCGGTATGCCTCTGTTTTCGCTCGAAACAAAAACGCCTTTGAGCGATTTTGATATCGTCGGATTCAGCCTTTCTTACGAGATGTGCTACACCAACGTGCTCACGATGCTGTCTCTCGGGAATATACCGCCGCGCGCTAATGACAGGGAAGAAGGAGATCCTCTCGTTATAGCGGGCGGAGGGTGCGCTTATAACCCGGAGCCGCTGGCGGCTTTTTTTGACCTGTTCGTTATCGGCGAGGCTGAAGAATCGCTGCCCGAACTTGTTGAGCTGTATAAAAAGCACAAGGCCGAAGCGTCAGGCCGGGAAGAGTTTCTGAAGAAGGCGGCGGGGATACAGGGTATATACGTGCCCTCGCTGTATGATATAGAATACAACGATGACGGAACGGTCAGAAGAACAGAAGCCAAAGGCGGAGCGCCGAAGAGCGTTTTAAAGCGTATAGCCGTTGACTTCGACGGGGGCTTTTTCCCCGAAACCCCTATAGTGCCGTACTTAGGAGTGGTGCACGACAGGGTAACGCTGGAGATAATGCGCGGCTGCACGAGGGGCTGCCGCTTCTGCCAGGCGGGGTTCGTATACCGTCCGGTGCGCGAGAGGAGCGCGGAGAGGCTTTTGAAGCAGGCCGAAAACTGCATCGCGAATACGGGGCACGAGGAAGTGTCGCTCTGCTCGCTTTCGACGGGCGATTATACTCAGGCGGCAAGGCTTATATGCGAGCTTACCGACAGCTTACAAGGCAAAGGGGTGTCGGTGGCAGTGCCGTCGCTGCGTATCGACTCTTATGAGGGAGAATACGCCCAGCGTTTAAAGCAGGTAAGGAACACGGGGCTTACGTTCGCGCCCGAGGCAGGCATGCAGCGCCTGCGGGACATAATAAACAAGAACATAACCGACGACGACATATACTCCGCGGTAAGCGAAGCGTATGAGGGCGGCGCAAACGGCGTAAAGCTGTATTTCATGATAGGGCTGCCGGGCGAGACTGAGGAAGACGTTAAGGGCATCGCGGTTATTGCGCAGAAGATAAAGGACATATATTACCGCGTGCCTAAAGAAAGAAGGGGCGGAGGTTTCAGGCTTACGGTTAGCGTTTCGAATTTCGTGCCGAAGCCGCATACGCCCCTCCAGTGGGAGCCGCAGGACGACATGGAAACGCTTTATAAAAAGCAAAGGCTATTAAAAGATATCCTGCGTCCCGTAAAGGGAGTATCACTGAGCTGGCACGACGCGAGGCTCAGTATGCTGGAAGCGGTATTTTCGCGGGGCGACAGGCGGCTCTCGGCCGTTCTCGAAGAAGCGCACAGGCTCGGCTGCCGGTTCGACAGCTGGGCGGAGATGTTCGATTTCGGAAATTGGATAAAAGCGTTTGAGAATACCGGCGTCTCTGCGCAGTTTTTCGCAAACCGCTTGCGCGGCAGAGACGAAGTATTCCCGTGGGGCATGATAGACTCAGGCGTGAGCAGGGGATATCTTTGGGCGCAGCGGGAGGCCTCGCTGCAGGGCGGGACAACGCCCGACTGCCGGGAAGGCTGCCTTGATTGCGGCCTTCGGGAAGCGGGGCTGTGCGTATGAGGATAGCTCTGGAGTTTGAAAAAAAGGACGCAGCAAAGTATATTTCGCACCTCGACCTGCAGCGCGCGTTCTCGCGGACAATAAGGCGCTCCGGAGTGCCCGTCATGCTCTCGAAAGGGTTCAACCCGCATTATACGGTGTCGTTCGCTTCGGCGCTCGCGCTCGGGATAGAGAGCGAGTGTGAGATAGCCGAGCTTGTTTTGGAAAAAGACGTTGACCCGGAGCAGGTGTTGATTGCGATGAAAGCAACGCTGCCGCCGGGGCTGCGCGCTAAAAGGGCTGCCGTGCTCAGCGAAAAAGCGCCTAAGCTCGCCGCGTCCGTTTATGCCGCCGAATACAAAGCGTTTTTAAGATCGGGCGATTTGGACAAGATAAAAAAAGCGGTATGTGATATAATGGATTCGGAAGAGATAACCATAAACAAAAACGGGAAAGATATAAATATAAGAAATATGATATCTGCGCTGCGGTGTGACGGCGATTGCATATATATGAAGCTCGCCGCGGCTCCTTCCGGTTCTCTTCGTCCCGATATAGTAATTGGCGAGATATCGGGCCGGGCGGGAGATATTGGGTGCCGCATAGTACGCACAAGGCTAATAACAAAGGCGTCCGGAAAAGAAGAGGGCATGTTCGAGGCTTTTATCAAAGCTTAAGCGGGCGGCTTGATTAAATCAGTAATAAACGGCTTTATGCCTTTATATATTTTTCTATTTGATTTGGAGACTTTTTGATGAACAAAAAAATAATAGCGGACATAAGCCCCCTTGAGGCGAGGATAGCGCTGCTTGAAGACGACAAGCTCGTTGAGGTCCACGTCGAAAGAAGGGGCAAAGAGAGGCTCGTCGGCAACATATACAAGGGAAGGGTCGCCAACGTGCTTCCGGGCATGCAGGCGGCGTTTGTAGACATCGGCCTCGAGCGCAACGCCTTTCTTTATGCCGGAGACATACTCGTCGACCAGTCGGACTTCGAGTTCGGCGGAAACCCGGAGCACCCCAACCTTAAACCCAAAAGCATAGAGGAGATGGTGCAGGAAGGCCAGGAGATAGTCGTGCAGGTATTAAAGCAGCCCGGCGGAGCGAAGGGCGCGCGCATAACCTCGCACGTTACTTTGCCCGGAAGGATGCTCGTGCTTATGCCTACTGTAAATCATGTGGGCGTTTCCCGGCGTATCGAGGACGAGATTGAGCGCAGCAGGCTTAAAGAGGTGCTCGAGGGCATAAAGCCCAAAGACATGGGCGTTATAGTGCGGACGGCTGCCTCGGGCAAGACCGAAGACGAATTTTCGGCCGAACTTAAGTTTTTGGAAAAACTCTGGCAGAGAATAACGAGCAGGAGCGAAGTGCTCCGCGCGCCAAGGCTGGTGCATGCGGAAGAGTCGCTTATTTTCAGGACGGTGCGCGATATGTTTACGCCCGACGTCTCCGAGTTCATAATCAACGACCGCGATTACTTCGACAAAGTTACCGCCGTTGCGGGTATAATTGCGCCGTACATGAAGGACAGGGTGCAGTTTTATACCTCAGGCAGCAGCATATTCGACGATTTCGGCCTGCAGTCGAGGATAGATAAAGCGCTCGAGAAGAAAGTCTGGATGAAGAACGGGGCTTATATAATAATAGACGAGACGGAAGCGCTAACGGTAATAGACGTTAACACCGGCAAGTTTGTGGGGGATACGGACCTGCAGGAAACCATATTGGAAGTGAACATAGAGGCCGCCAAAGAGATAGCGCGCCAACTCCGGCTGCGCGACGTAAGCGGCATAATAATAATAGACTTTATAGACATGGAAGTTGAGAGCAACAAGCTCAAAGTCATAGAGGCGCTCGAAACGGCGCTCTTAAAAGACAGGACGAAGACGAACGTTCTGGGGATAACGAGTCTCGGGCTCGTCGAGATGACGAGGAAAAAGTTAAGGAAGAAGCTTTCCAGCATACTTAAGCGCACGTGCCCCTATTGCAGCGGCAGCGGCCTTGTTGACAGCGAGGAAACGACGGCGCTGAACCTGCGGCGGTTCGTAGTGCGGCAGACTGCAAGCTCGAATATAAAGGAATATCTTATTGAAGTAAATCCTCAGGTCGCAAAGTTTATTTCGGACAGATCGCCCGAAGAAGAGCCGATAATACCGAAAGTTGAAGGAGTTAAATTCTACATACTTTCCGACGAGGCGATGCATATCGCCGATTACCGCGTTACCGAGATAACCGGAGCAAAAGACTTGGAAAAGCTCAGCGGAAAAGTAAAGGTGTTTTGTTGACAGCGCAAAAGGATTATGGTATTATCTTTAACTGAGCCGCGCGAAAACGGTCGATAAATCTTTAGGCAGAAGAGTTTTGTTTTTTGGCTGAAGATACCGTAACGGCGAGACTGGGAAGAGGAGGTAGCAGCTTAATGTACGCAGTATTTGAAACGGGCGGAAAGCAGTATAAGGCGGAAAAAGGCGACGTCGTGTTTGTTGAGAAGCTTGCGGCGGAACCCGGAAAATCAGTGAGTTTCGACGCGCTTATGATAGCAGACGGCAGCGACGTAATGATAGGGACGCCCATCGTAAAGGGCGCGAAAGTTAAAGCCAATATAATTGAACACGGCAAAGGGAAAAAGATCGTAGTATTCAAATATAAGCCGAAAGATAATTACCGCAAAAAACAGGGCCACAGGCAGCCTTTTACGAAGATCGAGATAACCGGCATAACGGTTTCGGGAAAAGAGACGGCGGAAACGCCCGCAGCCGAAACGAAGCCCGCGGCTAAGGCAGCGGCTAAACCGGCAGCCAAACCGGCGGCAGAAAAAGCGGCGGCGGTAAAGCCGGCGGCAGCTAAACCGGCGGTAAAGCCGACGGCAGAAAAAGCGGCGGCGGTAAAGCCGGCGGCAGCTAAACCGGCGGCAGCTAAGGCAGCAGCTAAACCGGCAGCCGAAGCGAAGCCGGAAGCAAAAGCAGCGGCAGCAAAACCGGCAGCCAAGCCCGCGGCGAAGGCGGCAGCAGCGAAGCCGGCGGCAAAGCCCGCGGCGAAAGCGGCAGCAGC
>CAZJOS010000182.1:0-5254 GCA_964547655.1 uncultured Christensenellaceae bacterium
TATTATATCTGTGTATCGCCACGCATTCCATGCATCTGCCGTGCCACTCGCATTTCACCTTGGGGCACGGGCATTTCAGGTTATCCGGGTCATTAAGCATTTCCCTTATCTTCAATACGACGTCGCTGTAAAATTCTTCTTTCGGCCTCACTGCAGCCCTCCTTTATATAATAAATCCAGTCAAAGCGGGCCCGCTTACAAAAGCACGCCCAGCTTCTTCAGCATGCTGTAAACCGTGTTCTGCGGCAATCCCATTACGTTGAAATAATCGCCCTGAATGCCGCGGATGAACTTTCCGCAAAAGCCCTGTATGCCGTAAGCGCCGGCCTTATCCATCGGCTCCCCGGTCTCGATGTACGAGGCAATCTCTTCGTCCGTCATCGCGTCGAACGTGACTTCAGTGACGACGCATTCCGTCGTCACGTTTCCGCCGCATACGACCGCAATGCCGGTGTACACTTCGTGAGTGTTGTCTGAAAGGAGCTTAAGCATAGAGGCGGCGTCCTCTTTGTCCTTCGGTTTGCCCAGCACTCTGTCGCCTATGGCGACTAAAGTATCGGCACCTATGACGACGGCGTCCGGGTAAGACTTTGCTATATCCAACGCCTTGTCCTTTGCAAGCTGCAGCGTCTGCTCTCGCGGAGTGCCGGAAGCTGTCTCCTCCAGGCTGCTGGGTATTATAGAAAATTCATTCAGGATATACGAGAGGAGTTCTTTTCTTCTCGGCGATCCCGACGCGAGTATTATCTGTTTATTGACCATAGATACCTTCCAAATCAGATTATAAAAAGGCGGCATTTCGCTGCCGCCTTTGCGTTTTAACTCTATTTGCCTGCCGCTTCCGCTTTCTCCGCCGGCTTGCCGGCTATTACTTTCCTTGGGCAGACGGCAACGCATGTCCCGCAGCCTGTGCATTTATCATAATCGATCACCGGAATATTATCGACCATCGTTATAGCGCCTTCGGGGCACTTCTTTACGCAGATACCGCACGCTATGCAGCCGGCCTTGCAGTTTATAGACACGGATTTGCCCTTTTCCGGGGCGTGGCAGCGCACATATACAGTCTGCTCCCGGGGAACGAGCGCTATGCTGTTCTTGGGGCAGACGGCTATGCAGTTTGCGCAGCCTGTGCATATGGTTTCGTCTATCTCCGCTATGCCTTTATCGCTGAGATGTATCGCGCCGAACGGGCAGGCCGCGGCGCACGTTAATCGCCCTACGCATCCGTAGCGGCAAGAAGACGGGCCTTCCGCTAAAGCCGCCGCGGCGCGGCAGTCGGATATGCCGGCATACCTGTATTTGGGCAGACAGTTTTCCATGTCGCCCCGGCAGAGCACGCGGGCGACCTTTTTGATTCCCGCTTCCGCCTCTACCCCGAGGACTTCGGCTATAGCTTTAAGATTGTCGGCTGAAACGACTGAGCATGCGGCGGGTTTTGCCTCTCCCGCGGCGAGCGCTTTCGCGAAGCCGTCGCAGCCCGGAAACCCGCATCCGCCGCAGTTGGCTCCCGGCAGAAACGATCTCACCTTTTCCACCGTAGGGTCGGTCTTAACGGCAAATACTTTCGCAGCTATCCCGAGCCCCAGCCCCAGAACCAGCCCCAGAGCGCCCAGCGCTATGACCGGCCATAAAATATCGTTAATCATAAGTATCTTCCTTTCGTTTGACTATATAAGTCCCTGAAACCCCAGAAACGCCGTAGCCATAAGCCCGGACGATATAAGCGCTATGGGAAAATCTTTTAAAGGCTCCGGTATGGGAGCGAACTCCATCCTTTCGCGTATGCCGGCGAACAGTACTATCGCCAGCAGGAATCCGAGCGCTCCGCCCACGCCGTTGAACAGCGACTCTATGAGCGTATAGTTCTCGTCTATATTTATGATGGCAACGCCCAATACCGCGCAGTTCGTCGTTATGAGCGGCAGATATATTCCCAGCGCCTTATACAGTGCGGGAACGCTCTTTTGAAGCATCATCTCCACGAGTTGCACGAGAGCGGCTATAACGAGTATAAATGCGATCGTCTGCAGATACTGTATATTCATAGGATCCAGTATCAGTTTTTGCACGAGCCACGATATAACTGAAGCAAGCCCCATTACGAACGTGACGGCGAGCCCCATGCCCAGAGCGGTCTCGACTCTCTTCGATACGCCTATGAACGGGCATATACCGAGTATCTTGTACAGGACGTAGTTATTTACGAGTATTGTGCCTACAAGTATTATAAGTATGCGCGGCAACCCTTCCATGCTCAGCACGCCCCTTTCTTATGTTTTCTGATTGACAGCCAGTTGATAAACCCGAGCAGCAGCCCGAGTGTTATGAAACCGCCGGACGGAGAGACAAGGTAAGCAATAGCCTGAAAATCGTCGCCGAACAGCTTTATACCTGCAAAGGCACCGGCTCCAAAAAGCTCGCGGATCGAAGCCAGCAGCGTCAATGCCAGCGTAAATCCTATACCCATGCCAATACCGTCAAACAACGACGCCATCACGCCGTTTTTGTACGCATAAGCCTCCGCTCTCGCGATTATGATGCAGTTTACGACGATGAGCGGAATATACAGCCCGAGCGATTTATCGAGCGCGGGCACGAAGCCTTTAAGCAGCAGTTGCACAATCGTAACGAACGTTGCTATTATGAGTACGAACGCAGGTATCCTCACCTTATCGGGTATGAAATTGCGCAGCGCTGACGTCATTATATTCGACCCGATAAGCACGAACGTCGCTGCGAGCCCCATGCCTATTCCGTCTACTACTGCAATCGATATTGCGAGCGTCGGGCACATGCCGACCATGATGCGGAACGTAGGATTTTCAGTGAATATGCCGTTCTTCAGAATGGCCATCGGTTTCGTTTTCATTTCACACCTCCGAGCTGTTTATAAAACTCTATGGCTGTATTCACAGCGTTCGTTACGCCTTTGGTCGTTACCGTCGCGCCGGATACCGCCTCAATATCATAATCGCCTGAAGCTGCTTTTACATACGTTAGCGGATTATCATAGAGCTTGCCTGTGAATTGATTCAGGAAATCCGCGTCAAGGGCTTTTTTACCGATGCTGGGCGTTTCGTTGTTGTCGCCTATAATAACGCCTTTTACAGTACCGTCCGCACCGATGCCCATAGTCATGTTAAGGCCTGAACTATAGCCTCTCGCAGTAATACCCAGCGTCGCTCCTATAATGTTCCCGTCTTTATCAAGGGCGTAAAAAACGTTCTTTATGATAGAGTACTCTTCGGGTATTTCAGCTTTTGCGTCTTCAAAACTTACCGCTTCAGGGAATGCCGCGAGACGCGACTCGGTGGCCGCTTTCTCAACCTGTACCGCTATAGGTTCTTTCGTTACTGAATAAACAACTCCTAAAAAAGCAGCGCATACTACGGTTATCACAAACAGTTTTATAGTAATGCTGATTGCGTTTTTCATTTTACAACACCTCCGAACACTCTTGGGCGGAACTTCCTGTCGATGAGCGGCACCGCAAGGTTCATTATGAGTATAGCGTAGCATACGCCCTCAGCGGATCCGGCCCAGAGCCGCATTACCCCGGTCAGTATCCCGCACCCGGCAGCGAACATTACCCGGCCTTTGTTCGTCATAGGCGAGGTCGTATAATCGGTCGCCATATAGAAAGCTCCGAGCATCAGGCCGCCCCCCAGCACGTGATAGAGAGCGTCGCCAGTGAACAGGCCGCCGGGCCCTGCCGCCCATGTGAAAAGAGCCACAGTGCCTATGTATACAACAGGTATCCTCCAGTTGATAACGTTTCTCGCCAGTAGGTAAACAGCGCCTAAAAGAAGGGCAAGCGCGCTTGTTTCGCCTATGCTTCCCCCTGTGTTTCCGAGAAACATGTCAAGATAAGGGCTGAGCACCACGCCTTCTCCTCCAAACCTGAGGGCGGTAAGAGGAGTCGCGGAAGAGACCGCATCGGCAGGAAACGTCCATATTCCCATCGTTTTAGTCCATGAGACCAGGAGAAACGCTCTTCCCGCCAGCGCCGGGTTTACGAAGTTGTATCCGAGGCCGCCGAAGCACTGCTTAACTATGGCTATAGCGAACACCGAACCTAAAAGCGGCATATAGAAATATCCGGGCGCAAGCGGCGGCAGGCATAATGCCAGCAGCAATCCCGTTACTGCAGCGCTGCCGTCGGAGACTGTTACCTTCTTTTTCATCATTAATTGTATAATAGCTTCCGCGCCTATGGCGGCCGCTACGGACACCAAAACGGTAAAAAGCGCATTGAATCCGAAAAAGTAAACGCCGCACACCGTTGCGGGTATAAGCGCTATCAATACATCCGTCATTATTCGTCTTGTCGACTCTGAAGAACGGACATGAGGCGACGAAGACAATGTAAATTTATCCATAAATACCCCCTACTTTTTGCCCGCGGCCTTGCGGCTCTTTATTATCTCGGCCTTGGCAAGCTTTATGCGCTGCGTTATAAGCCTGTTTGCCGGGCAGATAAACGAACAGCCGCCGCATTCCATGCAGTCCATAGCGTGAAACTTTTCAGCGGCCTCAAAGTTGTTCATACCGGCGTAGTTGTTTAAAAGGTACGGCTCCAGGCCCATGGGGCATACGTCGACGCACCTTCCGCAGTATATGCACGCCGATTCCTCCATAGACTGTACCTGCTTTTTATCGAGCACGAGTACTCCTGAAGTTCCTTTCATCACCGGAGCGTCGAGGTTCGCCTGAGCTATTCCCATCATTGGCCCGCCCGCGATCACCTTTTCTATGTCGCCAATAAAGCCCCCCGCCTGCTCTATCACATGGGAGATGGGGGTGCCTATGCGGACAAGGAAATTCGAGGGCTCTTTAACGCTGCCGGTCACCGTAACGACGCGCTCATATAGAGGAATGCCTTTGTTTATCGCGAGCGCTATCTGGTACGCCGTTCCCACGTTGACGACGACCGTGCCCACGTCCATGGGCAGCTTGCCGGAAGGCACGCGCCTTTTCGTCACGGCGTATATGAGCTGTTTTTCAGCGCCCTGCGGATATTTTACTTTAAGGGTATCGACTTTGACGCCGCCGCTTTGCCGCACGGCTTTGTTAATAGATTCTATGGCGTCTCTTTTATTATCTTCGATAGCTATGTGCGCGTTATCTACGCCCAGCACTTTTATTATCGCTTTAACGCCTTCGATAACCTCGTCCGGGTGCTCGAGCATTATCCGGTGGTCGGCGGTAAGGTAAGGCTCGCATTCGGCGCCGTTGATTATCAGAGTATCTA
>CAZJOS010000183.1:0-5209 GCA_964547655.1 uncultured Christensenellaceae bacterium
GCTCGCTTTGGTCCCCATCGCAGCGATGTCCTCGTCCGTTATAGTTATGGTCTCCGTTAAGGTCGTGCCGTCGGCCAACTTGAACTTAAGCTCATAATCCCCGGCTTTGATATTGTCGAAAAGCTTGAGCGTAAGCGACCCGTCCGGGTTTACCTTCGCCGTCCCGCCCTCAAAATTCACTTCGGTTATATCGAGGTCGCCGGTGTTCACTACTATGGCTGGGCTGCCGTCCTTATCGCCCACTTGCCCGACGGTAAGCGCCGCCTTATATTGAGCTGTAACCGTCATATCCTCTGTAACGCCGGTAAACTCTTTGTCCCAACCCGTAAATATAAAGCCTTCCCTCTCGGGCCCGGCGGGCGCTGCAGCGTCCGTTCCGTATTCTACGTCCTGCTCTTCTATGACGCTGCCGTCATGATCGACGAACGTTACCTTGACCTTGTTTGCCCCATACTGCGCCGTAAACGTCACAGTGCCTTTTATCTTCGTATAATCGCCGTCCCAGCCGATAAACACGTAACCCTCCCGTGTCGGGTCTGCCGGGGGAACCGCGCTCATACCGTATGTCACGTTCTGCGTTTTCAGCTCGGCGCCATCGTGATCGACAAACGTTACCTTATACGCGTTTATTTTATATTCCGCCGTTATTGTCACCGCAGCGGTCACGTCGTAATATTCGCCGTCCCAGCCGTTGAACGTATACCCTTCCCTTTCCGGGTCTTCCGGGGGCGCCGCGTCCGAGCCGTACTCTACTGACTGGGTCTTTAAAACCGTCCCGTCGTAATCCTTAAACGTTACCTTGTATTTGTTTATGGCGAACTCTGCGGTAACGTCAATATTTTTTACCACGTTCGTGTCCGTCCTGTACGAGGTTATAACCCCGTCGCTCCATTTCACGAAGTGGTAACGTTCGTCCGCTGTTGCTATCACCTGCGTTCCGCTGCCGCCGTAGACGACGCTCTGATTCAGGTCGCCCGTAAGCGCGCCGTGGCTTCCCGCAGTATAGGTGAGCGTATATGTGTTTATAGCAAACGTTGCCGTTACGCTTATATCTGACGTCACTCCCGTGTCTGTCCTGCTGGCTGTTGTTTTCCCGTCGCTCCAACTTACGAAATGGTACCCCAGCGCCGGAGTTGCCGTTACCTGCGTTCCGTTCCCGCCGTAGGCGACGGTCTGCGCTGCATTGCCGTCGATCACGCCGTGCTCTCCCGCTATATAGGTAAGGGTGCACGCGTCGTGTTCGAACTGCGCGGTAACCGTGATACTGCCGGTGAGCCCTTCGGGGTTCGTGTCCGTCCTCGACGCCGTAGTAACGCCGTCGCTCCACTGCTTAAAATGGTAGTTCGGCGGTGCAACGGCGGTGACCTGCGTGCCGCTGCCGCCGTACGGAATAGTCTGCGGGCTCGTGCCGGTTATCGTTCCTCCACTGTCGGCGAGGTACGTGACAGTATAGGTATTTGCCGCGAATTGCGCCGTAACGTCGATATTTTCCTGTACGTTCGTGCCGGTCCTGCTCGGGGTTAAAACATTGTCGCTCCATTTAACGAAATTGTAGCCCGTATTTGGGACTGCCGTGACCGTTGTTCCGTCTCCTCCGTAATCTACGCTCTCATGATATGAGGATAATCCGGTTAAGCCGCTGGCTGAAAGCGTTCCGCCCGCGGTCGTATCGTAATCCAGAGAGAACGTATCTATCGCGAAATATGCGGTCACGTCTATATTGCCGGAAACGTTCGTATCCGTCCGCGTCGCGTTGGTATTGCCGTCGCTCCACTGCACAAAATGGTAATGGTTAACCGTATCGGCCACCGCTGTAACCGCGGCGCCGTCGTCCCCCTCTGCCACCTCCTGCGGGCTCGTGCCTGTGATACTTCCATGTTCGCCCGCGCTGTAGCTCAGCGTGAACAGCTGCTTAAGCACTGCGTTTACGTTTAGATTGCTCGTGACATGCGAATAGTCTTTATCCCAGCCGTCGAAAACATAGCCCGGTTTCGCGGGCGCGGGGCTGGGAGTCGTCGCCGCGGTATTGTAATCGACCGTTTGGGTCGCGCCGTACTGCGTACCGTCCGTATAAAACTTAACTTCATACGTTTCTATCGTCGTAAAATACCAGCTTTTATCGGTAAGCCCGGCGTAATCGATCCCGTCGTAGTTTTCGAACGCGCCCGCATCCACAGTCACATAATACTGCGTGTTTTTATCGAGGCTCTGGTCGGGAACCGTAATAATCGAGGCGTACGAGCCCGCTGCCAAAATGTCGGTATTGAGTATCTGTTTGACTGCCGAATCGTCAGAATACTTCTTTATATATACGTATTTGCTGCTGCCCGTTACTGAGCGTACGTTTTGGTCAAACGTAATTGCCAAAGAGCCGTGCGGATCAACGTGCAGAGCGCCGGATGTTGGGGTATGCGAAGTCATGGAAGGCGCTACGTACGTCGTGGCTGTAGTGAACGACCAGCATCCCGCGCACGGGAGCAGAACGTAACCCGGCGGCATATCTATGCCCGGGAACGGAGTCGATATACTGTTATACATGAAATTGACGTTTGACGAATAAGGGGTATCGTTTGCGGGCCCGGGTATCATTATGCCGAATATCTTATTGTTGGGCAGAGAATCGGGAACCTGAAATGTCAGCACGTTGCCGCTTGTGCTGCAGGTGCTGCATACCCATTTCGGTGCGTCGGCCCACGACGTAACGCTCGCGTCGTACTGGTATATAACAGGAGCCCCGGTATTTTTATAAACGTTTTCGTTAAAGGTAATGCTGAACTGCGTACCCGCCGAGGCAACTACATGCGCGGCGTCGAACGCGGGGTAAGTCCATATTATCTGCGGCGGCAGCGACTGTACGTATACGGTATAATATTCGTCGGCCCACCCTTCGGCGGCTATCGCAGGGTTATCCCTTAAAACGAACGCGCCGGCGGGCAGATGCAGCCAGTACTGATATTTATAGTTGTTGCCGTATCTGTTTAATTTATCGCCTTCTATATAGTCGAGAGCGTAATAGCCCATGTCGAAGGTCACGGTAAGCCCGTCGGCAGATATCGTGATATCCCCGTTCAAACTCCCGTCAGAATAGTCCCACCATATAGGCTGGTCTTCCATGAGCATCGTTGAGGGATTCCTGTATTTCCAGTTCAGTATTATCTGCGCGCCCGCATCGTGCGCGCCCGAAGCCTGCACCGGCTGGTCGAAAGTTATACTCACCACGCCGTGCCACCTGTCTGCCAGCGTCGAGCCCGTCGGGGTCGTAACCTGGATTATCTGCGGCGCAGTCGCAGCCTTCGCTTCCTGCGGCGCGGGCAATACGGCGAGCACGCCTGCAATAAGCAGCGCTGCCAGAATAAACGGCGTTGATCTTACTTTCTTCATGGATCCCATCCTCCCATACGCATATATTGCCCCAAAGAAAGCCTTTGGGAGCATTGAATAGAATAATAAAACAGATACGATGCCTATAATTTGAAAATGGTATAACATTAAAATAATTCTACATTAATATTCAGAATCCTTCTTTATTTTGCGCCGCTGTATCGTAAGCCCTAAAGCCCTTCAGCTTTTAGCGGCACTATTAAGACGGTAAAACGGGCAGATCTGTTCCCTCAGTCCATTCGATTCAAAGAAAAAGAACGCCCCTGCGGCATCCTTCCATCGTTTCTTTTCTTAATCCCGCTCCGCTTACGCGGCTTTCGCTTTTTCCTGCTGCCCGTCGTGCATTGCGCGAAGCTGCCTTATGAAAGATATGCTTAATAGCAGCGCCGCTATTGCGCTTACCATATCCGCCGTTGGCTGCGCGTATATAAAGCCGTCGAGCCCGAAAAGATAGTTGAGCAGAAACAGCAGCGGCAAAAAAACTATCGCCTGCCGCCCCAGCGCTATCAGCATTGCCCTTACTGCCTTGCCTGTAGCCTGGAACGTTACCATCAACGTGAACTGCAGGCCGGCGAAAGGCATGCCGAGCGCGAACGCGCGAACGAACATCCCGGCGGCGTCCACCGTGGCCGGGTTATCCTTAATGAACAGGCCGGTTATCTCCCGCGAAAAAAGCAGGAAGACCGCCATGAATATCACGCCCAGAGATATGTTGTAAAACATCGTTACTTTCAGCGCGCTCTTCAGCCGGCCGAACTGCTTCGCGCCGTAGTTGTAGCCCGCGAAGGGCTGGTACCCCTGCGAAACGCCGACCATCAGCATTATACACATACTCATTACCCTCTGGCATATGCCGAAACCCGCTACCACCTGGTCTCCGTACTCCCTGGCGAAGACGTTGCCCAATATGAACGATATGCTCATAACGAACATCGATAGCGACGCCGGAACGCCGATCTCGAACATCTGCCAGTATATCCTTTTGGTGGGGCGGAAATCGCGGGGCTTTATGGAAAGCAGCGTTTTGCCCTTTATGAAATGCAGCACGTAAAACAGCGTGCCGAGGCCGTTGCCTATAACCGTCGCCCACGCGGCCCCCTTTATGCCCATACCGAAGGCGAATATGAACAGCGGGTCGAGCAGTACGTTCGATCCAACTCCGATTATCATGCCCCACATGGCCTTGGATGTCGCGCCCTCACTGCGCACCAGCCCCGCCAGCGCCACCTGCAATACCATAAGCGGCCCGAACGCTATGAGTATCGAGAAATAGTCAAAAGTCGGCGCAAAGGTATCCGCGCTCGTTCCTATTATATGGAGCAGCGGCTCCCTGAAAGCGAATATAAGCGCTGAAATTACGGCGCCCGCCGCAGTCGCGGTATAGAACGCGACCGAATTGGCATGTTTTGCTTCCGTCATGTTTTTCTCGCCGAGCTTACGCGATATATAGCTGGCAGCGCCTATGCCGAATATATTGCCTATGGCAACTATCAGGAAGACCAGCGGTATAGCCAGCGATATAGCCGCGACCAGTTCCATGTTCCCGAGCATACCTATAAAGGCCGTATCCGTCCAGTTATACAGTATCTGAACTATCGCCGCGAACATCGTTGGGGCCGCCAGCCTTATTATGGCGCTCTTTACGGGCGCCCTGCCCATTAGCCTTAACTTCCTGTCGTCCATTCATGCCTTCCCTTTTAAGTAATGTTTTTAAACTATATGCTTAATAAAAATTATTGTCAAGCGGCAAAGTAACGCTCTCTATGATGCACATAAAAAAGAACGCCTCTCCGGGCGCTCTTAATCTCTTTCTTTCTTATTCCACGGT
>CAZJOS010000184.1:0-5199 GCA_964547655.1 uncultured Christensenellaceae bacterium
CCCGTGCGGCCTATGCGGTGCACGTAATATTCCATCTTGTCGGGTATGTCGTAGTTTATCACGAGGTCTATCTCCCTTACGTCTATGCCCCGGGCAGCCACGTCGGTAGCCACCATCACGTTCGTTCTGCCCTCGCGGAACGAGCCCATCGATTTGTCGCGCTGATACTGGCTAAGGTCCCCGTGCAAACACCCTGCGGGCACGCCAATGTCTCTCAGCAGCTTGTGCAGCGATTTTACCTGCCGCTTGGTGTTGCAGAAAACGAGCGCCAGGCGCGGGTTGTCTTTTTTAATAAGGCCCTGCACCGCCCTGTATTTGCCGCTCCGGCTTATGGCCATAAACGACTGCCTTACATTGGCCGCGGGCTCGTTGCTTCCGCACGTCTCTATGCGCACGGCGTCGTGCTGAAACTGCTTTACCACGCCCGATACCGCCTTGTTCATCGTCGCCGAAAACAGCAGCGTCTGGTGCTCTCTCGTTATCTGCGAAAGTATCGCCGTTATGTCGGGCAGAAACCCGAAGTTGAGCATCTCGTCCGCCTCGTCGAGCACCACGGTGCGTATGTTCTGCAGCTTAAGGACGTTTCTCCCTATGAGGTCCTTTATTCTGCCCGGCGTTCCCACCACTATCTGCGCGCCCGCTCTTAATGCGCGTATCTGCACGCTGGCAGCCTGCCCGCCGTAAATGCTTACGGTGCGCAGCCTGGTGTTTACGGAAAGCGCGCGGAATACAGCCGTTATCTGCACCGCAAGCTCGCGCGTGGGGCATATAATAAGCGCCTGCGTCTTGCTGTTGTCGGTAAACGTCCTCTCTATTATGGGCACGGCGAATGCCGCTGTTTTGCCCGTTCCTGTCTGGGCTATGCCCATAATGTCCCACCCGGCTAATATAAGCTCGAGCGTCTTCTCCTGGATGGGCGTCGGCGCTGTAAAACCCGCTTTATCGAGGGTGGCCTTCATCTCATCCGAGAGCAATTCATAATATTTCAATTTATCCTCATTTCTTTTCCGGTGTTTACATAAATAAAGACCGTGCTGATATAGCAAAGTCTTTCGAATTTGTTATCACGCCGCAAGTTCGTACATTTACGCCGGAGCCGGAAAGCCCCGCTGCGCGTACGGGCCACAATTTCCCGTACCGGGTGTATTAAAAATACGACTTGAAAAGCGCGATCCTTTTATGAATGCCCTGCGCTGTGCGCAGGCGATACTAATAATACAAAAACATATTATATATAAGTTTTCGCTGTTTGTAAAGCGGTAAATTTTTTCCGCTGATGAAAAGCGCAAAACAGGCACTTTCAGCATGACATATCATTAACATATTTATTGCGTTACTCATACCCGTCTGTTATATTTAAATTGTCTCATAACGCCGCCGGAAGGGCGGCTGTATTTGTGTGGAGGGGAACAGTGAAAAGATACTCGTTATAGAAGCGAATGTTTATCCCTCCCTCAGTCGCCTAACGGCGCCAGCTCCCTCATCTGAGGGCGCCGAAAATGAGCGCGCCCTGTGGGCGATGAAGCGAATTGGAGGCGCTGTGAGTAAAGGAGGATGCCAAGCGGTAGCGAAGGCAGGCGACTATTACGAACAGAGGAGCCAAAGAGTTTCGTCTATTATCAATGTAACTGCTTTAGCAGTCATGGGGCAAGTAATGCGACTGGCGAAATATTCAGTGCGTCTTAAGAAACTGCCAGTATCATGCCCATTTGGGGCATAAAGTAATCGGAAGGCGAAGCCTTTTGATATAAAGTTTATAGAAAAAACAGGAGAATGAAAATGAAAAAACATGTTGTATTGATTTCCATGGCGCTGTGCGCGGCGCTGCTGCTCGCAGGCTGCATCAGCATCGACTTCGGCTTTACGCCGGAAAACGCCATAAGGGGCAACGGAGACAGGGTCACCCGCGAAAACGCGCTCGACGGAGAGCTTAAAGGCGTTCGCACCAATAGCGTTATCGACGTCGTACTCGACCCGGAGCTTAAAGACACCTTCATACTCGAGGGCGACAGCAACATACTCGACGTCGTCAGCGCCGATCAGGTGGGCGGAGTGCTGGAGCTTGGGTTTAAAGGCCATACCAATATAATGTCTCCGGTCAACGTTAAAGTTTATGTGCCGTTTATGGACAGCGGTATACTCGAGGCCTCGTCGGTGGGCAGCATAACCATGAAGAGCGGCGTCCTTAAGGGAGACAGCTTCCGCCTCGCCGCCAGCAGCGTGGGCCGCATTGATCTTAACATACAAACAGAAGAGCTTATTGCAAACGCCTCTTCGACGGGCAGCATAACGCTTACCGGCAGAGCCGATAAGGCGGATATTACGCTCAGCAGCGTGGGCAGCTTCGAAGG
This sequence comes from uncultured Christensenellaceae bacterium, assembly GCA_964547655.1. GTDB lineage: Bacteria > Bacillota > Clostridia > Christensenellales > SZUA-584 > DTFZ01. The sequence continues at coordinate 2,352 of CAZJOS010000184.1, forward strand.
CTATGGGCTCTGGATAGTAGATGCCAGAGTCACGGTGTCCAGCACGGGCAGCGCGCATCTGATGGTGAGCGGAACGCTCGACGCGAATGTTTCCAGCGTAGGCAGCGTCATATACGGCGGAGACCCCAAGGTCAATGTAACCGGCGACGGACTGGGAACGGTAAAGCCGCGGTAACAAAACACCAAGAGAAAATAATTAAAAACTTTTAAGATATCGATAATAACCTAAAAAGGAAGTAATCGTGAGAAATAAAAGGATTAAAAAGGCCTTGCTGGTAACAGGGATAATACTTCTTGCACTCACGGCTCTTGCGGGCGCGTCGTTCATACCCACGCTATGGCTGAAGGAACCGGGCATGAGCGAACTTCGGGGATATTGGGTGAACGTATATTTCGAGAAAGAGGAGGCTGCTGCGAGAGAAGTTTTTACGCTGGCCGAAGGGCGGGCGGAGCAGCTTGCCAAAAAGCTGGGCTTCGATCAAAAGCAGGATATCAATATCTATATATACGACAGCCAGTTTGTGTTCCAGACGAAAAAATACGGGCTGTTAGCCCCGATGCTCGGGCTCGACTGGTATATCGGCGACAATAAAGGAACGAACGTACTGCTTACTTCGCCTGCAAACCCGGGGAAAGCTCACAGCTATGCAGACTGCAGGGACGCCGTTCTTCACGAGATGGCACACGCCTGCAACTACGTTATTAATTCGGATATGCCCCTGTGGCTGAACGAAGGTGCGGCGCTGTATCTATCCAACGGCGACCCGTCAGAAAACCTGTATAATATGATGCCCGTCCCGTCTTTTGAGGATATTAAAACGAATAATCCTGTCAAGTTTGCCGATATTGGCGGATACGATTTCGCGTATACGTACGTTGAATATCTCGATAAGACGTATGGATGGGACAACGTACTTGGATTACTGCGAACGGGCAGCTATGCTGTATTGGGCGCCGGCGAACGGGACGTATATGAAGGATGGGCGGAATACCTGAAAAATAATTATTCATAGACATACCCCGGTAACCGGAGGGGTTTGTGCCGTTATTTTTGAAAAACTCCGGGCGAATAACTGCCCGGTGAAATATTTATATAAGGAGTCAAAGGATATATGAAAACAAGGGCAAGAGCGTGCGCGGCCGTAATGCTCGCGGCGCTGGCGGCTGTAATGCTCGGAGGCTGCGTCTTTATCGGCGGAAACGGCCTCGTGGGCAACGGGCAGATGAAGACCGAAGAGAGAAATATCGAGGGCGCTTTAACGGGCGTGATAAACCGCACGTCGTTCGACGTAGTGATAGATTCGCAGCTTGAAGGCAAGGCCGTAATAGAAGGGGAGAGCAACCTTATCGAATTTGTCGAACTCTTCAGAGACGGCGCGGGAGTGCTGAATGTCGGCATTCGGCCGGGAACCAGCATCACAAGGCTCAGAAGAATGACCGTGCGCATACCGGCGGTAAGCGGAGGAGTTATCCGCACCGAAGGCAGCGGCAATATTACGCTGGCCGCCGGCACGCTCGAGGGTGAGAGTTTCGACGTAGGCGCGAGCGGGTCGGGTGACGTGTGCCTTAAGATAAGCGCGAAAGACCTTGCGTTAACAATAAGCGGCTCGGGTAATATGGATATAGATGCAGACGCCGATACCCTTACGGCAACAATAGGCGGCTCGGGCGATATCAGCATAAAGGGGAACGCCGGGCAGCTGAGCGTTTCCTCCGGCGGGTCGGGCGGCTTCGAAGGGTTCGGCCTTAAAGCGGGCGATGCGGATGTAAGGTTATCGGGCAGCGGCGACGCGAGCGTTACAGTGTCGGGCTCCCTTACGGGCAGCATAAGCGGTTCGGGCGACATCGTATACGGCGGAAACCCGGAGAGCGTTTCGGTAAGCGACAACGCCAGCGGCGACTTGCACGCGCGCTGATAAAAAGATAAGGAACAGGGCAGGCGCCAGGCACTGATGCCTGTCTCTTTTTTTGGAAAACAACCGGACGCCGCTGTCATAAATGTGCCTTTGTGAGGGCAAAATATATGCGGAGGTGTTTTTATGAAGGTAAGAGACATCATGACGAAAGAAGTAGCCTGCGTGGCCCCGGGAGACCAGATAGAGCGCGCGGCTCAGCTTATGAAGAAATACGACGTGGGCTCGATACCGGTCGTCGATAACGGCAGGGTAACGGGCATACTGACCGACAGGGACATAGCGCTTCGTTCAGTAGCGCAGGGCGGCGGCATCACGCAGACCGTCGCGAGTGTGATGACGCCGGACCTTGTGGTGGGCACGCCCGACATGGACGCCAAAGAGGCGGCAAAGGTGATGGGCGAGCGGCAGATACGAAGGCTGCCTATTGTAGAGGGCGGTTCGCTCGTCGGTATAGTGGCGCTCGCGGATATATCAACCGAGCCGGTGCTGCAAAACAAGGCGAAAAACGCGCTTCACGACATATCGCAGCCGGGCAACTTTACTTAAGCCCATATGACTAAACGCCTTCCGCAGAGTGTACAGAGCGGGGGCGCTTTTTTATGTTGCTGGCCGCGGCGGCGTTTCCGCACACGACCAAAAGACAGCCAAAAGATGGCACAATTGCTTGACCGGTAAGATGTATTAGCATATAATAATTGTATCTATATAGGTTCTTTGTAATTACTCAAAACGTCATTTTACATATTGCGGGAGGGTTCAAATGAAAAAAGCTTGCGCAGCGCTGGTACTGGCCGTCATAATACTAATGTTGATATCCCCGGCGGCTTTGGCTGTCCCGGCAGGTGATTTCGATGTTACAGGGGGTGTACTGGGCGTGGATTTTACATATTCGGACGGAGTGCTCACCTTTGTCAATCCGGGCGATTATACGG
>CAZJOS010000185.1:0-5186 GCA_964547655.1 uncultured Christensenellaceae bacterium
TAATACACCTCTTCCGGCGCCTGCTCCTGATATGCAAGTTCGATGAAGCGCGTATACTCCCCGCGCCACCCGAGCGGTATCTCGCCCGTAGGCCCGCTCCTCTGCTTGGCTACTATCACCTTGGTATTGGTGCCCGCTTCCGGGTTGTAATAGTTTTCCCGGTGCAGGAAAATCACGACGTCGGCATCCTGCTCTATACTGCCCGACTCCCTTAAGTCGGAGAGCATTGGTATTTTTGACTCCCTCTTCTCGCTCTCCCTCGAGAGCTGCGACAGCAGCATAACCGGGACGTCTATCTCCTTTGCCATTATCTTAAGGCTTCTCGTCATAGCCGATATCTCCTGCTGCCTGTTCTCGCGCCTATCCTTGCCCGTCATCAGCTGCAGGTAGTCTATAACTATGAGCCCTAAGCCCTTCTCCTGCTTTAAGCGCCTGCATTTGGCGAGTATCTCGAGTACCGTTATAGCGGGTGAATCGTCTATGTATACCGGCGACGTGCCGAGTATGTTGACCGCCGCCGAAAGCCTGTCGAGGTCGTCGTTATTAAGGCCGCCCGTCCTCGTCTTCTGGCTGTCAACGTAAGCTTCGCTGCACAGCATGCGTATGGCAAGCTGCTCCCGCGACATCTCGAGCGAAAATATAGCCACCGGCACTTTATCCTTTACGGCAACGTTTTGCGCTATGTTGAGCGCAAAGCTCGTCTTGCCCATGCCGGGGCGCCCCGCTATTACAATGAGCTGCGAGCCCTGCAATCCCGAAAGCTTTTTGTCGAGCTGTTTAAAGCCGGTGGGAATCCCTAAAAGCCCCGACTCTTTATCCATCGACTCGCCTATGCGCGTATACCCCTCCAGCAGCGCCTGCTTAATATGCTCGAGCGAATCCCTCCTGCGCTTTACGGCTATCTGGTATATTATATCCCCGGCCCTGCCGACTATCTCCGCCGCCTCGTCTTCTGAGGTAAAAGCGTCTTTTATTATATCGTTGCCCGCTTCTATAAGCAGCCGCCTTACCGAATCCTGCTCTATTATATCTATGTAGTGCAAAACGTTGGAAGCGCTGGGCACCGCCGCCGGAAGGTCGGCTATATACACCGTATCGTCCGGGCTCTCAAGCTGCCCCTTTCTCTCGAGCCGCTCCACTACGGTAACGGTATCCACCGGCTTGCCCGCCTCCGAAAGCTCGCGCATGACTTCGAAGATCTCCCTGTTGCGCTTCACGTAAAAGTCTGAAGGGATCAATCTTTCTATAGCTATAAACACGGCCTTGGGGTCTAAGAACATGCTCCCGAGCACGCTCCTCTCCGCGTCCGTATTGCTGGGCGGTTTATATGCAGTTTTAAAACCCGGTTCCGCAGCCATATCCCTACTCTTCCGCAGCTTCCACGCTCAAGACCATGTCGGCCGTTACCCCGGCGTGGACCTTTATCTGCATCTTCATTTCTCCGAGCTCTTTTACATGCTCGGGCAGCACTATCTTCTTTTTGTCTATCTCTATACCGTGCTGCGCCATTATTGCCTCGGCAATTTCTTTAACGGTGACCGAGCCGAACAGCCGCCCGTTCTCGCCGCACTTGGCTTTAACCACTACCTTTAAGTCTTTCAGTTTTTCCGCGGCTTCTTCGGCTGAGAGCAGCTCGAGCATGCGCCGCTTTTCGTTTGCCTTCTGCTGCTGTTTGGCCACGTTCAGGTTCTGCTGAGAAGCCTCTTTCGCAAGCCCTTTGGGCAGCAGGAAGTTCCTCGCGTACCCGTCGCTCACATTCACTATATCTCCGGCGTGCCCCGTGCCTTTAACGTCCTGCGTCAATATGACTTTCATATCATTTTCCCTCTTTCATATAGTTGTTTACCGCGTTTTTGAGCCTTTGAAGCGCGTCTTCGAGGCCTGCGTCCGTAAGCTTTACCGCGGCCATCGTGGCGTGGCCGCCGCCCCCAAGGCTTTCGAGTATCAGCTGCACGTTTACTTCTCCTAATGACCTGCCGCTGATAAGAATATCGTTTCCTGTTTCGCTTAAAACGAAAGACGCCCCTACGCCCCTTATAGTAAGCAGTGCGTCGGCAGCCTGCGCAGCTATGAGCGGCGCGTTCTGCCCGGTCGAGCAGCATGCCACCGCTATGCCGTTCTCAAGTATCTCGGCGCTCTTTACTATCTCAGTCTTTTTCTTATATGTTTCAAGGTCGTCCTGGGTAAGCTGCCTTACCGCCGCCGAGTCGGCGCCTCTCTCTTTAAGGTACGAAGCGGCCTCGAACGTGCGCGCCCCGGTGTTGAACGAAAATCCCTTGGTGTCTATCGTTATTCCGCACAGCAGCGCGTCCAGCTCGACGCTCAACGGCTTTATATCATCGCTGAAATATTGTATCAATTCGGTCACAAGCTCCGATACCGACGAGGCGTACGGCTCATGGTAATACAGCGCCGCCTCTTCTATAGACGCCGCCCCCTTCAAGTGATGGTCTATTATCACCAGCGTATCCGCAAGCTCGATAAGCGCCGGGTTTACCGTGAGCGACGGTATAAGCGTGTCGACGAGTACAAGCAGGCTCGTATGGCTGATGGAGAGCCCCGCGTCCTGCCCCGACAGAATACGGTTTTTATAGCTTTCAACGCCCGTGAGCCTGTCGAGCAGAGGGATTATCGAAGGGTTGGGTTCGTCAATAACGAGGTATACTTCTTTACCCGCGTTCCTTGCACACGCCGCTATGCCAAGCGACGCGCCCATGCAGTCAAGGTCGGGCAAATTGTGCCCCATTATAAATACGTCGCTGCACTGTTCCATAAGGTTGCGGAGCGCGTGGCTCACCATGCGGGATTTTACCGTACTTCTCCTGTACGCCGACTTCGTAACGCCTCCGAAAAATATAAACTTGTCGCCCTGCTTTATAACGGCCTGGTCCCCGCCCCGTCCCAAAGCAAGCTCCAATGCCCTGCCCGCAAAGTCCGACGATTGTTCCGGGGTCTCGCCTATACCCACCGCTATAGACAACGTGGGGGTAAGGCCTGATTTCAACTGTTTTACGTCGTCGAGTATGCGGAACTTAGAGCCCCTTAAAGCCGACAGGAACCGCCTTTCAAATACGCATATGTACTTGCCCCTGTCTGTCTTCATAAACACCGACGAGAGGCTCTTTGCCATTTCGGATATCCTTTTTTCGACCGCCGCTACCATTGCCGAGAGCTCGGTCTGCAGCACGTCCGCCGCAAGTTCGTCGTAATTGTCTATCTGTATATAACAGATCACAGGCAGATAGTTTTGATATATCTTTTTTGCCTCAATGGCATTTTCTATGTCAACAAGCCTGTACAGCAGCATCTCTTTCTTCCTGTACTTTATCGAAAAAAGCTCTTTTCTGTACGGCCTTGAGCCTATCAATATCTTCTTATCGGTTTCCGGCACGTTGATGCCGGGTATCATCTTTCCTATATTGCGGAGCGCCCCGTATCCCGCTATGCTCCTGAACTTAAGATTGGCCCATTTTACGTTTCCCTGAGGCGTGGTGAGCGCCAGCGGCATCGACATCGTATCAAGATACGTTGCGAACGTTTCTTTATCAGAAAGCGCCTCTGTAACGAGCCTCTGCCATTTTACCTTTTGAAGTATGCCGAGAACTATATACAGCAAAACAAAAGCAGCGCAGAATATAGAAACGACAACGCCCAGGTAAACGCTCTTGTAAAACGCTATAGCCGCGGCGGCGATAAGCGCGCATATGAGGCAAAGGAGATCTGCCGACAGAAAACGGACCTTTGCCACATCAAACCTCCTTCTCTTCCATCCTCTTTCGAATAGAAAATATATTCTCAATTATGCCTAATAAAAAGAGTATAAAACTTAAAATCAGAACTAAAAGTACATGAAGCACCGTCCTTGCGCCCGTGCCCATATTGCGCTTTTTGTATATATAGTCAAGAAAGGAGAGCGCCTGCACCGTAAAAACAAAAACGTAAAGGTTAAAGACAGTCGCTTCGATCATATCGAAAGGCTTCCATCCCAGGCCCGCCCCGACGGCCGCAAAGATATAGGAGAGGACAAACGCGATCCAAAAACCTTTAGGCAATGCATAATCGCTGAACGCCGGATTAGGCGCAACTTCTATTCTTTTTTTCGCTATCGCCCTCGGTATCGTATAAAACAATAACCCTGCGAGCATCGAGTAGATCCCTATCATGGTTATGAGCCACATGTTAAGCGTATCGCTGATCATTTCCTGCATTATCCTGACTGCTTCAGGAGCGGAAGTGGCAAGCACCGCTTCCCTCGTAACGGCGCCGGTAAGCACGTCGGTATACCTTATTGCCTGGTACAGCGACGATACGCCTTCGCTGCCCAGCGAAGCTATTCTATCGCCCATGTAATTAACTATACTTTCAATAAACGGCTTGCCCGTAAGCAGCGTAACCGCTGCTATAACAAGCGCAACGCCCGCGAGCGCGGCCGCGACCGACGCCGCCACGCTGGTAAAAAACCGCTTTTTCGCCCTTATCATATAGCCTGCCGTTAAAGCCGCCGGAAGAAAAGCCGCCGCGACTATATATGCCGTATGAAGATCGAAATATCCTATAGCCGCAAAGCTTAAGATTGCGGCAGCTCCTCCGAGCCAGGGCCCGTACCGCGCCACGCAGTAGACGAGCAGAAAGGGCGCCGCTATCAGCAAGATCGGCATATACAGCCCCGCATACAGCAGCGCAGACGTCATCAGATACGTTAAAATTACGCCTTTATAATCTTCTTTTTTTGTCCTGTCCAAAACCCCTTATACCGCTTTCAAAATGTTTTTTCAAAAGAGACAAGTCTCCGTAATTGCTTTCAAGGATATGTTTTTCTTTTATTCCCGTTTCCGCTTTCTTCAGTATCTCCGCGTCTATCTCGGCAAACGACACGCCGCACCTTCTCGCTAAGAGATACGCGAGCAGCACGGTACCTCCCAGAGTGTCGATAAGCTCTTCCCTGCCGTTGGGGGAGAGCGAAGCCCTTATAACGTCGGACGCTTCCCCGATAAACTCGGCCTTCAATACTTCGATAAGCTTCGCGTTAGAGGCGACGTTCATAGTCTGGTGCATAACAAAACCACCCTTATAAAATATGAACCCAATACCTCTTAAGCTGTTACTATATTCTATATTCAAATAAAGGAATAGTCAATCTGATACCTAAAAAGCTTTAGTGATGTTACTCCCCTTCAAACCGGCTT
>CAZJOS010000186.1:0-5174 GCA_964547655.1 uncultured Christensenellaceae bacterium
GAAGTTTTACGTTGAACTTAAGGAGTTTGCGGGGGAGATGAGAGGGAAGGGATAAGGCAGCGCATCATTTTGAAGCGTCTTCTTCGGGTGGCATTGACATAAGTGCAAGGTTAATCTTCTTCCTTCGTATCAGGTAAACTATCAGCATAAAAAGCGGCAGTATAAATACGAACGGGACTATAATAAAGGGTAATAACTTATCAGAATTTATGGCCTCGAATGTACTGGTTTTCTGCATGGCGGGGATCATACACGCCGCGAAAGGAATGATTATGAAAGGTATAACAAAACCCTTATGAGTCTTTGTTTCCGCGAGGTCAGAGAACATATGGGCAGCCATATAGTTATACACGCTCAGTTTAAGTATAGAGACCGGGAAAAGCGCGAGAACGAATAAGGACTGTACGCGTGTAAGAAAACCGAATGCCTCTACCTGTTCAACGAAAGTAAAGTACGGGCTTAATACATGCCTTGAATATTCATTCCCCAGCACAAGGATTGTTGGAAGAAGTATCAGCAGAAAGCTTATTATAAAAATTCCGAGAGTCACCCGAATACTTTTATTACATGAACTTTTTCGTTTATATGGAACGAGAATATAAATAAGATCAGTATTGATGAAAACCTTACAGCCGTGATGAACGCTCCGAGGTTCAATTGAGCAAATGTTGAATCAGCTAATATCGGCTTTATTTCGTTAATATTCATTTTATTGATCCCAAATACAAAAAAGAATATTACAGAAACCAGCAAAAGGATAACGAAGAATGATGACGTCCGGCCTATTGTACCCGCACCCTTGTATGACATATAAACCGCGGGGATCGCCATTAGTATAGTAATAGCCCAAAGCGGCGTCTCCGGTATCAGATATATCTTAATAAATATACCGTTTATAACCATGATGTTCATTGAGTAAAATATAAAAAACAAAACGTACAAAACGGCAGCTGCTTTTCCTATGGGTTTTCCAAGTATCATTTGGATCTTTTGGCTTGCGCTCAACCCCCTGAATTTATTTATTATAAAAAGAGTCGGCACATTAATTATTATTATATATATCGCCGAGAGTAACAGGACTATCCATATGTCCTGATTAGAGGGCGGCGTTACAAGTATCTGCATATATGTATACGGATAGATCAGCGCGCTGCCCACAATCATAAGAACGAGTTGGGATGCAGTAACGAGAGGTTTCTTTCTCATCAGTCTGCCTCCTTTATGAAGAACGGCTCTTCTTCCTCGCCCGCTAAAACAATCACTGATTTTACAGCCACGTTTATTTCAGCGCTGGTAAAGTAAACGTCATTCCAATCGTTTTTAATATTTCGCCAAATTGCGGGATGCTGCATATGCAGGGCGTTGCCAAAACCGAATATATCGCTATTAAATTCACTTTGCGCCTTCTTTATTGCTGCGATTGTCTTTTCTTTAACCAACGCGTTAAAGTTTTGTTCTATTTCTTTCAACACCTCGGGTTCTGTTATGTCGAGATTGCCGTTTACCTGGGCAATATTTGCCGGGATTTTAAGCGTTATATCTATTACCGCTTTTCCATCAGCCACAATTACTTTTATATCGGCGGTTGCTCCTGATATATGTAAAACCGCAGAATCCATATCTTTGCCGACCGGAACTGTAATAATTGCTCCGCGCACTTTATTCTCAAGAAGGTTATAGATTTCAGCTTCTTCGCCGTCCATATAACCAACCAGCTTGTCGTCTTTAAAAGCCGCGAGTCCCTCATAAATTATTTCATATCTTTCCGAAAGGCTTTGCGAAGTAGTTGATTCGCCGCTCTCCTGCTGTGCCGGTTCATTGTTTCCTGAGGATAAGTCGTTGGATTTTACCAGTGTTATCAATCCGCATACCGGCTCCTTACCTTCCGCATAATAATCCTTTATAAAATCCAGTGCGGACACGAAAACGCCCTTTGCTGAATTATACGGATGAAAATTACTTAAATTCTCTATATAAGTGCCTACATTGCCCGACAACCCGATCATGCTGCTGTATATTCTTTCAGGATCGTTTCCTTTTATAACTGCGGATATAGCGTTCTCATCCGTAAGGCGGTCCCTTGCGATGACTTCCAACGTCGAACCTATACCGTTCTTCGCATATCTTTCGCTGAAGAACCTCGCCTTTACATGCGCCCCGAAGTCCGTATACTCGCGCGCCAGCTGGTTTGAAATAGACTCTCTTATAGATTTTCCAATGGCGGTTATAGTTATATACGGATTTTTACCGCTGCCTCCCCCGCCCTGGATACCCGCGCCGCCCATCCCCGCCGGATTCATTATCTCCACTGTCATTTTATATAACCCGTCGCCGGTCATATCAATAAGAGCGCTTTCGGCGATGGCTAAAGTTTTTGGCTCCTTACAGCTCCAGCAGCCGGAGACAAGTATAACAGAAAAAATAATTATTATGACGCAGATAGTCTTTTTCAAATATAATCTCCTAACGCTGCTTTTTTACGTTTTCCCGGGCGATAGACGTCGGCCTGTATATCAGGTTTTTTAAAGGAAAATGAAACAGGCTGTCCTTCATCTCCTGCTTTGAGAAAGAAGACAATATTGGCCTCCCGAATGATTCCGTCGATGATATATGGACTATCATTATTACCATCCCGGCTCCGATGCCGATTACCCCCATTATGCTTCCAAGCAGCCAGAAAAGCGTCCTGTATACCAGCATAAAAGCCGTAAGGCTCGGGAGTACGAAACTTGCCAGCGCTGCGACAGCGACAACGATAACGGATGGCGCGCTTACGAGCCCCACGTTTATAGCAGCGTCTCCGATAATAAGCGAACCTACGATGGTTAACGCCGAGCCCACAGTTTTCGGCATCCTTATACCCGCTTCCTTTATAAGCTCGAACATAACGGTCATAAGCAATATTTCAAAGGAAAACGGCATCGGCGTCTTCATAGATGAACTGATAAGGTTTGACAAAAATACAGAAGGAATCATTTCCTGACTATATGTGAATATGGCGATCGCTAATCCGGGCAGCACGGCTGTTACAAACAACGCTATACCCCTGAAAATCCTAACAAAATTCACATACAGAGTATTATTGTAGAAATCTTCAGCCGTTCTGAAATTATCCATGAACATCTCGGGAACAGTAAGAGCGTGCGGCGTACCGTCTACAAGAAGGCCGACTCTGCCTTCCAGTAACCTCTGCGCCAATACGTCGGGCTTTTGCGTGAGCCCTATTCCTGAAAAGGGCGAGAATGTATTTTTATCTATAAGCTGCTCTATTTGCCCGGTCTCGAGTATCATGTCAGTGTCTATTTCTTTAAGGCGGCCGCGAAACTCGCCAAGGATTTCCTGATTCACAATCCCTTCTATATAAGCAATCGATACCATTGTCTTTGTCTGCCTGCCCAGTTTCATGCTTTCAAACCTAAGATCCGTAGTCTTTATCTTTCTTCTTATCATTGATGTGTTGGTGCGTATATCCTCTACGAACCCTTCCTTTGGCCCCCGTACAACCGCTTCGGCGGCAGGCTCCTCAATGGGGCGATTCTGCCAGCTCTTGAACTCTATTAAAAATGCTTTTTTGATGCTTCCGTAGAAGAGCCCCGTCTCGCCGGTGAGGACACGTTCTGCGAAAATATTCATATCGTCTGTTACCGAAAACGGGGTTTCCAGAGCAACGGCGAGGTCCCCTTTGAACGCGTGTAATTTCAGCGGGCTGACGATATCCCTGTCTATAAGGTTCTGATCCGCCATGCCGTCTACGTAAACGACCATTGCTTTTTCCCTATAAGTATTAAATGGCCTTACAATTATATCCGAACTGCCGCCAAACATTTTTTTTACGAGCTTTTCGCATTCGTGTATGTTTGCCGGGACATTCAGCTTCTCTGATGTGTTATTCTGTTCTTCGCTGTGCTTAGCTTTCTTTTTCCTGATCCCTAAAATGGTTACCACCCCTGTTAAGTATAAATCCCAATATTATTATGCCCGCCGGGTTTAATTATATGTTTATAGACTTAGGAAGACATTTCAGCATACTACTTATGTAGTGGCTAATAACCTCTTTCCCGGGGGCTTTCGTTTTTCCTCCTTTTCATATATAATAGCCTAAGATTTTCTGGGGGACTGGACATTGGTTGCATTATCGCTTAAAAACATAAAGATATCATTCGGCGCCGAGCAGATATTGCAGGGCGTTTCGCTCACGCTCACCGACGACATGCGCTTAGGGCTTGTCGGGCCCAACGGCGCGGGCAAGACGACTCTGCTCCGCATCGTCTGCGGCGAGCTTGCCGCCGACGGCGGCAGCGTGGGCTTTTCTTCCGGCGCAGCTGTCGGCTACCTTCCGCAGGAGACGGGCGCGGGCAGCGAAGAGACCGTGTGGCAGACTATGCTTGGCGTGTTCGCTGACGCTTTCGCGATGGAGGAGCGCCTTCGCGCTCTCGAGCACTCTATGGAAGAAGCCGCAGCCGACCCGGAAAAGTGGGATAAGATATCGAAGGAATACGAGAAACTTACCCGCGCCTTTGAGGACGCGGGCGGATATTCATATAACAGCGCCATCGCCGGGGTATTAAAAGGCCTCGGCCTCGGCGAAGACATGTACGAACAGAGCGTGTCCACGCTATCGGGCGGGCAGCGCTCGCGGCTGAGCCTCGCGAAGCTGCTGCTGCAAAAGCCCAGCGTGCTGCTGCTCGACGAGCCGACGAACCACCTCGATACCGACGCGGCCGGATGGCTCGAAGACTATTTGAAAACGTGGCAGGGCGCGGTAATAATAGTATCGCACGACAGGTGGTTTTTAGACCAGCTGTGCACGCACATTGCCGAGATGCAGGGCGGCGAAGTGGAGATGTATACCGGCAACTACACCTCGTACGCCGCGCAGAGGCAGGAGAGGCGCGAGATAGCGCGCAAAGCGTACGAGCTGGGGCAGAGGGAATATAACCGCCAGAAGAAGATAATAGATCAGTATTACGCGTGGGGGCGGCAGACGGGCGGCAACAACTTCGTAAAGGCGAAGTCGAGGGAAAAGCTGCTTGCGAAGATGGATTTCGCCGAAAAGGTGTCGCCCGAGCGCGACAAGATGAAACTCAAGCTAAAATCCGCGGGGCGCGGGGGCAACGACGTGCTTAAAGCGGAGAACCTAAGCATGGCTTTCGACGGGACGCCATTATTCTCAA
>CAZJOS010000187.1:0-5165 GCA_964547655.1 uncultured Christensenellaceae bacterium
GGGCACGCGTCGTAAAACGGGCTCAGTCTTCCGCATATGGGGCAGAACTTGCTGTCGTATGCAATAAAATTACCGCATCCTATACACGGCTTGTCGTATCCAGCCATAACCTCGTTCCTCCTGTTATTTTATATATGAGTCCATGGCCTTTTTCCATGACTCAAACCCGCTGTGTATCACCCTGCCCGCAAACAACTCGCGCAGTTGATTAAGGCCGGGCACCCGCCGCAGCGTCTGATTGTACTGTTCGTACTTTTCGCTCCTGAGCGCTTCGTCGCTTAAGTATATCGGTTCCCTGCGAAAGTTGACGCTGAGCATGCTGTAATTGAACCGGAGGAGGAAATCATCCCACTGCGCTGCCTGAAAACTGCCGTCAGGGGACAATCTGAACGCGTAGGTAGCGGCCGCGGTATCCCCGAGGCTCTCCATAAACATTATATTTTTATCAAACACAGGCGCGAGTATGAGAATACTTTCGCCGGTTAGTTCGCCCATAAGCCCACGCTTTACTCCGATTGCCAGATCGGACGAGACTGACTTAAGGTATCCGTATTCCTGCGATATATCGGAAGAGGCAAGTTTTTCGTCAATAGCGCCGGCAAAACGGGGGTCCGCTCTGCGAACATCCGAGAGCTTTGCGACCATGCCCTCCATCAGCAGAGAGGCAAGCGCGTCGCCGGCGGGGCATATTTCACTGAGCCGCTCGCGCGTCTGTTTAATGAGTTCCGCCAGCCTTCTTTTATAAGCATTCATAAATGGATCGGTCGTCTGCCCCAGCTTTTGAATAACGAAGCGCCTTTCGAGCCTATCGGTTATCTCGAAGCGGTAAGGCGATACGTTTGTATCAGCTATCATGCTAAGCGGTATCCTTGCGAGCCCGTGAGTATCGGGGAGAATCACGAGCGCGGTTTCGCAGATACGGAAGACGGCGCGGCCTGTTTCGCCCCCGGGGGATACGTACTGCCCGTCCGCTTCGAAGTGTACGGTTTCTTTCATCAGCGAGTCGCTAAAGATCACCTCGTTGTATGCGCGTATGAATTTCGACGCAAAGTCTTCATAAAGGTGCCCTATCATGGAGAGCGTTATATCGCCGCCGCTTTTTTTTATATAGACCCGGTAATCTTTCGCGCTTACGCCGTCTATAGTGTTTAATCTAACGGTGCTTGAAAATCCGGGAGCGCTGAAAGCGATCGAACCGGAAAAAAGAACGGCATTTGTTTTTTCGTGCTTTACGCCATTTCTCTCATATGTAAGAGAGCAGCTTATCAAAGGCTTTATTTCGGTTTCGTCCAACGCGTTCTCCTAAAGAAAATATATAGATATTATAACAGCAGAAGCTCCTTTTATCAACGTATACAAGCATATTAATAAAGAGTGCTTACTAAGCCGGAATATTAAGCTGTTTGTTTCCTGAATATATCGCGCCCTCCTTTCGGATAATAATAAAAAAACAAGGAGGCATACCATGGCAAAAGCAGGAATGCGGCGCCCTGACCCGGAGGAGCCGCACGGCACCGAAGGCGATATGATACAGAAGTTCCCCGATAACGACGTTAAGCCCGTACCCGAGATACAGGGGAAAGCAAAGAGGGGAAAAGCAAAGGCAAAGAAGTTTTAAAAGAAGCATTTGAAGCTTATATAATGTTATCTCATGCAAGTCTATAGAACATACATTCTAACGAATAAATATTCCATACCATATATTGTATTCCGTCTTTAGCGGTTATACATTTTTTAAATTTTTGTTTTTCAATTTCGAAAATCCGGAAGGAATTATCGTTTTTACCGCGAATATAAGATTTAAAGTGGGGAAAAGTGGGTAAGTATGGAGAAGAAGCATCTATAAGTGAGGAAAAGTAGGAACTCATCCCTGTAAGAGTACAGTACGGGGCAAGTCTGGGGGGAAGACGTGAAGGATCCTTTAATAGGTATAAACATACATAACGTGGATGAAAAAGGCCGGCTCGCGATACCGTCGAAATTGAGGACGGAACTTGGCGAACCGTTTTATATCGTGTGCCTGACCAGCGATTGCCTCAGCGTATATTCCGAAGAAGGATGGAAGGCGCTGACGGACAAGTTCAACGCCATACCGCAGTCCGACTTAAAAGCGCAGCGGTCGGTGCGCCTTATATACTCCAGCGCATGCAAATGCGAGCCCGATAAGCAGGGCAGGGTGCTCATTCCTCAATTGCTCCGCGAAAAAGTGGGAATAGATAAAGAAGTAGTGACGATAGGCGCTTCAAACCGCGCCGAAATATGGGCGAAAGAGAAATGGCAGAGCTTCGTGGACGAGGAGACCATTGGCGATAATAATGCGATTGCGGGGCTTGCGGATTACGGTATATAGCAGATGGAACACAATACGGTATTACTTGAAGAAACGGTGGAAGCACTGAGGCTGAAGCCGGGGATGACGATAGCCGACGGGACCTTAGGCGGCGGCGGCCACGCGGAGGCCATACTCAAAGCGATAACGCCGGGCGGTAAGCTCATCGGGATAGACAAAGACGAGTACGCCATTAAGAAGGCAAAGGAAAGGCTTAAAGAATTTGGCAGCAGCGCGGTGTATATAAACGAAGATTTCAAAGATATCAAACGCATACTTGGTATGCTTGATATAGATGGTATAGACGGAGCGGTATTAGACCTGGGGGTCTCGTCGTTTCAGCTAGACCAATGTAACAGGGGGTTTTCATATAAATTAGATTCAAGGCTTGACATGCGCATGAATATAAAAGATAAGAAATGCGCGGCGGGAGTGGTGAACAGCTATTCCCAGGAAGACCTTGAACGGATCTTTCTTGATTACGGTGAAGAGAGATGGGCCGCACGTATAGCGGAGTTCATTGTGAGGGAACGCCGGCTGCGGCCCATTGAGACCACCGGCCATCTCGTGGAGGTAATCAAAAAAGCAGTGCCCTTAGGAGCGCGCAAAGACGGGCCTCACCCCGCAAGGAGGTGTTTTCAGGCACTCCGTATCGAAGTAAACGGCGAACTCGAGGCATTGAAAACAGGGCTTGCCGATTTCGTGCAGGCGCTAAGTGACAACGCCCGGATAGCCGTTATCACGTTTCATTCGCTGGAAGACAGGATAGTCAAGCAGGAGTTCAGAAGGTTTGAGGACCCCTGTGAATGCCCGAAGGATTTTCCGGTATGCGTATGCGGCAAGAGATCTATGGGAAAAGTTATAACGAGAAAGCCTGTGCTTCCCTCGGAGGAAGAGACGGAGCGGAACAGCCGTTCAAGAAGCGCCAAATTAAGGGTGTTTGAAGCGAGAAAGCTAAAGTCATAAGGATTTTTAGGGTGAATAGCGAGGTTTCTATGCTGGCTACTCAAAGAAAAACAGAATACGCGCGTGTGCCGCTTCCAGGAAAAAGAGTAGTCAAGATGGAAGGAAACGTCGCATATATTGATACAGGATCGCCAAAAAGCCAAAGGGCTTTTCGGGGCGAAGGCATTGGCTATTCTGAGAACGAAGCTTTGCGCAGAAAGAATGCGGTCAAACAAAAGGCGCAGGCCGCAGCCGCGGCCGCGCACACAAAGCGTATGCGCAAAGGAATGATATCTACGATAGCCGTGATATTCGTAGCGTTTTGCGCTCTGGCGCTGCTCGTTTCAAGATACGCCGCGATCTGCACGATAAATTCTGAAAATAGCGCCCTGAAAAGCGATATAAACGCAATAAAGGTAAAAACGGAAGACTTAAGAATTCAGATGGAACTCAGGGATAATCTGGAGAGCATCCTCGATACCGCGGTAAACGACCTCGGGATGAAGTACCCCAGCGAGGAGCAGAAAGTAACTCTTGATATGAGCTAGAAACCGAAGGCTTGAAACGGAAGGAGACGCGATGTCGCTGCCGACGCTCAAATCAAAAAAACGGATACTTTTCTTAATGACGGCAGTGATATTACTCTTTACAGTTCTGTCGGTCAGGATGGGGATAATAGTCTTCGCTCAGGGGGAATTCCTTCGGCAAATGGCGCTTCTGCAGCAGACGCGCGATTTGACTGTATCGGCCAGGCGGGGAAACATCATAGACAGGAACGGCGCGGTGCTGGCCCAGAGCGCAACGGCTCAAACGGTAGTGCTCCGCCCGTCCGAAATTAAAAAGAGCGGCAGCGTCGATACCATTATAAGCGTACTGGCTGAGAAACTGGGCCTCGACGAAGAGTTTGTAAGAAAAAAGGCAACGGACACTACAAAATCGGAAGTCTGGCTGGCAAGACAGGTAAGCAACGATACGGCCGACAAACTGCGGATGCTCAACCTCCCGGGCGTGTTCTTTGCGGTAGACGTGAAGAGGTATTACCCTAACAGCTCGTTTCTGACCCAGGCTCTTGGGTTCACGACCGTCGACGGAGTGGGGCAGGAAGGCATCGAGGCCTATTTCGATAAATATCTTTCGGGCCAGGACGGGAAGATAATGTCGGAGGCAGACCGCGACGGCAGGTCGGTTCCCTTAGGCGAGCAGGAATATATAAAGGCGATAGACGGATATAACGTAAGGCTTACCATAGACGAAGTGATACAGAGCTTCTTAGAGCAGCAGCTCGAGGAAGCGTATGTGCAGCAGAACGCGAAAAGCGCGTACGGTATAGCGATGGATCCGAGGAACGGCGATATACTCGCCATAGGAAACATCCCGGACTACGACCTCAACGACCCGCCTAGAAAAGATATCGCCGCGCTCAACGAGCTGTCGCGCAATAAGATAATAACCGACGTTTACGAGCCGGGCTCAACGTTTAAGGTAATGACGGCAGCGTCAGTGCTTGATAGCGGCATAATGACAACAGAAACTGCGTTCGACTGCCCGGGTTTCAATATCGTTGACGGCCAAATGATAAAGTGCTGGAGATATCCTCGTTCGCATGGGCACCAGACATTCCATGAAGCGGTGCAGAACTCGTGCAATGTAGCCTTCATGAAGATGGGCCTCGCGATGGGCACCAAGACGTTCTACGAGTATATACGGAAATTCGGATTTGGACAAAACACGGGTATAACATTCCCATCCGACCAGGGCGGTATCGTCATGCCGGAAAAATATGTTACAGATCGTGACCTCGCCCGAATTGCGTTCGGGCAATCTATAGCCGTTACGCCACTGCAATTGATCTCCTCAGTCAGTGCAGTGGTGAACGGTGGTTTTTTATACA
>CAZJOS010000188.1:0-5131 GCA_964547655.1 uncultured Christensenellaceae bacterium
GCGTGATAATATAATTGTATGAAATATAAGGAAAAATACACATATCATTTTTTTATAGCGGCGGCGCTTATTATTGCCTTATATACAGCGATCTGGGCTTCGACAGGGCGGGGGCCGGACACGCACTGCGATTACGACTCTTACACGCGGCAGGCGGCGGCGTGGTGGAACGGAAGCGCGAGCCTGCCCGCGCCAAGTGAGACCGACCCGGTGCTTATCGGATTCAGGGCGGAAACATCGTGGCTCGAGATAGCTGAGTATAACGGGCGCTTCTTTATCAGCTTTCCGCCGTTTCCGAGCGTTATACAGTTCATACTGTATCCGGTATTCGGGATGGACATGCCCGACAACCTTATCAATACGCTGTTCGGTTTGGGGAGCTTTATACTTATATACAGCTTTCTTATAAAACGAAATTTCAGCGGGTTTGCGGCGAGTGCGCTTGCGCTGCTTATGACCGCGGGCTCTAACCTGCTGTACCTCTCGGCCACCGGCTGGGTGTGGTTTTCGGCGCAGACGCAGAGCTTCTTTTTCTCCGCGCTTGCCGTATACCTCATATACAGCAAAAAAAAGGCCGCATGGTATTTTTCTTTTCTTTCGCTCGGTATAGCGTTTGCGTGCAGGCCGTTTCAGCTTGTGTACGCCCCGCTGCTGCTCTTTATGCTGTATAAGAACCTTGAAGGGGAAAAGGGAATTATATCGGCGCTTGCGGGCTGCGTAAAGTACGCGCTCCCGCTTGCATTCGTCGGCGTCTGCGTCGCGGCGTATAACTATATACGGTTCCGCGATATATTCGAGTTCGGGCATAACTATCTGCCTGAGTTTCAGAACATGGCCCAGTTCTCGTTCTCGTATATTCCGGGAAACTTTCTGGAAATACTGAAACTGCCGGTTCTCCACAGCGGCGGGAATTTCTGGCCGCAGTTCAACGGCACGCTGTTTTTCCTCGTCAACCCGGTGTTTATAGCCCTCGCCGTAAGCCTTATAAGGAATTTCGGGAAAACGCAGGCGATATATATAGCGTGCTTCGCGGTGCATTTCGCGGTGCTGCTTACGCACAGGACTATGGGCGGGTGGCAGTTCGGCGCGCGCTATCTCGTTGACCTCATACCGTTTATGCTCGTTGCGTTTGAAGGGGACGGGAAATATAAAGCGCTTGAGCAGCGAAGGAGATACACGCCCTCGCGGCAGTACGCGCCCAGATCTATGGCCGCGCTTCTTCCGGCGATACTCGCGGTATTCGGCATAGCGATAAACGTATGGGGCGCGATATGGCTTTATTCGCAGAACTTAGGTTAAGGTAATTATGTATTTAGACAGCGTTGTACTTAAAAATTACAGAAGCTACGAGGCCTTGAGCGTAAGTTTCGGGGGCGGCATCAACATACTTCAGGGGAAGAATGCCGCCGGAAAGACCAACCTGCTCGAGGCCATAGGCTTTTTAAGCTACGGCAAGTCTTTCAGGACGCAGAAGGATACGGAATGCATACGCGAGGGGCAGCAGGCAGCATACGTGAAAGGCTTTGTTAAAAAAGATACGGGAGAGCTTTCGGTAGAGGCGCTTTTGTCCGCTGAAGACAAGAAGAGCCTTAAGGTGAACGGGGAGCCCGCCCGGCGCATGGGCGAGCTGTTCGGCAACTTTATTGCCATAGTGTTTTCGCCCGAAGACATAAAGGTGCTTAAAGAATCACCTTCGCTGCGCCGCAGGTTTATCGACATGGAGTTATCAAAAATAAGGCCGGCATACTTTTTTGAGCTGCAGGAATACTTAAAGGCGCTTGCCCAGAAGAACGCGCTGTTAAAATCGAAGATACCCGAAAACCAGCTTAAAAAGCTCGTATCGATATATAACGAACAGCTCAGCGCACACGGCGAGAAGATTATACAGCTGCGGCAGCAGTTTCTCGGCAGGATAGGCGAGCTTAGCCGCGCGGTGCACGGAGAGCTTTCGGGAGGCGAAACGCTTCAGCTTCGCTATAAGTCGAGCGTGCCGCCCGAAGGCAATATAAAACAGGCGCTGTTTGAAAAGATGGACAAGTCGCTTGCGTCGGAGATAGAGCAGGGCTTTTGCCTGTACGGCCCGCACCGTGAAGATATCGCCGTATTTCTTGACGGTAACGAGATAAAAGCTTATTCGTCGCAGGGCCAGATAAGGACGGCAATGCTGTCGCTTAAGCTCGCAACGCTTAAAGTTGCTAATGAGGAATTCGCTGAGAGCGCCGTGCTGCTATTAGACGACGTATTTTCGGAGCTCGACGAGGCAAGGCAGGCCGCTCTGCTCGAGCATATAAGGGGAGCGCAGTGCTTCATAACTACGGCGACGCCGGCGAAGAAGGCGTTGGGCAAGATATATACAGTTGCTAATGGGACGGTAAGTATATAAAGATCAAACCAGAGTAGTCATTATAAAGCCAAGAGCGAGGCCGAGGAGCGCGTAAAAGGCTTTATTTATTTTTTCAGCTGCCGGGATAAGCTCTTTTATAGAGATATAAAGCATTGCGCCTCCCGCGAACGATATGCACAGCGCGATCATTTCCGTGGATATGAACCCTAAGGCCGTGCCGAAGACCGAGCCCACGGCAGTGGGCAGGCCCGTAAGAAACGAGAGTATCAGCACTTTTACAGCCGGCATGCCGGAAAGCCGCAGCGGCAGGCCGACGGCGATGCCCTCGGGTATGTTATGCACCAGCAGCAAAAACGACAGAGAAAAGGCAAGGCGCGTGCTCTCCACGAGCGACGAGCCGATGGCAAGGCCTTCGGGCAGGTTGTGAAACGATATGCCTATGAGCACCAGCAGCCCCAGTTTATACATCGTTTTCGATTCGTCGCCCTGAAACAGCGGCGACAGAAGGGCAAACACGCCGCCCCCTATCACCGCTCCGCCCGCCATAATGAATATGCCTGAAAGCTGTGCGCTCTCGATGAACATGTCGAAGAACACCACGGCTGTCATCATTCCGCCGGCTACAGCGAGAAACGGCCGCGGCTCCGTCACTTTTTTCCCTATCAGCATGGCGATGACGCCGCCAATAAGCGTGCCCGCGGCGCCTACGACGCCGCCTATTATGCCGCTTTGAAAGTACATGAATTAGCCCCTTTTTCGAGTCTTGTTATTTATACGCGAAAAAGAGGCGCTGCTATGCTATCGAAAATAAATATTAACCGGTCAATTGTTTTGCAATTGCTTGATAGTAAGGCTCTCTAAAAACGCATCCGCCGCCGACTTGTCGGCTTCGTCCAAATACGTTTGCGTTATCATCATTACATAACCGTTTACGCCCGTTATATACATGTCCTGCTTTAACTGCATTCCATTATAATCTGCGCTTATATGTATTACGGAGTATTCATTACCGCCTTTTTTGACGCCCGTCTCATAGCTCAATTCGGCTTCGTTATCCTCATACTGCTGCTCCAGGCTCGCACGGTTTTGTTCCACGTAATCGCTTAAAGCCTGCTCGCTGGTAAGCAAAGGCATCATTGACGGCTGGTTAGAGACCTCTATACCTATGCCGGGGTTATAGTCGGAGTAATTCAAATCATATTTCATGCAATAAAATATGATCATTTTGCTGTTTGGTTCGAGGCTTGACGCCGCGTTCAGTTCATCGGCGGAACCGCCGAACAGGCGGCTTATCTGCACCACTCCGGCAACGTTCCACCCTTCGGGCACGGTCACGGAAAACCCGATAACATCGTTTGTGTATGCGTCCCCGTCAAGCTCGCCGAGCAGCCGCGGCCCTGTATTCCCGATGCCGCCGAACCCGCACGCGCAGAGAGTGACGACCAAAAGGATACTTAAAAGCAGAAGCAGTTTTTTCATCTATACCTCCCGCTGAAAAAGCGATAGAAATAAGACACGATACGTCTTTGCTACTAATATAACAAAAAGCGGGAGAAATTTAAAGCCATGAATCTTCACCAGGCTAAAACACGGCGCGAAATCCCTCGGTCCATACACGTTGAGTTCCCCTGATTCTACATGAAAAAGCCTCTTTTTTGAAGAAAAAGCTCAGGCTTTATTGCCTAAGGATATTTAATATTATCGCGACAAGACTATATATGCGCGCTTAAGACTCGTATTCGATACTTTCAACGAACTCGACCAATAATGCTTTATCAGCGGTATCGTAATATGATACCGTTATTATCAGGACATAATCGGCCACAGGTTTAAAATACTGTTCTTCATAGAAACGCAGGCCGCTTTCGTTTTCAGCCATGATGTGGAATACCGAATATTCGTAGTTACCCAGCATAACGCTGCGCTCGCCTTCCACCTTGACTTCGCAGCCAGGGAAAACCTCGGCCATCATTGTACGGTATTGCTCAAGAAAAGAGTTAAAAGTATCCTGGCCTCTGATAATGGCCATCGTGTCGGATTTATTGGAAAGCACAAAGTTTATGTTCGGGATCATATCTGCGGAATAAACGCCGTATTTGGAGCAATACATTATACCCATTTCGGCTCCCGACTCTAAGCCCGTCGTCTCTTTCATAAGGTCGGCGGACAGCTTGAAGATATACGACAACCCCTCTTCGTCCGCTACCTCCCAGCCGTCGGGTATCGCTGCGGTTAACCCCAGCGCTTCATTTATATAAGTATTCCCTTCGACTTTACCTAAGAGACTGACGCTTTGCGGCTCTTTTGTTGCTTCGGGCGTCTTTATGGGGGAAGGCGACGGATCTTTGGGCATGTTCATAGTTACGGTTATCTGGCACGCGCAAAGAACGGATATAAATAAAACAAATATCAGCAATAATAGTTTTTTCATAAAGACCTCCTGAGGGTGCATATTATTGGGCATCAAATGTATTTTTGAATATAACATAAAAATGGCGGGATTAAAAGTGTATTTACTTTATAATACTTTAATCCTTGTCTTTTAATGAAATATTAACAGCATGAAAACAACAGAATAATTTTTATGGTATAATACCGTATGGAAAGCACTGATTTGATAAAGGGGGAGGGCATGAAAACGGCAAAACTTTTTGTCGCAGTCGTAGTTATTTTGATATCAGCCCTTAATGGATGTACGCCTGCGGCGCAAATCACTCCCGCGCTTACGCCCCGGCCGGAACAGCCGCCGGTTATTACGCCAGAAGAGGAAGATATTCCGGAACCTAC
>CAZJOS010000189.1:0-5129 GCA_964547655.1 uncultured Christensenellaceae bacterium
TCGAGCGGCTGCTCATTTACCTTTCGGGCATGGAAAACATACGCGACGTTATACCATACGCGAGAACGCCGCAGAACTGCGAATTTTAGCCGAAAACAAGCTTTAGGCTTGTTTTCGGATTAGTGCAATGAAGCTGCTGTTGTGTGGCCTTTTCCGAGTAGATCGGTAAAAGGCCATGTCATTTTTCGGTGCTCGCTCCGATATCCGCTCATGTTGTATATATACATAGTTAATGTTATAATATGGGCAAAACAGGAGTTCGGCAGTGGAGAAACAAAAGAGCAAAGTCAGTTACATCCGGTTTTTACTGTTCACTCTTACAGAAACAAAGCTCAAGGACAGAGATAAGAATCTCGTTTATTACAGACAGTATTCAAGAGATTTATATTATATTGCTCTTGCTATGAAAGCAAGAACGCTGCTATTATTGTCAGTCTTATTAGTCTTTCCTGATATAGTGTTATCGGTAATAGATATGAGCAGTATCGACGCAGATAAAACAGATATTGCTCGTATGTCGGATTTTTTACTTACTTATATAGTATATTTTATTACGATTTCCCTTGTTGTTCGTATAATATATTCTCTTCGCTACAGGCATTTTGAATATATACGCATTGATGACAATGAAGAACCGCCCGACAGGTATGTATTTTTCATAAGTATGCTTAATGATGTCTATAGTAGTATTCTTAAGCCTGCTTCATCCAGCCAACAATACAAATTCGAGTTTCCATATCGTAGAATATTTAAGCTCTTAATATACTCATTTGGCTTTATTCTTCCTTATGTTCTTAGTGCCTTTTTTTATCCTTTTTATTATTTCGGGTTTTTCAATATAGTATTCTTTTTCAGCGATCCGGTTAAAAATCAGATCAGTCTGATTCTGATATCAAAGGTTATTGCGCTGATATTTTCTTTTATTGCCGCTGCAAATTATGATAAAGCGCAAATTGTAATAGTTAAATCGGAAGGTCAGCTGGCACGATGATGGTACTGACACTCAAACTTCAAGCCTGAGAGAAGTTTGGTTTTATCTGACCAGATCGGTAAAAGACATATCTGTACTATAAATTTCAGTAACAAAATAATCCAGATAGAACTCCACCTTTCGTATCCTGGTCGACAATATTTTGCATGCATACAATAAATTTATCTATTCTTCACTATTAACACATCAAATACAATAGTTTTATCAATATCGACCTAATTTTTCGTATGGAGAATCGGCATGAAAAAGATATTTACGAAAGCTAACCTTAAGAGCGCCACCGCCATAATAGTTTATTTGATGGTCATCAATTTAATACTGCATATGTTTGCAAACCGTCAGTACGGTCTTTTTTTCGACGAATACTATTATTATTCCATGAGCAACAATTTGGCCTTCGGCTATATGGACGTCCCTCCGGTCACAGGCTGGCTCATGGCATTGTCACGTCTGTTATTGGGAGATTCCATCCCGGCTATGAACGTATTTCCCGCTCTGGCGGGCTCATTCACCATGCTGTTTGCCGCCCTTACCGCACGAAAGATGGGCGGAGGCCGGTTTTCGCAAGCCCTTACGGCCGTTGCGGTGATGCTGGCGCCAGTGTTCATGACGTTCTTTGGCATGTTCACCTATGACGCGTTCGATCAATTGATGTCCGCAATCGTTATATTTATGACTGCTAAAATAATTAAGGGTGAAAACGCCCCGCGAACGTGGGTACTCCTCGGCCTTGCCGCCGGTATCGGCCTTATGGTAAAAATAACGATGGGTTTCCTGCTTGTATGCCTTATAACAGGCATATTACTTACCCGCGCGCGCAAAAATCTCACAAACATATGGCTCCTGGTATCCTTAGGCATTGCCGCAGTTTGCTGCGTTCCCTTCATAATCTGGCAGGCCTCGCACGGGTTTCCCATCATTGAGTACCTGCTCTCGTACAGGGCTGCCCGCACTGTAAGCCCGTCGGCAATCGACCTG
This sequence comes from uncultured Christensenellaceae bacterium, assembly GCA_964547655.1. Lineage (GTDB taxonomy): Bacteria > Bacillota > Clostridia > Christensenellales > SZUA-584 > DTFZ01. Next base: position 1,970 of record CAZJOS010000189.1, read on the forward strand.
TTTCAGTATATCTTTGTGGTCATGAACCCGGCGTCCGTACTGCTCTGGCTGGGGGGCCTTATATTGCTCTTCACAAAAAGAGGGCGCGTGTTCAGGCCCTTTGGATGGGCGTTCCTCACTTATTTCACTCTGGCGGCCGTTCTGTCTGTTAAGTTTTATGCGCTAGCGGGCGTATTGCTGCCCCTTTTGGCCTTTGGCTCCGTCTGCATGGAAAAGAACTTCCGAAATACGCCGCTGCCTTTGGAAGGATCCAATGAAGTTTCGCGGCAATCGCCCGAAAAAAAGAAACAAAGGTTCGCATGGACTATAAAGGCGGCATACCTTGCCGCTGTTGCATTGCTTGGCGCCGCATTTATCCCTGTATGCTTTCCCGTGCTTTCTCCCAAAGATACCGCCGACTACAACAAAGCGATAGGCTATTCCGAATACGTAACATGGGATACCATCCCGTTTACCGGCATTCCTACGTATTTTGCCGGACGGCTTGGCTGGGATGAACTGGCTCAGTCCGCGTCCGAGGTATACCACTCGCTGCCCAAGGAAGATCAGAAGGATTGCGGGATATACTGCAGCCTTTACGGCGCGGTGGGCGCCATGGACTACTATGGCAAAAAATACGGCCTCCCGCCGGCTGTCAGCGCCAATATGGGCGCTTATTACTGGGGACACAAAGGCTACGACGGAAAATGTATGATCTGTGTAAACATGGGATCAGAAAGCTACTGGTTTTTGAAGAAATACTTTGATAACGTTAAAGCCTTCCCCGGTTCAGCCGGCGTTCCATATTCTACGCTGTCGCTCGTAGACCGGTCTGTTTATGTCTGCAGAGGGCTGAAAATACCCGCGGACGAATTTTGGGTCATGCTGCGGAGTTACACTTAAAATCAATGTTTTAAATATTTCCTTGACATTGCCGCGGCTATAACCCCGCCCGCGTACGGGAACGACATTATAAGCGCGATGTGTATACGTTGAAGCGGCAGTTTTGCGAGCGCCTCCGTCTCCGTTTTGGCGAACGGGAGAACGGCGAGAATATCCTGATAACTATGCAGGCTATATGTAATTATAGTCGAGACAAGCAGCAGGGAAAGAAACGCTGCCGCCCCGTACCATGCCCATTGCTGCCTGCGCAGCAGCCCCCATATCAGCAGTGCGAAAAGTGCGCAGCATGCACATATCGCGGCAAACCCCTGTAAGCTTGTGAGTATAAAGCCGAACAGCGGGAATAGGCCGCCGAAGAACACGCATATTATCAGCATCAGCATGCAAAGCGCGCAAAGGGCGCATAAAGTAAGAGCCGGCATAGAAAGCCTGTCCGTCCAGTATGTTTTTTCGTCCCTGCTTTCGAACGTTTTTACCGCGTTATTGCCTCCGTAAAACCGTATGAGAAGTATGGGGATAAGCGGCCATACGAGAACGAGCAAAGCGGCGGAGAAAGCGGCCGAAGCGGGAGTTAAGTCTTTAGTGCCCGCAGCTATAATAGCCGCGGCCGCCATTATAGGCGTGCCTGCGGCGAGCCATGCCCACAGCAGAGAAAGCGAGAGCTTTCGCCCCCACCTTTTAAGCCTTATGTGACTCCTGCCAAGGAGTAAAAGCAGCGCCCCTGCCGCGGGATACGCTATTATCTGCGCGGCTATCACACCAAACATGAACGAACCGAACCCAAACCCCTCGTAATGAAACCTGCCTCCCGTCCAAAACATAGGGAAGCATATGATCTCGAGAGGCCCCAAAACCACAAGAAACGCTCCCGCACAGAGCATTATACACCCTATGGCGCGTATCAAAATCGATCTGTCTTTATATCCGGATCCGCTCATAATATGGTCTCCATTCATGCAGCCATTATAACTTGATTGCCTTAAATGAACAATGATATAATAAACAAAAGCGGACATTACATAAGGAGGGCTGACACTGTTGATTAATAATTCAAAGTTTCAGCAGGATATTTACTATAAGCAGGGTGAGTATAAAAGGCTGTGTGGAAAAGCTGAAAAGGGAGACGCCGAAGCTTTACTTCGCGCGGGGAAGCGTGATGGAGAAGAAAAAGTCTCTATAAGCCTTGATTCGCTGACGCCGCTGCCCAGGTGCCCGCAGTACGGAGCGAAGAAAACAGGCCGTGTAAAGAAATGAGCAGAGTGCGGTTATTATAAGTTTTAAACAATCAGCGAAGTATATGTTAAGAGCCGCCTTAAAAGACAAATAATTACATTTAATAGGGGATAACTTTAAAAATCCTAAAAGTATGGTATAATAAAAACCAAAATAGCTTTCTGCTGTTTAAAGTGAAATAAAACATTAAATGTTTATATCATAAAACAGGTCATTAAAAGGAGAGAGTAAATGAAGAGGACACTGGCGATAGTATTATGCGCAGTAATGACGTTTGTTATTTTTGCGGGTTGTTCGGGGGGAGAAACAGCCGTGACGCCATCGGTTTCAGGCTCGCAGACTCCCGAGCCGACGCCTTCGCCGACCCCGACGCCTTCGCCGACAGAGCCGCCTGTGGTTTTAAGCATGGCGAGCGCCGGCGTTATTTCAGATACAAACAAGGGCGAAGCGCTGATGAAAGGTTTCGAAGATCTTAAAACGTCGTCTTCGGGAGCGCTGACTATAGACTTTTACGAAGGCGGGGATAAAGGCACCGACTTAGAAATAATTGAGGCGGTAAAATCCGGAAACGTTTCGATATATACGGGCGACGCTTCGATGCTGAAGGAGACTATACCGCAGCTTCAGGTGCTCGACACGCCCATGATGTTCACGAATCTTTCGGCCTGCAATATTATGCTGAGCGGAAGCTTTATCGAGATGATGCAGCCTTATTTCAACGAAGCCGGGCTGCAGCTCATAGGAGCGTACAGTACATCGTTCCGCCATCTTACGCTAAAAATAAAAGATCATATAACTGTGCCTAAAGATTTAAAGGGGTTAAGAATAAACGTTGAAGATAACGAGTACAGCAAGCTTTTTTGGCAGACGGCAGGATTCAGCGTATACTCTTTTGCAGACTCTCAGCTGTTTACGGCCACGCTGTTTAATGAAACTAACCGGGGGTATCTCAACGGCCAGGAAAGCACTTATGAAGTTATCAACAGCTTAAAGCTGTATGATTCGCAGTCTGACCTTATCAAAACGCGCCACAACCAGCCTGTCG
>CAZJOS010000190.1:0-5108 GCA_964547655.1 uncultured Christensenellaceae bacterium
GGATGGACGAGATAATATACGAGGAGTTCAAGGGCACCGGCAACATGGAGATACACCTCGACCGCAAGCTTTCCGAGAAGCGCATATTCCCCGCCATCGACCTTAATAAGTCGAGCACGAGGCGCGAGGAACTGCTGCTCTCGAAGAAGGAGCTCGACGGCATCTGGACGATAAGAAAGGTAATGGCCAACGGAAACACCGCCGACGTTACCGAGCAGCTCATATCCATGCTCGCCAAGACCGCGACGAATGGGGATTTCCTCGATAAGCTCAGGAACTGGATAAGCGTCTGGGACAAGGAAGGATACAACTTCGCGCCGAAGCAGAGGTTTTAACTCGATACGATGAACAACGCCCCCGATAAAAAACAGCTGTACAATAAAGTGGTTTATGTGTACTTCTGTTTTTTTTCCATGTTTATAGCAGAGCGCTTCTCGATGAACTTAACTTACGGGGCCGCTCTTTTCTTTTCGCTTTCCGCTCTTTTCAGGATGATACGCTTTTCTGCAAGGACGCCTTTAGATCCCGCCTGGCTTAAAGCTGTTAAAACAGTCGCGGCTGTTTTTTTCATACTGGCCACGGCATATATAATAGCTCTTTACCCTTTCCTTTTTGAGCATCGGCATACGGTCTACGCAATGTCGATAATCGCTCTGCCGTTTATAGACGTTGAGATAGAAAACCTGCTGCTGAGAAGAAGAGCCAAAGCCGGCGCCCTTAACAGGAAGGACATCGCGAGGGCAGTTATACCAGTCGAAACAGGCTTTAGCGCGGCAATAAGCCTTATATCACTCAGCGCGGGGCTCGGCGTCTTCTCTGTCGTTACCGCGGCGGTGCTGCTCGGCATGGCGCTGAATTTTTTCCGTCAGCTTATTTTCCGGGATTTCGAGGAATACCCGAGGCGGGGGGCCGTTCCGGGAAATATTAGTGTTAGAAGCGCGAGGCTTTACGACGGCATGTCGATAACGTCGGCCGCGGCTCTCAACATATTTGCGTTCACATACGTACTGTTTATAATGCTTTCCGGGAAATACGACTTCTTTATGGACTTCCTCGTGGTATTCGGCGGGCTCTCGATGGTATTCGCCGTGATATATATAGCGACGTACAGGATAGTTAACGCTCCGCTGATCCAGCGCATAGGCAAGAACGCGGCATATTTTTTAGGCACGGCCGTCTCGATATTTGCGATTTACGTATTCAGGAACAGCTGGTTTGCTGGTACCGTCGCAATATCGATGCAAACGCTGCTGCTGCTTACGGGGATTATATTGCAGATGACCGGAGCTTTAGGGCTGAAAGAAGACGTGCTTTTGGTTCTTAAGCTGTATGACCCCAACATCGATGAGGAAGCCGTCGAAGAGAGAAAGGAAAAGCAGGAGATGTGGGCTGCGGTTATTTCCGAGGCCATATTTCTAATAGTGCTGCTTTTTATAATATCGAACCCGCTTTTTAATATGATGAACGTGCGCGAGTATATAGAATACGCCCCTTATATTGGCAGCAGCGTGGCCGCTATTCCCACATTCTTTCTTATCATATCGCTCGTTTATTCAATAAAGCAGCCGCTTACGAAAAAATTCGGGAGACGGCTCGAAGTTTTGGAGGATATAAAGAGCAGCGGCGGGCGGAACCCCGACATGGAAAAAAGGCTTAAGAACGTGCTCATCAGGAAGTACAAAAAGCGCATAGGGGTCTATATAATCCGGGCGTTTCTGAAGGGTATAATGTACCACTCGGTAACGGGAAAAGAGAACGTAAGCGCCCTTCCCGGCGTATTCGTGTTTAACCACGGGGAAGTCTACGGCCCTATCGCGGCGGTCGTTTTCCTGCCGTACGATATAAGGCCGTGGATACTCAATAAGATGATAGACAAAAACGAGATAACGGAGCATATGTATGAAGGAACGTTCGGCAGGATAAAATGGCTGCCGGTGTTCTTAAGGAAATTTATAGTGAATGCCTTGAGCCCGGTGGTGGTCTGGGCGCTGCGCTCTTTCGACCCGATACCGGTATACCGGGGCGCGGGCAGGGAGTTAATAAAGACTTTTACGCTTTCTATAGAGTGCCTAAACTCAGGCGACAGCATACTGCTTTTCCCGGAAAACCCCGAAGAGCAGTACGGCGGAAAGGTAAGCGAATTTTACTCGGGATTCGCCGGCCTCGGGAGGATGTATCACAGGAAAACGGGGAAGGACTTAACGTTTTACCCTGTATACGCGAGCAGGCGCGGCCGCGAACTTAGAATAGGGGAAGGCGTAAAGTACGACCCGAAGGGCAGCAGCGAGAAGACAAGGATAGTCGAAACGCTTAAGAAGAGCATGGCGGAGCTTCAAAGCATCAACGAGAGGCAGTGAAGGATAATGAAACTTTTTGCAGACAGGCTTACAGAAGAGCGCGCAAAGCAGGTTTGCGGCTGGAAGTATGGAGGAGAATATTCGGTATACGATTTTGCTTCCTGGGATATAGCAACTGAGCAAGGCTGGTCTATTACCGACCCTGAGGCAAGGGAAGCCGATTTCCGTGCCGCTGTAGATGAGGAAGGGGAACTGGCCGGATTTTTCAGGATGACCAAAGACGGACAAGGCGGCGTAGAGATAGGCCTGGGGCTCCGGCCTGACTGCTGCGGGCATGGGATAGGGAAGGAATTCGTTAAACTGATCACGCAATACACATTAAATATGTATCCGGGTTGCCGTATATACATGGAAGTAAGGGCGTTCAATATAAGGGCAATAAAGTGCTATGAAGCCTGCGGATATGATATCGTAATGCGGCACCGCAAAGAGTTTCCTTGGGGAAGCGGCGATTATTTTCTGATGGAATATCATAACACATAAGCCCTAGGCCGGGACTTCTATAAGCCGCTGCCCTAACGGCTCGGGGACTGTTCTGCCCATCGACAGGTTTTTGATGTGCTCGATGAACGCGCCTTCCTCCCCGGCGGCGGCGCAGACGACCGCGGTCACGCCGTCCGTAAACGTTATATCGTCAAATATATATCCCACATCGCGCAATATGTTTTCCGCCCTTGCCCATACGTCGTAAGAAAATGTGCAGCTGTACGCACTGAAGCTTAATAGCTTTACCTTTTGCGCCGCTAAAAGGGTATCCGCGGCGCTTTTTGTATATGCCCGCACCAATCCGCCCGCGCCGAGCAGCGTGCCGCCGAAGTAGCGGGTACATATTAGAAGCACGTCTGAAAGCCCGGAGCGCTTCAACACCTCCAGCATAGGTATGCCGGCGGTGCCCTGCGGCTCGCCGTCGTCGGAATAGCGCATGGCGCCGCTTTCGAGCAGGTATGCGTAGCAGTTATGTGTTGCGTCGTAATGCTGCTTTTTGCGCAGTTCAAGTTCCAAAAGCGCCTGCTGTTCCGTCGATACCCTTACCGCAAGGCCTATGAATCTTGACTTTTTCTCAGTGAAGCTTGTTTCGGTTTTATCTTTAACGGTTATCATGGCTGTATCGCATTATAATGGCCCTCGGTTTGAACCCGAGCGATTCCCAGAAAGCCCTGCCGCGCTCGTTCCAAACGTATACGTCGAGGTCCATTTCATTTATATTCAATGTTTCGAGCAGCAGCGCGAATGCAGCCGTGCCGTATCCCTTCCGGCGCTCGTTTCTGCATGTGTAAAACTGATGAAGGTAAGGCGGCTTGCGGTCCTCTATTACCAGAGCGTATCCTGCGGTCTCGCTGCCTGCGGTGAATATATAGGCCTTCTCGCCGCGGGCAAGAAGCGCCTCCATTTCTTTTAAGGCTGTCTCTTCTGTCCGAAGCACGTCCGCAGGCTCGTCTTCGACCAGTTCCTGAAATAGACTGGCGAGCATCGCTGTATCCCTGCACGGTTCTATTTTCAAAGATTCGCCGCGGGCCGTATCATTTTTCATTTTTGCTGCAATACCGCCTTGTGGAATACCTTCTTGCCTTTCTTTATCATCATCTCGCCGCCGGGGAACATGGACTCGGAAACGGGCATGAATCCGTCAATCACTTTCTCGCCGTTTACGGATATGCCGCCCTGGCTAATAAGCCTCTTTGCTTCGCTCTTGGAGGGCGCGAGGCCGCACGCAACAAGAACGTCGGCAATAAGCATGCCGCTTATATCTTCAATAGCGGTTTGAGGGATCGAGCCACCTTCCGCTCCGCCCGAAAAGAGCGCTTCCGCGGCGGCTTTCGCCTTGTCCGCTTCTTCTTCCCCGTGCACCTGGCTGGTTACGGCGTAAGCGAGAGCTATCTTGGCCTCGTTTATCCTCTCGTCGCTGTATCTGCAAAGCTCTTTTACTTCATCCATAGGAATAAAGGTGAGCAGCGAAAGGCACTTTTCCACGTCGCTGTCCGCGACGTTCCTCCAATACTGGTAAAAGTCGTAAGGAGACGTTTTTGAGGGGTCGAGCCAGACCGCGCCTTTTTCGGTCTTGCCCATCTTGTGGCCGTCGCTCGTCAATAGCAGCGCGAAAGTCATGCCGTAGGCTTCTTCGCGCTCTTTTCTTCTTATCAGGTCGGCGCCCGAGAGTATGTTTGACCATTGGTCGTCGCCGCCCATCTGCAGTTTGCATCCGTATTCCCTGTTTAAAACGAGAAAGTCGTAAGACTGCATAAGCATATAGTTGAACTCGAGGAAGGTAAGCCCCTTTTCCATGCGCGTCTTGTAGCATTCCGCTGTGAGCATCCTGTTCACCGAAAAGTGCACGCCTACGTCGCGCAGAAAATCCACGTAGTTGAGCCGGAGCAGCCAGTCGGCGTTGTTTACCATCATCGCCTTGCCTTCGCCGAAGTCGAGAAAACGGCTTATCTGCTTTTTCAGCGCCGCGGCATTAGACTCTATATCTTCTTTAGAAAGCATTTTTCTAAGGTCGCTCCTGCCGGAGGGGTCGCCCACCATTGTAGTCCCCCCGCCTACAAGCGCTATCGGCCTGTGCCCGGCTCTTTGCATGTGAGCCATTGCCATAAGGGGCACATACGATCCTACGTGAAGGCTGTCGGCCGTGGGGTCGAACCCTATATAGAAAGTAACGCTCTCCTTCTGAAGTAATTCCTTAAGGCCTTCGTGCGTGGTCTGCTTTAAAAAGCCCCTCTCCGAGAGCACATCGTAAACGTTTGACATTGA
>CAZJOS010000191.1:0-4992 GCA_964547655.1 uncultured Christensenellaceae bacterium
AGGTATAAGCGGGAAAAATAAGGCTAAGGAGGCTTTAAGCAGCCTCCTTTAATATTTTAGGGATCAAATAGCATTGTGTACGAACGCGGCTATTCTTTCGAGAGGAATATCCGCAATCGAGCCGGTATTGTTTAAAGGAACGTTTCTATAGCCTCCCGTATAACCGCAGTTTCCTGTTGCCCGTCTTCTTCCGCCGTAGTAACAGGGGCTGACAGGTGAATTGCAGGAGCTGCCCGCCGGGCAGCACGGAGCCGGGCCTATGCAGGTTATCAGCCTAATAAAACCGGGTGTGATCATTGAAAGCACACCGGTAAATCCGAAGCCGGATTCACCGCCGCTGGTGGTGTAAATTGTAACGGTAGTTCCTATGTGTTTGGCCATTTCATCTATGAGGCTTTCCGGCATGACATCACCTCCCCGATAAATCAATGTGAAAAAGAAAGCATTTCGCCCGGCAGCTTTACTGCTTATTCACTTTATTCTATGGGGATATTATTTAAGTGTTACCCGATCTATAAAAGATCAACAATAAATACGAAAATTTGTTCGGATAGGGGTAGCGCAACATACCGGATTCTGTTATATTTATTTAATGGAAAATATGATGGACAGAACAAAACAATTACCATGCTGAGTCGATATAGGGGTTTGAAAAATGGAAATAGCAGAAAAATATAATTTCTCGGGGGAGTATCAAAGGAAGTCGATTGAAGCGCTGGAGACTGCTCTTAAAACGGCGCCTTTGTATAAGAGATGGCGGGCGCACGACCCGGGGCCGGGCGTTGCGGTCGATATAAGATACGCGGCCTTGCCGGAGCTTAATAAAAAAGCCATGAGGGAGCATTTCCCGGGCGGGCTGGTTCCGGGCCACTTAAGCGTGGAGGAAGGCCTCGCTAAAGATGAAATAGAGTATACGTTCACAAGCGGCACTACCGGAGAAAAAGTAGTGAATATATGGAACCAAAAATGGTGGGAAGACTGTGAGGCGGCTTCATGGAAATTGAACGCGCATACTGCAGGCCTCAGTTATCCGCAAAACGACGCGAAACTGGCAAGCTCCCTCAACATCGGGATACATTGCGAAGAAGACCTCCCGATGAGCCACCGCATACTCGGGCGCCATTTATACCTGAACGAGAAGATCAACATGATATCATGGCAGCCTCGGCATCTCGAGCGCATGGCGCGTGAACTGGAAAGTTTTAAGCCCGCTGTTCTCGAGGCTAACCCTTCGCTTCTCGTACGTCTCGCGTGGTGGGCGCTGGATACAGGATATGAGCTGTTTTCGCCTGCCGCGATAATATTCACATATGAGCTTCCTTCGAAGATCCACCTTAAGGCTATAAGCCGGGCTTTTTCGTCGCCCCTTATAAGCTCATACGGCACGACGGAAACGGGATTCGTGCTTATGCAGTGCGAGCACGGCCTGTTTCACCAGAACACCGATTTTTGCCGTATTGATTATGAGCCGCTTGCCGCAAAGCACGGAGGGCCTCTGCTTGGCAGGATACTGGTAACGACATTCAATAATCCGTGGAATTCCATAATAAAGTTTGACGTGGGCGACATCGTACGCCTTCACCGCGGAGAGAAATGCGCCTGCGGCAGGAATGAAGGGATTATAGCTGAGGCCGTAGAAGGGCGCATCGCCAACGCTACTTTTACGACGGACGGGCGCTTGGTGACAACTATGGCTCTGGATACCCGGCTGGCCGAAATACAGGGGATACGCGACTACCGCCTTAAGCAGCTCAGCCGTACGAAGTATGACCTTCAGGCAGTCTTTACAGACTGTTCAGAAGAGGTTATCGGCGGCGTACGCAGGGCGCTTGAAGTATTGTATGGAGAGGATGGGGAATATATTATTACAGCGGTACCCGGCCTTTTCCCCGGTCCTTCGGGAAAATACCGCCGGACTCACGCAAACTTCGAATTCGACTGGAAGGAGCTGTTTATATGAACGATATAAAACCGCTCTATCTGCTGGCGGGCGGCAGTTTCACAAACCCAAAGGGCATGGTACCCTATCTTTCGCGCGCGCTTAAGGAATGCGGAGACAGCCCTAAAGTTGCCTATATAGGCACGGCCAGCAACGACAACCCTATCTTTTTCAGAATGGTAAAAGCCCTGCTCAAACAGGCGGGAGCGGGGAAAGTTGAATTAGCAAGGCTCGCTAAAGATAACGCGGATATAAACACCGCAAAGAGTATTCTCAAAGAGGCGGACGCGATATTCATATCCGGCGGGGAAGTAGACGACGGAATGAGCGGACTTGAGAAACACGGGATGACCACCTTTTTAAGGGAATTACGAAGCCGGGGAAAACTGTTTTTCGGCATATCCGCCGGAAGCATCATGATGGGCATGCATTGGGTTAGGTGGGACGATCCTGAAAATGACGCTACGGCGAAGCTGTTCGACTGCCTCTGTTTTGCCGGAACAACGTTTGATACCCACGCCGAGGATGAGGGCTGGAAAGAGCTGAAAACGGCGCTGAGGCTGCAGGGGCCGGGCGCAAAGGGATACGGTATTCCCAGAGACAGCATGGTGGCAGTGGACGTCAGGGGCAATATGGAAGTTTCAGGGAGCAGCCTTGTATGTTACGATAATAAAGAAGGCCGGATAGTACCCGGAACATTTGCAGGACAGGCTAAATAAAAACAAAAAGCCATAAATCTCAAGAATTAATATTTACTGCAAAATATCATCCATATAATGTTTATTGACTTGTTAAAGTGGGGCATATATAGAGAGCGGCCGTAAAAACGGTATAATGTCAGGCCGCAAATACGTAAAGCCGCTGCCTTCGGCGCCCGGCGCGCTTAAGGCGGTGAAAGCTTCGGAAACGAGCGCGAACCTTTCCTGGAACGCCGTGGACGGAGCCGTTAAGTACGAGGTCTACCGGTCGACAGCCGCAAACGGGGTTTATATCAAGCTTACCACAACAATGTATACTAGAGGGGTAAGCACAGGGCTGAGCGCAGGCAGGACATACTACTATAAAGTGAGGGCGTATACGCTGGTCGGCAATATAAAGGTATACGGCGGGTATTCGGAAACAGTATCTTCAGATATCTGAACCCGGGCGCGTAAATGTTATAAACGGTAATAAATTGATAGCTTTGCGAAAGCGGAGCTATTATCTATTACAGCCGCAAAAAAAAATACCGGAACACAGCCGGTATATGTGCCGTTAACTTTTCGGTTTATATTTATCTATATACTTCTGCATCTCGGCGTCGGATAGTTTAAACCATTTTTTGAGCTGCTTGAATACGACGTCGCGCCTTGATACCAAAGCTTCGCGAAGGCTCTTGATTTCCGCACGCCATACATCCATGCTTGCCGGCATATGCCATTTTTGTATAGTTAACGCCATCTCAGGCTCCATCGCTGCCACCACCTCGTCGAACATGCCGAACACGCGTTCATCGCTGAACTGCGTGTATGAGAGCTCGAAGAACCTGTCGATAAACTTATCACGCCACGCTTTGTTCTTAACCAGCCCGCAGAATATATCCTGATAAGTTATCTTTAAGTCTCCGCACTTGGGGCTGTAAAAGAAGTATCTGTTAAATACGTCGGGGCTTTTTGGAGGACGACTGGGTATAACAGGCCTGAACTCCATTGACCAGTCGAGGTCGTACATTATAGGCCTCCATTTATGCGAATAATCCGTTGTACGCCAGAATTTCTGGTTTATCACGTCGCGGTTGCCGAAATAGATCTGCGCCGCCACATAATCCATACACGAATCGACGTCGACATACTTCGCGAATTCCGCAAACACTTCGTCGTCCGCAAGATCCCATGTGCGCGCTATCTTCCGTATATGCAGGAACTCCGCGGTGCTGCCGTAAATTTTCTCGTCGTTACGATACACTACTTCGACTTCGCTTTCTTTTACGCCGTAATGAGAGACGAGGTAGTCCATATTCTGCCTCTCATTCAGATCGTACAATCCGCAGTATTCCCCGTTCACATACGCCACAACCAGTCTTGTTTCAATGATATCGATATTCAATCCCTTATAAAGCCTGTTGAAATATGAGTCGCGTATTCTCGCCCTCCTGTTGTCCTGGCCCGAATTTCTTAAGGTAAGCGTTGTAAAAGACGTAATTGCGCAGTCGTCAAAGAACGGGTAAATCACATTCTTTTGCCCGTATGCGCTTCTCAAACGTATCCGGAGTGAATTCTGAGGGTATACTATGGACGCTCTTCCGCTTGTTGTGAACCCCGACGGGAAAGAAACGCCCAATGTCCCGTCCGTCTCATAATATTCTACGTTGACGGCAAATTCACGGCTATAAGCCCTGTTGTCCGTATCGAGTATTTCTTTAACTTCGTTAGGTTCTCCGTTTATGCAAAAGACCGGAAGGGTATGGGGAGAGTCGAAAAGATATGTCGCGGTGCTTACTGCGCTGGGCAAAAGCCCGTCGGCATATGCCGCGGCCCTTATGGGCGTATTCGAGCTTATAGTGATCGGGGCGGTATATATCGCGGAGTTTTTGTCAGGAACCGAGCCGTCGGTCGTATAATATATCTTAGCGCCCGGAGTATCGCACGTTATATTAAGCTGAAAAGGTTTCGACTCGTAGAGGCCGGTCTCTGAAAAATAAGGTTTCTGCACATAACCGCTTAAATGCTGCGCCGAATTCTTTGCGCCCCTGGTCGGGTCGCCGAAAAATACTCTTTCCTCATCGTTATCAGTTCTTCCGCTTGTAATACCGGGCTCCAGCACTCCCGTTTTAAAAACGTCTATTATTCTGCCGCTCGGGTCATATAAAGCTAAAGTCTCTCCTGAGGGAGATATGCCGAAACCGGCAATATCAGTTTCCGGCATGGCTGCGGCCGAGGCCTCAATCACATAATACCCTTTCGGTCTTATCGTTCCTTTCGGAATAGTCCATTCTATGCCGTTATTTCCGGACAGCCCGTACCCCGCAAGGTCGATATCGCTGTCAGAGCCGTTGTACAGCTCTATCCAGTCGT
>CAZJOS010000192.1:0-4957 GCA_964547655.1 uncultured Christensenellaceae bacterium
TCGTCGTGCTTTTCGAAGTGATACAGGGAGCGGCGGGGGGCGCCGTTATCTGGTCAATGATATTCCTTATCGCGCTTGCCGTCATGCAGATACCCGTTGCGGCGAAGATGAAAGAATCCGCGATCTTAAGGCAGCTCAAAGCGCAGAGCAAAAAAGATCTGCAGGCATAAAACCATGGGAAGTGCAGCTTAAGTGAAGGTGTTTCTGTACGGCAGCCGTGGCGCCGGAAAATCGACCATAATAAAAAGATTGCTCGACGAGCTTAAGCTCAAGCCGTCGGGTTTTCTCACTGTAAGAGGCCCGGCGGGCGCCGAAGGCAGATGCGATTTTTTTATCGTTGGCGCGCCCGGCGGGAAATTTGATCAGGACAACAGGATTGCCTATTCCTATTCGGACGGGAGATGGGAATCATACAGCGAGGTGTTTGATAATATCGGGGTAGGGCTTCTTACGTTCAGCGGGAAGCCTGAGATCGTTGTTATGGACGAACTCGGATTCATGGAGGCGCGGGCAGGTAAGTTTCAAAAGAGGGTATTGGAAATACTCGATGAAGACATACTTGTTATAGGCGTGCTGAAACGAAAGCCCGAGCCGTTCCTTAAGAAGATATCCAGCCATCCTTCCGTTATAACTATGGAAGTAACGGAAGAGAACAGGGACGGCGTATACGCGGAACTGAAAGAAATGCTCAGCCAAAGCCTGGGAGATAAATGAAAGAGAAAAAGACAAAGCACGCTGCGGCGGGCGTTATACTCGCCGCGGGGCTGTCGTTTCGCATGGGTGAGACAAAGGCGCTGCTTAAGTTCGGAAAAGAGACCCTCATAGGGCGGCAGATAAGATGCTTTTTAGACGCCGGCGTTAAAGACGTGTTTATTGTTACCGGCCACGACGCGCCCAAAGTCGAGGCGGCGGTAAAGGCATACCCCGTAAAAACGGTATATAACCCCGATTATAAAGAAGGCATGTTCACCTCTGTAAAGGCAGGGCTAAAAGCCGTAAAGCGGACGGCTGACGCCGTTTATCTGCTGCCCGTCGACTGCCCGCTCATAACGCCTCAAATTCTCGAAGAGCTTTTGAAGAAATTCAGTGAAAGCGGAAAGAAGATAGTTTACCCCCGCCATAAAGGCGAAAAGGGACACCCGCCGCTTTTTTCGGCGGAGCTTATAGGCGAGATATTGGGGTTTTCCGGGGAAGGCGGCCTTAAAGAAGCGCTTGCGCGGTTTGAGGACGAGGCCGCAGTTGTTGAGGCCGCAAGCGGCTGCCTTTTCGACATGGACACGAAAGAGGAGTACATACAGGCGCTGGAACGGTCAGGTATCAGTAAGGAATAAGGCATATCAAATCACCGGCTTGTCCGGTTTATAATATTCGTACGGTAATAATTCCAATATTATATGAATCTTTCGAACCTCTCCGCCCCGGCTTTGCAGATGGGGCAGACGCGGGGAGGGTTGTTGTTGGCGCAGAGGTATCCGCATACGCCGCAGCGATAAACGGGATAGGCAAGAGACGGGGGAACCGCACTTTCTTCCCGCTTCTTTTTTGCCCGCTCGCCTGCGGGCGGCCTGCGCTCGGGCACCTGTTTTTGTCCGCTCGCGCCGTCAGTTACATAAAGCGCGCAAAAGCAGGCGCCGTAATCCGCAAGGTCGTCGTCGCGGTAAACGCAGGGGCAGACGATATCAAGGTTGTCTTCCGGCTTGCCCGTTAAGAGGCGGCAGGGGCAGCTCTCTATTCCGTAGCGGTCGCTGTTGGCAAGCAGCCCTTGGGCGAGCCCCTCTACGAACTCTTCGTCGGGGTTGAGTTTATAGCCGCCTGCCTGCGCGTCTTTCTTCAGCTTCTCGAGGCGTTTTTTTAAGCGCTCGTCCATGCTATTCGCCTATAAGCTGCTTAAGCTTACTCTCGTCGTATCCCACTATACAGTAATCGGAGTCGATAACAATAGTGGGATATGAGCCTGCGGGGTTGTACTCAAGCTGCTCTTCGCGAACGGCTTGCTGTTCGCCGGGCGGGAGAAGATCGACGTCGATGTATGAGAAATTTATATTACGCTCTTTTAAGAATGCCTTTGTCTTTTTACACCAGCCGCACGTGCTCAATGTAAACATCCTGATATCGCCGAGATCCCTGCCGCTTACACGTGTATATTCCGCCATGCTGCTCCCTCTTTTCGTTCAGTATTTTATGAACCTGCTGCCGGGCGCACCGCATATGGGGCACCTGCCGGGTACGGCTTTCTCTATATTGCCGCACACGGGGCACAGGTAATAGAAGACTTCTCCTGTTTTGTCTATATCGCGCAAAGCCTCTTCATATAGCCGCGCGTGCACCTCTTCCGCTTTCATGGCGAAGTTGAACGTCGTAAGCGCCTTTTTATGCTCCTCGTTCTCCGCCGTGATAATAAAATCAGGATACATGCTCTTATACTCGTTGGTCTCGCCCGCGATAGCGTCCTTTAAGTTATCGGAAGTATTGTCTACCATCCCGGCGGCCTCGAAGTGCTTCTGAGCGTGTATCGCTTCGGCGTCGGCTGCCGCGCGAAACAGCTTCGCTGCGTTCTTCTTTCCTTCTTCCTCCGCCTTTTTCGCGTACGCGGTATACTTCCTGTTGGCCTGCGACTCTCCCGAAAACGCTTCCATCAGATTGCCCATAGTGCTTTTGCTGCCCATGATCTCATCCCTTCTTCTAAAGTGGTTTTGAATATATTCTAGCCGGAAAAACAGGAATAATTACTTTTCAGCATGATTTAGGGGTTTTATATTAAACAAGCCTGTTTTAAATATTTCTCCCGAGTTCGTAAGCCCTTTTTAAATGCAGAGCTGTTTTCGCGCTGCGCGTCTCCATATCAAAGCGCGTCGTGCCGTCCAGTATCACCATCTCTTTTATTTTTGCCCGGTCCCTTATCCTGTCGCCCAGCATCACCGTCTCCATAGCCTGCGCTTCGCCGGTCTCATTAAGGGCGTCTATAATCTTTCCCGCTATTGCGATGAAAAGCGCCTTTTCTAGCCGCTTCATGGAAGGGCTGGGCCCGTAGGCGTAGCCGCACGTCCATACCCTGCTAAACCAGCCCACCAGCTTCGCGGGGGCTTCCGTCCAGAAAACAGGGTAGATGAACGCTATCGCGCCGGCCGCTTCTATCTTTCGCTGCTCACAGAGCACGTCTTCATCGATGTCGCCGCCCTCAATATAAAACGCGTCGCGCAGGTATTCTTTTTCCGAAAACTCAGAGTTAAAGCCCATCTTATAAAGATCAGATACTTCGAAGCTGTGCCCGCCGTCCGCAAGGCCCCTGATAAACTCGTTCTTCACTTCGCATGTAAAGCTTTGTTCGCTTGGATGGCAGTACACTATGAATACATGCATAGGCTCACATCCTTACCGTTATTGGACTGCATTATATACCATATTTGGCTGCAGGGCAAGAAACAAAGAACCGGCTTAAAAGCTTGAAATATCTGTATCTAAATTGTATTATATAATTGACTGTAAACAGAAAGGAGCAGATTATGGGCGTATTTAATTGTATCGATAAGGAAGGAAACCGTTATTCTAATTTTCTGATGGTGGATGGTATTAAATCTATAAACAGCGGCATGCCGGTGAGGCTGACTCTTCAAAACGATGGAAAATTGAAGATAGAGCAGCGGCTCTTTAAGAATAAGTCGGTATACCTGGCGTATAACCAAATAACTAACGCAGGGCGCATCACCGAAAAAGAGATAATTGAAAAATCTAAGAGTGTGGTCGGGCGCGCCGCCGCCGGCGGCCTGCTGCTGGGGCCGCTGGGCGCTATAGTAGGGGGGATGTCGGGCACCGGAACAAAAACAAAAACAAAATACGAAACCTACTTTGTAATAAACTATAAGTCGGGAAGCACCGGGGAACCGGAGGTGTTATCCTTTAAATATGCCGGAGATCTGCCCGCAACCTATATCAAGTTTACCGAAGAATTAAGAAAAGCGGCAGGCCTTGCCGCCGAGCCGAAAAAAGAAAATGAGCCTGAGGAAAACCTTTAAACGGATTCTGTAAAAGAAATATTTTTATTGCGCAATATGAGGTTTTGTGAAATAATGTGGATTAATAAGTAAAATATTGATATCTGAATACATGTTTTAATATACATCTATATATACTCTTTTTAAACCACTGATCGAAAACGAAGTTTCTGTTTATTATAGATCATAAATCATTTTAAGGAGGAAAACCATGTATTGTTCAAAGTGCGGCGCTGAAACAGGCGAAGGCTCAAAGTTCTGTTCAAAGTGCGGCGCCCCGATGTCGGACGGAGCGGCCCAGCCGGCATACCCTCAGACACCGGCGCAGCCGTATCAGCCGTATCAGCCTAATCAAACGTATCAGCCCTATCAGCCATACCAGAACTATCAGCCTTACCAGCCCTATTACGCGGTCGTGCCCGGGTCGAAAATGCTTAAAGTCACAGGTATACTGTTTATAATATCGGGCTGCCTGAGCATTCTCTTTCAGCTTGTTTTTATTTCGTCTTATGATGTTAGGATGGATGCCGGAGCTGTAATCGGGCTCATACTCGGGTGCCTTGCGCCCATAACGGTGGGCATAATCGGCGTTAAGAAACACGACGACACATCTGCCGCGCGTTTCTTCATAATAGCCGGCTCGGTGATGATACCTTTTATGATAATATGCGTCGTGCTGATGTCGCTTGGCATGTATGCGCCGGGTTATGAGATAACAAATTTCCCCGGCCTCCCTTCGATAGTGCTCCCTATACTATACATTGTGGGAGGCTCAAAAAACAGGAGCTACGCAAACATGCAGCAAAACATACAGCAATACCCTCCAAAATACCAATAAACTTATTATCAAAAGGAGGCGGCGAAACAGCCGTCTCTTTTAACGTCTATAAATAAATGTGGCTTATCACGTCTTGCCTTCACCTACCACCCTTCAGCCGCCTGCGGCGTCAGCTCCCCTCGAAGGG
>CAZJOS010000193.1:0-4930 GCA_964547655.1 uncultured Christensenellaceae bacterium
TCAGACCAGCTTTTTCTCAAGTATATAATCCCCTGAATTGATACCCGCGTTTATTTCTTTCGGGCGCGCGTCTGCAATGATGAACCCGAACCGCCCGTATGTGTCGAGCGAGCCCGCGTCATGGCGGTTGCAGGTTACCCATATGCGCTTTGCCTTTATCTTTTTGGCAAAAGTGTTAATGGTGTCGAGCATTGCGCGCGCTACCCCCTTATTGCCGTAACCTTTCCTGATATGGAGCTTGCTTATAAATATGCCGGCCTCGTATTTTTTAACAGCGCTGTATCCGCATGGGATATCGTCGAACGCGGCTATATAGAATATTACGCCGCTTTTCATATCGCTTTCTATGGCGCTCTGCGACTGGAATTTTTCCAGCATGTAATCTACCTGCGATTTGCCGATGACGGGAGAGTAGTTCCGCTCCCATATCTCTTTCGCAAGCGTTTCCAAAACTTTAGTGTCCGCCGTGCCGGCGGGCCGCACGCGCAGTCTGTTGTTCATATGATTTCTCCTATGCCAAAAGGGCTATGCCCTTTTGGCTCATATGCCCGAAAAGCCTCAGCTTTCAGGAGACAATAAAACAGATCGCCGCAACTAAAGATGCCCTGCACCGGAGTGATACGTGAGTTATATACTTATATGATGGTTGTTTTGCATATTTATTATATCATAAGGTATAAATTAAATCATCTTTCTTATTTTTGCGGTAACGAAAAGGATTACGGGTAAAGCCAGGCCGAACGCGATATTCATATACGGCACTATGTACCTTGAGAATAAAGCGAGCCCGAGTATTGACCGGGTGTAATAAAGCGCAAAAAAGAACGTAAACGCCAGTATGGGCGTAAGCAGGGGCGTGTCGCTTTTAAGATCGAATATGTTTTTAATAAGGCGCGAAACGCAATATGTGAAAAACGCTACCAGCGTAAAATCGGCCATTGTGCGTATAGACATAAACAGCGAGTCGAGCCCCGCGGAAGAATCGAACACGGATATGTTTTGTACCGCTGTAAAAAACGGCAGTTTGAGCTTGGCAACGACCGGGGCTCCCAGCATGCCGATAATAGCGAGCATTATCAATAAGTGTTTTACAGTAATGAAGCTGGTCATAAATACGAATTTACCGGCGTTTTTCCTGCCGTACGCAATTTTATCGTTAAATATGAACAGAGGGGTGATATAGGCATATATGGCAAGCGGATAGACCGTCGATTGAAGCACCGGGGCTATATCGAGCGTGCTTATTGGAGTAACATAGTCGGGCCTGAAATGCAGGAACAAAAAGAAAAGTACGATCGCTATGTTTGCTACCACAAAAACAAAAATCAACTTGTTTATGCGCGCGATTACAGACAAGCCCCACCTAAGCACAATTCCTGTCAGAAGTAAAATAATAAACAACAGAAGATTTGTATCTGCCTGTACGAATATGGTGGACGTAAGCGCCTCGGCCGCATACCTTGAATAAAGGCCCAGGAGCGATATAACCCAGAAGAGATACATTATCGACAATGTTTTCCCAATAAATCTGCCGAAGACGCTTAAGAGTATATCGTGGAAAGAGTGCCCCTGAAATTTGATCATCGTTTTGCCCAACATATACAGAACCGGGATGAACGCTATCAGGCAGACAATAACGGAGAGCCAGGAGGCCTGACCGGCGGATTCCGCCGTTGCGGCCGATATATACCGGAGCATAGCAGTATGTATTATCACGATATAAATAAGAAATGCCTGAAGCAGCGTTATTTTTTCATCTTTTGTATTTACCATTTTTCCTCCTGTCAGCTGATATCGAATAGTTTCAGTATCATTCTGGAAAAGCTCATAAAGTCGGGGATAAGCATCATGAACACTCCCACAGCGGCTGCAAATATAGCCAGTGCGATATAAAGAACGGCCTCTTTCTTTTCTTTAGCTTTGATAAGGCTTCGCAGTTCGAAGAACGAGACTGCGAGCAAAATTATAAGTACAATAAGCACGCTCAATCACCGCCCTTGCCGACAGCATCGGTTATCTCGTAAACGTTGAGTATTCTTGTCGTTACTTTTACCTTAACGTTAAGCTTTGAAAAGATCTCTTTCCAGTTATCTTTCATGCCCTGCCATTTTACAGGATCTTTGTGGTAGAATTCGTCCATAATAAAGCCGGGGTCGCAGCCCATCTTCTGCAGGGCTGATACGGTCTGCGCGATCTCGCCGCAGACGTACTCGTTCTGCTGCTGTGCGACATACATCATATCCTGCTCATTAAGCGGGCTTATATCGGTGAATTCTACTATATTGGACTTTATATCTACATATATTTCGACGGACATAGTATCAAAATCGGGCGCTATTTTTGTTTCGCTTTGCTTAAGCTCAAGAGCCGCTTTGCTGCCGTCTTTATCGTTAACCGAAATCACTGTACCTCTGACCTCGTTGTTTATAAAATTGAGCCCTCTTGCGAGATATCTGTCGAGATATCCCGCCAGCCTGTCCTCGTCGAACACCGCGAAACCCTCGACTTTTACAAGATACGCTTCCTCCTTTTTTTCAGAAGAGCCGCCGCCCTCTTTGCCGCCTTCGCTTCCCGCTTCGCTTTCACCCGCAGGATTAGTTATCAGCTCAACAGTCGGTATATATACGCTTACCCACGGTATCTCGCGGTAGGATGCATAGTTTAAAAGATGTATCTCGCGCGACATGCCGGTGCGTTCCGCTTCGCGGAACAGCGTGTCGAGATAGTCGGCGAGCGGGGCCTTGATGCCTCCGGCTTTTTTAAGAAAATCCTGCGCTTTCATGCCTTTGGATACGGCGATACGGTAGAGCAGCCTCGTTTCGTCGTCTTCCATAAAGAAGCTGAATATATCGTCTATATCCTGCTTTACCGCCTCTTCGCCCACTATAAGGTATTTTGTGTGGAACCACGATACGCGTTTTTCCACGAACGCATGGAGCGCCCTTTTTGCTTCGAATACCGTCTTTCCTTTTGCGGTGAAAAGCTTGTACGATACTTCTTCTTCTCCCGGCTTTGTTCCCTTGATCGTATCTACATAGACTGTAAGCACGATGTCTTCGCCCTCGACGTCGAGCCCGGCGACGAGAATATTCATTAAATCTTCGATAGGATAAGATTCGGGCAGAGAGCAGCCTGCAAATCCAAGAACAATAAATATGGCGAGCGCTAAGGCAGTAATCTTTCGTTTCATATCAGCGCGCCTTCCGTTGGTCTTTCGGGTTAAGGTACATAGGCCTCTTTTTTATCCAGCTTTCCGGGAATTTAATTATGGAATCGTCAAGCTGGAGCGATTTAGTGGTAGTATACGGGGAAAGATAAGGAACGCCGAGCGGCTTGAGTTTAGCGAGCAGGAAGAATACGACAAGCAGCGTTAATACCATACCTATAAGCCCGAACAAGGCGGACAGCAGCGTACACATCAGCTGAAAAAGCCATAGAGAAGAATTCACCTCTTTGTTGGGAACGGCCATGGAACAGATGGACGATGTCGCGACGACTACTATGGTCGCGGGGGAGACTATGCCGGCGGTTATAGCCGCCTGACCGAGTACCAGGCCGCCGACAATAGATATGGTAGCGCCTATCGCGCGGCTTATCTGCATGCTTGCCTGTACAAGCACAAAAAACGCGAACGACATTATAAGCACTTCGAGTATCATGCTGAAGGGCACGCCCGCCCGCGAGGCGGCTATCTTTATAGCGAGGCTGTAAGGAATCATGCCCGGATGGAATGTGGTTATCGCGACGAAAAAACCGGGAAGCAGCATTCCTATGAAAAAGCATGCGTACCGTATTATCCGGAAAAACGAGGCAACAAGAAAGTTTTCGCCGTAATCGGCAGAAGCCTGAAAGAAGTCGCCGAAAACCGCGGGCAGCAGCAGCGCGTAGGGTAGCTCGTCGATTATTACGGCTATCTTACCCTCGAGAATGCTCATACAGCAGACGTCCGGCTTTTCGGTGATTACAGCGGTAGGGAACGGTACGTACTTTTCCTTTACTATGTTTGAGTATATGTCGCGTATCGTCATCACCTTGTCCTGGTCTATATTATCGATACTCTTTTTTACCTTCGCTATAAAATCTTCGTTGCAGATGTTGCTCATATAAGCTATGACGTAGCGCGTATTGCTCTGTTTTCCTACGCTGTCTTCTTCTATTACAAAGTTGTGGCTCTTTATCTTTTTGCGAAGCGTGGCGGTGTTTGTACGGAGCGTTTCCACGAAGCTGTCTTTGCCGCTGCGGTATGTATTTTCCTCAGTGGCCGCGGATATGCCCCTTTTATCAATGAAACCTATTGTGTTTACTACGAACCCGTTCTTTATCTTATCGAAAACGAGTATCGTCATGCCGACGAGCATCAGGTTTATGGCTTCTTTGAGGTTTTTGACAGTCTTAACCGAGGCGGCTTCGACGCCTCCGTTTACAGAGAGGTCGTACGCCTGCTGCTGAGTTTTGCAGTCGTCGTACCACCTGCTTCTCGCAAGCGGAAATACTATGTTGTCGCCTATCATCTTATCGTTCGCCATGCCGTCTATATAAAAGAGCGTGACTTTAAGGTCTTCGCGGTCTTTGATGAATATGTCACGGTGCACAAGATCGGAGCTTTCCGAAAATATCTTCTTGATATTCTCGGAAGTAAACTCTCCTTCTATAAGCCTGTCCTTTTCATCTATGCTTTGTTTGTCCTCTGCGTTTGGCATAAAAGCTCCCCGTAATGATCTCATTAAGGAAACACTGATTTATTCGTGCAATATCTTTGTGGTTAATTTACCGCCTGCCTGTGTCGCCAAAACTCCAAAATAGCGCTGCTATTCCTTCGTTTTTGCTCCCTGGCAGGCGCCAAATTTCCTCACAAATCTTATAGCTCTCATTAAATCAGTACTTACTTAGTTTCTGCCCGATGAGCGGACGATATGCATAAGGATTACGC